>JAKBBP010000039.1 GCA_021808445.1 Pseudomonadota bacterium
TCGCGCGCAGCGCGGCGAAACGTGGTTCCAGATCCATCAGGTCGTAGAACCTGTCCACCAGCGCGCGCACGCCGCGCTCGCCGCCGAGTTGTTCATAAGGGGTCGGCCCCTGTGGCTGGTCTTCGGAAGACATCGATGTGGGAAGAACGGTGGAAGGGGTGCCCATTGTCGGGCGGGACGCGCACGGGGCCTTGCCGGAGATCAAGGTGCCGGGCCGGGCCCCGGCGCTCAGTCGGCGGCACGCAGCAGGCGCATGGGAGGCAGGTGCAACACCCGCCGCAGGCTCAGCCAGCCCACGATCAGCGCGAGCAGCGCGCCGGCCAGCATGCCGGCGGGCAGCCACAGCGGCGACGGCAGCCAGGCGAACTCGAAGACCTTGCGGGCCAGCAGCCAGGCCGCGGCCATCGCCCCGCCCGCGCCGAGCAGCCCGGCCAGCGCCCCCGCGAGCAGGAGTTCGGCGGCCATGACCCGGCGCAGCAAGGCGTCGGAAGCACCGAGCACGCGCCACAGCGCGGTCTCGTGCTCGCGCTCGCGACGCCCGATGAACAGGCTGGCCACCAGCACGGTCAACCCGGCTCCCAGAGCGAACACGAACAGCCATTGCACGGCGGTTCCCACCTGCGCGAGCAGGTGGCGAAGCTGGGCCAGCAGTTCGGCCAGGTCGATGATCGTGATGTCGGGAAAGCGCCGGCCCAGGCTGGCATCGAGCTCGGGCGAGGCCTGCGCCCCCTCGTGGAAGGCTGCCAGGTAGGTGAAGGGCTGGCGCTCCAGCATGGCGCGCGGCGCCAGCACGAAAAAGTTCGCGTGCATGGAGGCCCAGTCCACCTTGCGCAGGCTGCCGATACGCGCATCCAGGGTCGCGCCGGCGATGTCGAACCGCAGCCGGTCTCCGAGCTTCAGGCCGAGGGTCGCCGCGATGCCCTGGTCCACCGAGAGTTCACGCGCCGCGGGCCCCGCGGTGGCTGCCCAGCTTCCGGCCACGATGCGGTTGTTCACCGGCAGCGACTGCGCGGTGGACAGGTTGAATTCGCGGTCGATGAGCATGCGGGCGCGCTGGTCGTGGTAGTCGCGACCGAACACCGCGCGACCGTTCACCGCCACCAGGCGCGCGCGCACCATGGGGTACCAGTCGTAGCCACGGATGCCCGCCTGCGCCAGCGCGGCACGAAAGGCCGCCCCCTGCCCGGGCTGTACGTTGATGACAAAGCGATCGGGCGCATTGGCGGGCAGCGAGGCCTCCCAGCCCGCCAGCAGACCGTCGCGCAGCATGCCGACAAGCAACAGAGCCATCAGCGCCAGGCCCAGCGCCGTGATCTGCGCCACCGCGCTCCAGCCGCGAGCGCCCAACTGGCGCGCCGCCAGCGCCGCCGCACCGCGCCGGCGCTCGCCGGCCGCCCGCAGCAGGGGCAGCAGGGCCCAGGAGGTCGCGGCGAGCAGCGCGGCCACCGAGGCGAAGGCGCCCAGCGCGATCCAGCCCAGCCAGCCGTGGCCGCCCAGCAGCAGGCAGACCAGCGCGAACAACGCCAGTCCCAGAGCCCCGAGCAGCCGCGCCGCGCCCCCCGCGGCCACGGCCTCGCGGCGCAACACCCGCAGCGGAGGTACTCCGGCCAGGCGCAGCAGGGCGGGCAGCGCGAAGGCCAGCAACAGGCTGCCCATGGTCAGGAAGGCCAGCGCGGCGGGCTGCCATCCGGGTTCGCCCAGCTGTCCGGGGTCCACCAGGCGATGCAGCAGGCCCAGCAGCAGCGCCTGCAGTCCCAGCCCGGCCAGGCTGCCCAGCAAGGTCGCGCTGATGCCCAGCCCGGCGAGCTCGGCCACCACCAGCGCCAGCACGGTGCGCCGACGCATGCCCAGGGCCTTGAGCAGGGCCACCACCTGCTGGCGCCGGCGCGCGAAATCCTGCGCCGCCACCGCCACCGCCACCGCCGCGAGCAGCGCCGCCAGCAGGGCCACCAGGCGCAGGTAGTCGGCGCCGCGCTGCAGGTTGCGGTCGAAGCCGTTGCCGGCCGCGTCCGGGGTGCTCAGGCGCAGCCCGCGCAAGGCGTCGCGGCGGATCAGGGCACGCGCCCACGAGGCATAGGCGTCCACCGCCGGCTGCGGCCCCACCAGCGCCAGCGCGTACTCGACGCGGCTGGCAGGCTGGATCAGCCCCGTGGACGCCAGGTCGGCCTGGTTGAGCATGACCCTCGGAGCCAGCCCCGGGATGCCGGCTCCGCGGTCCGGTTCGCCGCTCACCACGGCGGCGATGCGCAGGCTGCGCTGCCCGAGCAGGATGGGGCCCCGCGGTGGCGCGCCCAGGCGTTGCGCCAATTGCGCGGACACCCACACGGTGCCCGGCTGCGGGATCGGTGCGTCCGGCAGGGCGGCACCGGGCAGCACCGGACGCAGCGTGACATGCCCGAGCAGGGGATAGCCCGGCCCCACGACCTTCACCGCCACGAGCTGGGTGCGCCCCTGCGCACCGGGCCCCAGGGCCATGCTGGCGAACAATTCGAAGCGCGCCGTGCGCAGGCCGAGCATGCCGGCGTGCTGTTCGAACTCCGCAGGCAAGGCGTGGTCACCGCGCAGCAGCAACTGCCCGCCCAGCAACTGCGCGGCGTCGCGCTGCAGGCCGGCGTGCAGGCGCTGCGCCACGAACCCCACCCCGGACAGCGCGGTGGCCGCCAGCACCAGGGCCAGCCAGATCAGTCCCATCTGCGCGGAGCGCAGCTCGGCCAGCAGCAGGGATGCGAAGCCGCGGGCGCGCATCGCGACGTGCCTGGCCTCAGGCCGCCAGGTCGGTCTGGAACACCCGACCCGCGTGCTCGCGCAGGGCGTGGAAGGAAATCTGCGGCCAGCGCTCCTGCAGCACCCGGAGCTCGGCCGCGTGGGTCAGCAGCACCGCCGGCGCGTCGACCACGTCGTAGGCGATGCGGTGGGCATTCTCGTCGATGAAGCGCTTGAGCTCGCGCTCGTCGTCGCTGTGGATCCAGCGCGCCACGCGGTAGGGCGTGGAACCCAGGCGTGCGGCGACGTTGTACTCCCCGCTGAGCCGGTGCAGCACCACGTCGAACTGCAGCGCCCCCACCGCTCCCAGCAGCAGGCTGCCGCTGAAATGCGGCCGGAACACCTGGATCGCGCCCTCCTCGCCCAGTTGCATCAGGCCCGTGCGCAATTGCTTGCTGCGCAGCGGGTCGGCGATCTCCACCGCCTGGAACAGCTCCGGCGCGAAAAACGGCAGTCCGGTGAACTGCAGGCTCTCGCCCTCGGTGAGGGTGTCGCCCAGACGCAGCGTGCCGTGGTTGGGAATGCCGATGATGTCCCCGGCCCAGGCCTCCTCGAGCAATTCGCGGCGCTGCGACATGAAGGCCACCACGGTGTTGGGGCGGATGTCCTTGCCGCTGCGCCCCACGCGCAGGCGCATGCCGCGGGTGAAGCGCCCGGAACACACCCGCACGAAGGCGATGCGGTCGCGGTGCGCCGGGTCCATGTTGGCCTGGATCTTGAACACCACGCCGCTGAAGCGGGATTCGTCGGGCTCCACCACCCGCTGCACCGCCGGGCGCGGCTGCGGCGGCGGTGCCAGGTCCACCAGCGCGTCGAGCACCTCGCGCACGCCGAAGTTGTTGATGGCCGAGCCGAAGAACAGCGGGGACTGGCGCCCGGAGCGAAAAGCCTGCAGGTCCAGCTCGGCCGTGGCCTCGCGCAGCAGCTCGAGCTCCTCGCGCGCCTGCGCGTGCTCGGCCCCGAAACGCTGGGCCAGCTGGGGGTTGTCCAGGCCGTCGATGATCTCGTCGTCGGCGTCGTCCAGACGATCCTCGCCGGCGCGGAACACCCGCATGCGCTGCAGGCGCAGGTCCAGCACGCCGTGGAAGTTCTTGCCCATGCCCACCGGCCAGCTCAGCGGCACGGCGTCCATGCCGAGGTGTCGCTCGATCTCGTCCATCAGGTCCAGCGGGGCACGCACCTCGCGGTCCATCTTGTTCACGAAGGTGATGATGGGGGTGTTGCGCGCGCGGCAGACCTCGAGCAGGCGCAAGGTCTGCGCCTCCACGCCGTTGGCCGCGTCGATGACCATCAACGCCGCGTCCACCGCGGTGAGCACACGATAGGTGTCCTCGGAGAAATCCTGGTGCCCGGGGGTGTCGAGCAGATTGATGACGCAGTCGCGCCACTCCATCTGCATGACCGAGGAGGCCACCGAGATGCCCCGCTGCTTCTCGATCTCCATCCAGTCGGAGGTGGCGTGGCGGCTGGCCTTGCGCGCCTTCACCGAACCCGCGATCTGAATCGCCCCCGAGAACAGCAGGAGCTTTTCCGTCAAGGTGGTCTTGCCGGCGTCGGGGTGGGAAATGATGGCGAAGGTTCTCCTGCGCCGGATTGCATCGGGGTTCGCGCCGCTCGACATCCGAAATCCTCTCCTGGGCATCGCGCCCCGCCCAGCGCGCGCGCGGCCATCCTGGGCCGCCGGCAATGCGGGGAACCCGTCAGTATAAACCCCCGAGCCGAGCCGTGCCGGCGGGACTCAGGGCTGCGGACCCCGGCTCGGGGCCAGCCCCTGCGCGACGGCCTGCAGCCTGCCCAGCGCCCGACGCTCCAGCCAGGCGCACAGCGCGGGCATCGCGTCCTGGGCGCCCAGCGCCTCCAGCAAGAGGCGCTCGGCGTCGTGCCAGTCGCCCAGCCCGCTCTGCAGCGCCGCCGCCTGCTTGCCGGCATGCAGGTGGCGCTGCCTCGGCCCGCGAGGCAACAGGCCTGCCATGCGCTCGGCCGACAGGCGCAGGCGTTTGGAGGCGATGCGCAGCGCATGCAGGCGTGCCGTGTCCTCGGCTCCGGGTCGCTGCCCGGACGATGCGGATTGCAGGGCGCCGACGCATGCGCGCGACGCCACGCGCCAGCTGCGTGCATCCTCACGCAGGGCGCGCGCGGCCAGGCGGCGCAGGGCGGCCTGGCCGCGCGCGCCGTCCGCGCGCATCGCGCTGCGCCCTGGCGCGGCTCCCTGCGCCTGTTCCTTCGCTGCTCCAGGCACTTCGTGCTGCACCGCGCGGGCGCTGCAGCGCCCCAGCGCCAGCAGCAGGCGTCCGAAGCGGGCGCTGCGCACATAGGCGCACAGCGCGCCACGATGCTTGCCACGCTGCGCCTCGATGCCTTGTGCCAGCACCGCGGCCTGGGCCGCCGCGTCCACCTCGATGGTCTCCACCTCGCGCAGCAACAGCAGCGCCACGTCGCCGTCGCGCACCAGGCCGGCGAGCTGGTGCGCCCAGCGCAGCTCGGCGCGCAGCCAGCGCGCCGCGGCGGTGCCCAGGTGGGGCGCCAGCCACCGCAGCGCGGTGCGCAGACGGCGCAGCACCACCCGGAACTGATGCACGTCGCGCTCCTCGTCGGCCGAGCCGATGCGCTCGGCCCACACCGCGAGTTGCGCGCAGGCGGTCTGCAGCCAGTCCTGGACCGCCTGGCCCAGCGTGGCGTCGCGCGCCAGGGCGCCGGGCTCCGGCAGGGCCCGCGGACGTTCGCCGGCCAGCAGCGCGGCGGCGCGCCGCGCCTTGTCCACGGGACTGAGCAGCAGCGCCAGATCCTGCGCCAGGGTCCAGGCCAGATCCCAGGCCGCATCCAGGCCGCCGTCCAGCACTTCCAGTTCGAGCTCGCACAGCGGCGCATCGACCAGGCCCTGGGGGCTGCGTGCCTGGCACACCCCGCGATCCAGCGCCACTTCGAGGCGCGCGCCGTTCCAGGCCAGTAGCCAGGTCTGACGTTCGAAACGCGTGCCGAACCGGGGCTCGAGCACCCGCCGCAGTGCAGGGGCGTCCAGCCCGCGGGCTTGGGCGAGGCCCCCCAGCGGGGTCACGCGCAGCGCCTGGCGCAGGTCACGAGGCCCCAGGCCACCCGCCGCGCTGCTGTCCAGCGCACCCCACTCCCACTCGCTGCGCTGCGCGCCCAGCGCATCCGCGCCACGCGCTTTCACCGTGACCACGCTGGACCCCTCGGCATCGCGCACGCGCAGCACCATGCCGGCCGCGCCCAGCTGCAGATCCGGGGTGTCGAAATACCAGCTCTGCAGCAGCCGGGGCCGCGGGGCCCCCGCCAGCAGCAGCAGGGCATGCCCCGACACCGCGCGCGCCGTGTCTTCCGACACCGAGAACTTGAGCTCCCGCTCCACACCCATGGCCCGCCTCCCCCCGATCACCGCACCCCACGGATTGTCCGCGCGTCCCCCTGCCGCTTCCTTGCGCCACCACAAGCTGCGCCGTCGCTCCCGGGCGGGAGGACTCACATGCCGACGTAGTTGGGCCCACCGCCCCCTTCGGGAGCGACCCAGACGATGTTCTGGGTCGGGTCCTTGATGTCGCAGGTCTTGCAATGCACGCAGTTCTGCGCGTTGATCTGCAGGCGCTCGCCGCCGCCCTCGGCCGGCACGAACTCATAGACCCCGGCGGGGCAGTAGCGCTGCTCGGGCCCGGCGTAGCGCGCCAGGTTCAGGGCCACGGGCACCGAGGCATCGCGCAGGGTGAGGTGCGCGGGCTGGTGCTCCTCGTGGTTGGTGTTGCTCAGGAACACCGAGGACAGGCGGTCGAAGCTGAGCTTGCCGTCCGGCTTCGGATAGTCGATGCGCGGCATGGCATCGGCGGGTTGCAGGGCCTTGTAGTCCGGCTCCTTGCGATGCAGGGTCCACGGCACGCGCCCGCCCAGCAACAGCTGTTCGACCCCGGTCATCAGGGTGCCGATGGTGCGCCCCTTCTTGAACCATTGCTTGAAATTGCGTGCGCGATGCAATTCCTCGTGCAGCCAGGAGGCCTCGAAAGCCTTGGGATAGTCCTCCAGCACGTCGCCCCGACGCCCGCCGCCCACGGCCTGGGCGATGGCCTCGGCGGCGAGCATGCCCGACTTGATGGCCGCATGGCTGCCCTTGATGCGCGAGGCGTTGAGAAAGCCCGCCTCGCAGCCCACCAGGCAGCCTCCGGGGAACACCAGCCTGGGCAGCGACAGCAGGCCGCCCGCCGTCAAGGCGCGCGCCCCGTAGCCGATGCGCTTGCCGCCCTCGAACATCGGGCGGATCGACGGATGGGTCTTGAAGCGCTGGAATTCCTCGAAGGGGCTGAGCCAGGGGTTGCGGTAGTCCAGTCCGACCACCAGGCCCACGGCCACCTTGCGATCGTCGAGGTGGTACAGGAAGGCCCCGCCGTAGGTGTTCTTGTCCAGCGGCCAGCCCGCGCTGTGCAGCACCCGGCCAGGGTGCGCCTGCGCGGCGGGGACCTCCCACAGCTCCTTGATGCCGATGGCGTAGCTTTGCGGGTCGCGCCCCTCGTCGAGCTTGTAGCGGGCGATGAGTTCGCGCCCCAGCTGCCCGCGCGCGCCCTCGGCGAACACCGTGTAGCGTGCCTGCAGCTCCATGCCCAGCTGGAAGGCGCCGCCGGGCTGCCCGTCCTTGCCCACGCCCTGATTGCCGGTGGCCACGCCGCGTACCGCGCCGGACCCATCGAACAGGACTTCAGCCGCTGCGAAGCCGGAGAAGATCTCCACGCCCAGCGCCTCGGCCTGCTGCGCCAGCCAGCGCGTCACCTCGCCCAGGCTGATGACAAAATTTCCATGGTTGCGGAAGCACGCGGGCTGCAGCGCGGCGGGCACCGCGCGATGCCCGGCCTGGTCGAGGAACCAGAACAGATCCTCCGTGACCGGCTGGCGCAGCGGCGCACCCTGCTGCTGCCAGTCGGGCAGCAGTTCGCCCAGCGCCCGCGGGTCCATCACGGCGCCCGACAGGATGTGGGCGCCGGGCTCGGAGCCCTTTTCCAGCACGCATACGGAAAGGTCCCGGCCGGACTGCGCCGCAAGCTGCTTGAGGCGAATGGCCGTCGCCAGGCCGGCCGGGCCGGCTCCAGCGATCACCACGTCGTATTCCATGGCCTCTCGGGGCCCATACTGCTGCAGCCACTGCTCCGGGGTTGGCATTCGAGTCTCCGTTGTCGTGCTCGCGTTCGGTTCGTGGGGCGCATTGTAGGGCGCCGCCCGAAGAATCGAACGATCGTTCTTTTTATTCCCCGGATCGGGCCAGCGCCTCGGCCAGCCCGCGATCCAGTCCCCAGTCGATCAGCAGCGCCGCATCCGCCTCGCGCGGGCGCTGCGGCGCCGGCGGCGCGGTGGCGCCGAAACGGGGTGCGGGCGCCGCCTGCGGCACGCCGCCCGAGTCCACGAAACTGCCCCGCGCCACATGATGCGGATGGCACCGTGCCTCGTCGATGTCCAGCACAGGCGTCACGCAGGCATCGGTGCCGGCGAAGACCTCGCACCAGGCCTGCCGGCTTCGCGTGGCGAACACCCTGGCGAGACGCTCACGGCGCTCGGGCCAGCGCTTGCGGTCCTGGGGATCGGCGAAGTCGGCGGCAGGCAGCCCGAGCCCGCGCAGCAACTGTTCGTGGAACTCGGGCTCGATCGCGCCGACGGCCACGTAGCCACCGTCGGCACAGGCATAGGTGCCGTAGAAATAGGCTCCGCCATCGAGCAGGTTGTCGCCGCGCCCCCCGCTCCAGCTCCCCATGGCGCGCAAGGTGTGGATCATGGATCCGAGCAGCGCGCAGCCCTCGCCCATGGCGGCGTCCACCACCTGGCCCTGGCCGGTGGCGCGCGCGTGGGTCAAGGCGGCCAGCACGCCGAAAGCCAGCATCATGCCCCCGGCACCTCCGTCGGCCACCAGGTTCAGCGGCACCACGGGCTTGCCTCCGGGCTCGCCGATGGCGTGCAACATGCCCGACAGGGCGAGGTAGTTGATGTCGTGCCCGGCGCGAGCCGCCAGCGGGCCCTGCTGGCCCCAGCCGGTCATGCGCGCGTACACCAGGCGCGGATTGCTCCGCAGGCACTCCTGCGGACCCAGGCCCAGGCGTTCCATGACCCCGGGCCGGAAGCCTTCGATCAGCACCTCGGCGCCTTCGGCCAGGCGGCGCGCCGCCTGCAGGTCACGCTCGCGCTTGAGGTCCAGGCGAAGCACCCGACGGTTACGCCGCAGCACGTCCCGTTCGGGGTCGAAGACGCCCGCCGCGCCGCGTCCTGGGCGCGGGGCGCGCTCCACGCTGAGCACCTGGGCGCCCAGGTCGGCCAGCAACATGGCGCCCAGAGGCGCCGGGCCCAGCGCGGCGAACTCCAGCACGCGCAGGCCCTGCAGCGGGCCGCCGGTTCCCCCGGGCATCACGCCTCGGCGATGGCACGCCCGATGAGCATGCGCTGGATGTCGTTGGCGCCTTCGTAGATCTGGCACACACGGACGTCGCGATAGATGCGCTCCACCGGGAAGTCCGACACGTAGCCGTAGCCGCCATGGATCTGGATCGCGTCCGAGCACACCGACTCGGCCATCTCGGAGGCGTACATCTTGGCCATCGAGGCCTCCTTCAGGCAGGGCTTGCCCGCGTCGCGCAGCATGGCGGCACGCCACACCAGCAGGCGCGCGGCATCCAGGCGCGTGGCCATGTCCGCGAGCTTGAAGCTCACGGCCTGGTGCTCGATGAGCGGGCTGCCGAAGGACTTGCGCTGGCGTGCATAGTCCACCGCGGCCTCGAAGGCCGCGCGTGCCATGCCCACCGACTGCGCGGCGATTCCGATGCGCCCGGCCTCCAGGTTGGACAGGGCGATGCGGTAGCCCTCGCCGGGACGGCCCAGCATTGCCGAGCCCGGCACGCGGCAGTCCTCGAACACGATCTGCGCGGTGTCCGAGGCGTGCTGGCCCATCTTGTCCTCCAGGCGCGCCACCACGTAACCGGGGGTGGCCGTGGGAACCAGGAAGGCCGAGATGCCCCGCTTGCCGGCGGTCTTGTCGGTCACCGCGATGACGATGGCCACGTCGGCATGCTTGCCCGTGGTGATGAACTGCTTGACTCCGCGGAGCACCCAGGCATCGCCGTCGCGCTCGGCACGGGTGGTGATGGCCGAGGCATCGGAGCCGGTATGCGGCTCGGTCAGGCAAAAGCAGCCCAGGGCCTCGCCCCGCGCCAGAGGCTTGAGCCACTGCTCGCGCTGCGCCTCGCTGCCAAAGCGCTGGGTGATGCCGCAGGCCAGCGAGTTCTGCACGCTGACGATGGTCGAGGTGGCGCCATCTCCGGCGGCGATCTCCTCGAGCATGAGCACCAGGCTCATGGTGTCCAGGCCCGCGCCGCCCCACTCCTCGGGCACGGTCACGCCCATGGCCCCGAGCTTCCCGAGCTCGCGCAGCGCCTCGCGCGGGAAGCTGTGTTCGCGATCCCACTGGGCGGCGAAAGGGGCCAGGCGCTCGCGCGCGAAATCGCGCATCGAGTCGCGGATCATTTCCTGTTCGGCTGTCAACATCATGGTGGTCGTTCCGGCGGATGGACAGGCGCCGATCCCCGCGTCCCGGTCGGACATGGGCGACGCGCCGCCGCGGCGGATAGCCGCGACAGCGTGAACATACTGCATCCGTGGAGGCGCCACCACGGCCGCGCCCACGCCATCGCCGAGGGCGGGGGCGTGGGCGAGAGGTACGGGATGCGCCCGGGATGCGCCCGGCCTCAGGCCGCCTTCGGCTGTTGCTCGGCCGCCTGCGGGGCCGGCAGGCGGATCAGGTGATCGAAGGCGCTGAGCGCGGCCTTGGCACCTTCGCCCATGGCGATGACGATCTGCTTGAACGGCGTGGTGGTCACGTCGCCGGCAGCGAACACGCCGGGCACCGAGGTCGCGCCGCGAGCGTCCACCTCGACCTCGCCACGCGGCGAAAGCGCCACCGCGCCCTTCAGCCATTCCGCATTGGGCAGCAGCCCGATCTGCACGAACACCCCTTCGAGGTCCAGGCGCTCGGAGGCTCCGCTGGCCCGGTCGGTGTAGAGCAGGCCCTGCACCTTGCTGCCGTCGCCCACCACCTCGGTGGTCTGCGCCTGCGTGATCACCCGCACGTTGGGCAGGCTGCGCAGCTTGCGCTGCAGCACTTCGTCGGCGCGGAGGCGGGCGTCGAATTCGAGCAGCGTGACATGCTGCACCACGCCAGCCAGGTCGATGGCGGCTTCCACGCCGGAGTTGCCCCCGCCGATCACCGCCACGCGCTTGCCCTTGAACAGCGGGCCGTCGCAGTGGGGGCAGTAGGTCACTCCCTTGTTGCGGTATTCCTGCTCGCCGGGGACGTTCATGTTGCGCCAGCGGGCGCCGGTCGCAAGCACCACGCTGCGCGCCCGCAGGGTCGCACCGCCTTGCAGACGCAGCCGGATCGGCTCGCCAGGGGCCGGAGCCGGCAGCAGCTCGGCCGCCTGCTGGCCACGCATGACATCCACATCGTAGGCCTGCACATGCTGCTCCAGCGCGGCGCTCAGGCGCGGGCCCTCGGTGTAGGGAACGGAAATCAGGTTCTCGATGGACATGGTGTCGGCCACCTGGCCGCCCATGCGCTCGGCCAGCATGCCGGTGCGGATGCCCTTGCGCGCCGCGTAGACCGCGGCGGCGGCGCCGGCCGGCCCTCCACCCACCACCAGCACGTCGAACACCTCGCGGGCATCCAGCGCCTGCGCCTCGCGCTGGGCGGCGCCACGGTCCAGGCGCGCCACGATCTGCTCGACGCTCATGCGCCCCTGGTCGAAGGGCTGCCCGTCCAGGAACACGCTGGGCACGGCCATCACCTGGCGCGACTCCACCTCCTGCGGGAACAGCGCGCCGTCGATGGCGACGTGCCGGATGCGCGGGTTGAGCACGCTCAGCATGTTCAGGGCCTGCACGGTGTCGGGGCAGCTGTGGCACGACAGGGACATGAAGGTCTCGAAGCGCCACTCGCCCTGGAGCGCACGCACCTGCTCGGCCAGCTCGGGGGCGATGCGCGGCGGGTAGCCTCCCACCTGCAGCAGCGCCAGCACCAGCGAGGTGAACTCGTGGCCCAGGGGGATGCCGGCGAAGCCGACCTCCACATCGGTGCCGCTGCGCAGGATGCGGAACGAGGGGCGGCGCGAATCCGCCCCGTCCTCGCGCACGCTCAGCAGCGGGCTCAGTGCGGCGATCTCGTGCAGCAGCTCGCGCAGCTCGGCCGACTTGGCGCCATCGTCCAGCGAGGCCACGAGTTCCACGGGCTGCTCGAGTTTTTGCAGGTGGGTACGCAGCGCGTCCCGGAGTTCGGCTTCCAGCATGTTCGTTTCCTGTGCAGGCGATGGCGATGCGGCCGCGCCGGCGGCGCGGCCGCGGGACGGGAGATCAGATCTTCCCGACCAGGTCCAGCGAAGGCTTGAGGGTCTTCTCGCCTTCCTTCCACTTGGCCGGGCACACTTCACCCGGGTGGCTGGCCACGTACTGCGCGGCCTTGACCTTGCGCAGCAGTTCGGAAGCGTCGCGCCCGATCCCGTTGTCATGGATCTCGCACAGCTTGATCCGGCCTTCCGGGTCGATCAGGAAGGTGCCGCGAAGCGCCAGGCCTTCTTCCTCGATCATCACGTCGAAGTTGCGGGTGATGGCCCCGGTGGGATCCCCGATCATGACGTACTGCACCTTGCCGATGGCCTCCGAGGTGTCGTGCCAGGCCTTGTGCGAGAAGTGGGTATCGGTGGACACGCTGTACACCTCGACGCCCAGCTTCTTGAAGGCTTCATAGTGATCGGCCAGGTCTTCCAGCTCGGTCGGGCACACGAAGGTGAAATCGGCCGGATAGAACACGACGACCGACCAATGGCCCTTCAACGTGGCATCGGACACGTCGATGAACTTGCCGTTCTGGTAGGCGGTGGCCTTGAAGGGCTTGATTTCGGTGTTGATCAGCGACATCGGTAGTTTTCCTCATGAGGATGGAAGAGTTTTCATGCTATCGGGGCGCATTCGATGAATCCAATTGATTTTTGGGATCAGGGTCATGCGGGCAGGCTATGACCGCGGGCCGGCGCCCTGCGTGCACAATCCCGAAAGTCCCCAGCCGCGCGCCATCTGCGCGCCATCTGCGCTCCATCCCAGCACCCGCGAAGCCCTCGATGCCATCGTCACGCGCCCAGCCCAGGCGCCTAGCAGCCGCAGCGTCGCCGGCCATGGCCTCCGGGCGCGGGCCTGCGCCGCGGCGACGCGCCCCGCGAGCCAGCGATGCGAGGCTGCGCGCCATGGCCGCCCTTGCCGCGCTGTTGTTGCATGGGGCCGTGGTGCTGGCGCTGTGGCATGCCGTCCGGAGCTCCGCGCCGCGGCCGGCTCCCGTGGCCGTGACGGTGCGAATCGAGCAGGCCGGCGCGGCAGCCGGGAGTCCGGGCCGGACGCAGGCCTCGGGGGTGAAGGCCTCGGGAATGCGGGCGCCCGAGTCCGACCCGACCGCCTCGCGAACTTCCGCGCGAGCTTCCGCGCGGACTTCCGAGCGCGGGGCCGCGCCGCGCCCGCGTTCCGCGGTCCCCTCCTCCCTGCCTGTCGTGCAAGACACGGGCCGGCACGCGCATTCCTCGCCCCTGCCCCTGCCCCGGCGACCGAAGGACCGCGCCAGCGGCCCAGCCCGCATGCCTCCGCTGCGGTCGACGCGCCTGTCGATGCCCCAGGCACCCCGCATCCCCACCGCCTTGCAGCCCGACGCCTCGCAGCCCGCCGGTGCAGTGGCTGCTCCTTCCGCACCAGCCGGGGCCTCGCCGGCCCCTGCCGAAGCGGCGGGCCCTGTGTCCCGGACTCCGGCTGACTCGAGGGCCGCGTCCGTGCAGGCGCTCGGGCAGGCCGCATCCCCGGCGCTGGCGGCCGAGCTGATCTGCCACCGGCAGGTGCGCCCCGACATGCCCGCGCTGGCCATCGAGGAGGGCATCGGCGGCACGGTCATCGCCCACGCGCGGGTGCAGCACGGACGGGTGAGCGAGGTCCACATCGTCTCCGGCCCGGCGATCTTTCACGACGCCGTACGCCGGGCCATGCTGCGCTACCGCTGCGAGGACCTCGGCGACCGGGCGGTCACGGTCACGCAGGAATTCAGCTTTCGCCTGCACTGAAGCTCCGGCAGCGGCGACGGCGCTGCCGTCCCTGCGATGGCGCAAGGTTTGCGACGGGCATTCGGCGCATGATCGGCCCCAGGCCACGTGCACTCCTCCTTCATGCCCATCGCCAGCGAGTCTTCCCAACCTGCGGGCTCCGCGTCGCCCCTCGTCATGACCGACGCCTTGACCCCGGGCACCAGCCAGGCGCCGAGCCTCGCGCAGCGGCGCGCGGCCGCGGCCGCCGCGGTCGCGCTGGTCCTGATCGTGGCGGCCGCAGTGCCCGGACTGCACCTCCGCCTCGCCCCCTTGCGCATGCTGGTGCCGGCCTATCAGGCCGCCATGGCCATGCTGGCGCTGATCACCGCCTGGCTGCTGCTGACCCAGGCCCGCATCCTGCGCTCGCGCGCGCTGCTCCTGCTCAGCGCCACCTACTGGTTCTCGGCGCTCATGGCCGTGCTGCACGGCCTGAGCTTCCCGGGCCTGCGCGAGGGCGGGGGCTCGTGGCTGCCGATGGGCCATGCGCAAAGCACCGCCTGGCTGTTCTTTCTCTGGCATGGCGGGTTCGCGCTGGGGATCGGCGGCTACGCACTGGCGGCACCGGCACACGCGCTGAGCGAGGCGCCGCAGCTTCGCGCAGCCAGCGTGGCCGTGGCCTGGGGGCTGGGCGGTCTGGCCGCGCTGGCCTGCGCGGCGATCGCCACCGTGGGCGCGACCTGGCTGCCGCCCCTGATGCGAGGTGACGGAGACCTTCCGGCCAAGACCTGGGTGGCCCTGGGCGCCCTGGCCGCCTGCCTGCTGGCGCTGGCGCTGCTGGCATGGCGCCGCGGCACGCGCAGTGTGCTGGATCTGTGGCTGCACCTGACCCTGGCCGCCTGGCTCATGGCCGTGCTCCTGGCCGGGGTGCTCAACCACGGCCGCTTCGACCTGGGCTGGTACGTCGGGCGCCTGTGCAGCCTGATGGCCGATCTCACGGTTGTGCTCGCGTTGTTGCTGGAAAACGGCAAGGTCTACGCGCGACTGGCCGAGGCCCATCGCAGGGAACACGCGTGGAGCCGCCAGCGCCTGCAGGACAGCGAGCAACGTTTTCGTGCCGTGTTCGATCACGCGACGGTGGCCATGAGCGTGCACGACGCCTCCACCGGGGCCTTGCTGCAGGCCAATTCGCGCGCCTTGCAGTCCTGCGGCGGAAGCCTGGAACTTGCGCAGCGCGAGGCACCGCAAGCCGGCCAGCGCGCCTTTGCCTGTGCCGCTCCCCAAGCCACGATACGCGCTGCCGCGACCGCGCCCAGCCGCATCGAATGGCGCAGCCAGCGCTCCGACGGGGCGGACTACTGGGAAGAGGTGCTGCTGACGCCCGTCGTGCTTGACGGACGCCCGCGCGTACTCGCCGTGGCCAGCGACATCACCGAGCGCAAGGAATTGCAGCGACAGATCCTCGAGGTCAGCACCGCCGAGCAGGAGCGCATCGGCCGCGAGGTGCACGACGGCATCGGGCAGCAACTCACCGCGCTCAGCCTGCTGGCCAAGGCCCTGCAGCGCCGTCTGATGCAGGCGGGCCACGCGCCCGAGGCCGAGGCCCTGGGCCAGCTGCAGCTGCATCTCGAATCCACGCTGGCCCAGGCTCGCGCGCTCGCGCGCGGCCTGGCGCCGGTCGACATCGATCGCCACGATCTTCCCGAGGCCTTGCGCGAGCTGGCCGCGCAGGTGCGCGAGACCACGGGGCTGGCCTGCCATTACGCGGGGCCGCAGCAATTCGAGCTGCCTCTGGCCGAGCAGGCACGGCATTTGTTCCGCATCGCGCAGGAAGGCGTGGCCAACGTGCTGCGCCATGCCGAGGCCACGGCCGTGCAGATCCGCCTGGAGCCGCAGGAGCACGGCCTGGTGCTGCAGGTGCTGGACGACGGACGCGGGGTCCAGGCTCCCGCCGCGCAGCGTGGGCGCCTGGGACTGCACATCATGGCCTATCGCGCGGACGCGCTGGGAGCGCGCCTGTACGTGCGGCGCCGATCCGGCGGGGGCACCGAAGTGCGCTGCGAGCTTGCGCTGCCCGACGGCTAGCCGTCCCCCTCGAAACGGTGGCTGCGCAAGGCCGGATGCTTCGTTATAGTCGAAACGGGGCGCGCGCGCCGCGGGTCGGGCCAGTCCCCCCGCATGAACTTGGCGAAACCGGGAACACGAACACCAGACCATGGGCCTTCTCGACTTTGCACGACGCCTTGGAGTGCGCGCAGGCACGCAACCCGGCTCGCGGTCCGGCGCGGCCCCGGTCGCTGCCTCTCCAGCGTCTGCGCAAACGCTGCAGCCGGGCAGCCGGGACCCGGGCGCGAGTGTCCAGAGCCCGGCCAGCCCGATCCTGCCGGGCGACGCCTGCCGTTTTTTCGCCTACGCCACGGGGCAGGCCTGCGTGAGCGAACGCGGCCTCAGCCCCGTGGAGCGCGAGGTTCTGCGCACCATCGATCAGGTGCTGGAGACGCCGCGTGCGCTGTCCAGCTGGATTCCCCGCCCGCCAGCCGTGCTGCCGCGTCTGCTGGCCTGCCTGCGCGACGACGAATCCTCGCTGCGCGAAGCCTGCTCCCTGATCCGGGCCGATCCCTATCTGGCCGCGGAAGTGCTGCGCCTGGCGAATTCGGCGCGCCACCAGCACGGCACGCCAGTCACCGAACTGGAACGCGCGGTCACCCGCGTGGGCATCGAGGGCCTGCGGCGCACCGTCAGCGCCAGCCTGGTGCGTCCCTTGTTCGACACCATGCGCGAGCCGCTGCTGGGGCAGGCCCTGCCGCGCCTGTGGGCGCACGCCCAGACCAAGAGCGACTGGTGCCAGGCCATGGCGGGCGACCGCGGCGTGGACGCCTTCGATGCCTACCTTGCCGGACTCACCCACAACCTGGGCTGGATCGGCGCGCTCAAGGCCCTGGGACGCAGCGCGGCGATGAACGCCCCTGCAGGCGCGCAGGGCTACAGCACGGAATTCGCGCTGGCGCTGGGTCGGCGCAGCGAGCGCATGTTCGGTTGCAGCGCCGAGCAATGGCAGGTCAGCGAAGCCTTGTCACGCCTGGGCGCCGCCCTGCGGGAATGCAGCCTGGAGGATCTGCGCGAAGCCCTCGCGGAAGTCCTTCGCCAGGCCGACGCCCAGGCCACCCGCGAACTCGCGGTCAGCTGAGGCCCCCGAGAGGACTGGACCTCCTCGGGGGGCGGGCCGGGCGCAAGCCCGGTCCCGGGGCCACTCAGAACCCGGCAGCCTGCTGCATGGTCTCGGCCACGATGCCGTGCAGCGCCTCGCGCGTGCGCATGCTCGTCTCACGCAACTCGGCGGCGATGCGGCCGCGGTTTTCGAGCAGGTAGGCATCCTCGGTGCGCATCACCCCCAGGGCCATGTTCATCAGGCGCATGGCGCCGGTCTCCATGCACACGCCCTTCAGCGCGTGCCCGGCGTCGCGCGCGGCCTGCACGTCCCCGCTGGCCAGCGCCTCCAGGATGCGCGCGGTATTGGCCTCGATGTCCTCGGAGGCTCGATCCAGCAGTTCCTTGATGAAGATCTGACGGGTGCCGATCTGGCGCAGGCGGTCGATGACCGCCAGGTCCACGAACACCACCGGGACGGGGCGCAGATGCGCGCCACCCGCTCCGGGCGCGGCCGCCAGGCCGCTGGAGCCCGCCACGAGCGCCTCGCCCTGCGCCTGGGCCGGCGAGGTATCGGTCTCGACCTCGCCTTCGCAGGCGACCCGGATCGCCGCACGCAACTCCCGCAGGCGCACCGGCTTGGTCAATACGCCCAGGGCGCCAGTGTTGCGCAGCTTCTCCCCCGTCACCGCGGTGGCGTCGGCCGTGAGGAAATACGCCGGGGCCGCGTCGCGACGTCCGAAGCGGTAGGTCTGCAGCAGCACGCTGCCATCCATCGCGCCGAGGTTGTAGTCCAGCAGCAGGAGGTCGAAGCGATCGGGCCCGGAGAGAATGTCCAGCGCCTCTTCGCCGCTGGCGGCCGTGACCACCGAGTGGCCCTCGCGCTGCAGCAGTTCCTCCAGCAGGTAACGATTGGTCTGGTTGTCGTCCACCACCAGGATGCGCCGCCGATCCACGTCCTCCGCCAACAGCTCGTCGTCCAGACTGGTCGAGCGCTCCTCGGGCTTGACCTTGCGGGTGCGCTGCATGCGCAGGTCGAACCAGAAGGTGCTGCCCATGCCGATTTCCGAGATCAGTCGCAGGTCTCCCCCCATCAGCTCGACCGCCTGCTTGCTGATCGCAAGCCCCAGCCCGGCGCCTTCGGAATGGGCGTTCGACTGCCCGGGGACCTGCACGAAGGGATCGAAGATGCGCTGCTGGAACTCCTTGGCGATGCCCATGCCCGTGTCGCGAACGCTGAAGCGGATGGTGTAGGCGTCGTCATGCTGCTGCAGCATGGAGATCTGCAGGGCCACCGACCCGAAATCGGTGAACTTCACGGCATTGCCCAGCAGGTTGATCAATACGCGCACCAGCCAGTGCTGGTCGCCGAGCACCGCATCGGTGATGCGGGGATCCAGGGTCGCGGAAAACGCCAGCCCCTTTTTCTGGGCCTTCATTTCCACCGAGGCGCGCACCACCTCCAGCTGCTGCTCCAGGTCCACGGTGTCGACCGACAGGGTGAGCTTGCCGACCGACAGCCGGCTCTGGTCGAGCAGTGCATTGATGTCCGAGAGCAGATGCGAGCTCAGCGAAAGGATGGTCTCCGCCAGTCGCTTCTGGCGCTGGTTCGGAATTTCGTTGCGCAGCAATTCCGCCGCGTTGGAAATCCCTCCCAGGGGCGTTCGCAATTCGTGGCTGGCGCGCGCCAGCAACTCGCTCTTGGCCATGCTTTCGCTTTCCGCGTAGCGCAGTGCCAGATAGAGCTTGTCCATCAGGATCCCGACATAGCCGGGGATGATCACGATGGAAATCATGCACGACAGCCAGAAACTGATGTGATCGCGCCAGTACGGCACCAGCGGCCCCATGGCCAGGCCCACCAGGGAAGCCACCTGCGAGCTGTGCATGATGCCCTTGCTTCCCGTGCGCATGCCGTAGCCGATGGCCGAGAACACATAGAAGGGCACCACCAGCTGGGCGTAGGGCCCCAGCACCAGGGTCCAGCCGGTCAGCACGGCCGCGTCGGCCACCGCGCACAGGTGGAGCAGCCAGTCCGGGAAGCGGAAATTGCGGCGCTGGCCGACCAGGTAGATCACCCCCGCGTACACCATGTGCGCGATTCCCACCGCCACCGCATACCGCGGCATGGTGTGGGTGAAATAAAAGGCGCTGAGTCCGAACAATATGATCGCGCCGCCGAAGACCAGGCGCACGATCACCTGGCCACGCAATGCGGCGACGCGATCGAAGATGACGGGCCTTTGCATGTCTGCTTCCTCGTTCGGCCACGCCGCGGGCTGTCCCCCGGCGCGTTACCGGTTCACTGGAACGTACGTTGGATGGTCAATACCCGCGATTTGTGCGACAGGAAGGCCTGCACGAAATCGGGGTCCAGATGTTTCCCGGACTGCTCGCGCAGATAATCTTCGGCCTGCTCGTAGCTCCACGGCTCCTTGTAGGGACGCCGCGAGGTGAGCGCATCATAGACGTCGACCACCGCCAGTATGCGCGCCGACACCGGGATGTCATTGCCCGCCAGATGATCCGGATAGCCGCTCCCGTCGAATTTCTCATGATGCGAGCGGGCAATCTCCGCGGCCACCATCAGGGGCTCGGAATCCCCGCCCGCCAACATGGCGTGACCGATGATGGTATGGGTCCGCATGACATCCCACTCCTCCACCGTAAGGGTGCGCCTGGCCAATAAAATACTATCGGGTATCGCAACCTTCCCGATATCGTGCAAGGGGGAAGCGAGCTCCATCATCGACGCATAGTTGTCGTCGAAGCCCAGTCCCCGTGCCAGCACGGAGGCATAGCGCCCGATGCGTGACAGATGCGCCCCGGTATCGGTATCGCGCTGCTCGGCAACCTTGGCCAGGCGCAGCAGGGTTTCCATCTTCTTCTTCTGCAGGTCCTGCACGACCTGCTCCACCTTGCGTTCCAGCGACTGGGCATGCTGCAGGGTCGCCAGCTGGAAGCGCCGCATGTTCAACAGATTGCGGCAGCGGGCCGCGCATTCGCGATAATCGAGCGGACGGTTGAGATAATCGTTCGCTCCGGCGTCGAAGGCCTCGTAGCGGATTTGAACGTCCTCCACCGCGGTGATACATACGATGGGCGGCTCATGCAGGTGCTCGATTTTCCGGAGTGCGCGTACCAGTTCCACGCCCGTCATTTGCGGCATGCGGTAATCGGTCAGCACCAGATCCACATCATGCGCCTGCGCGAATTCGATGGCCGCGAAAGGATCGCAAAAGGCCACCACCTGTCCTTCCGGGCAGAAACCGCGCGCGATTTCCGTCAGGAGATGACAATTCGTCGGCTGGTCATCGACGATCAACACGACGGGCTTGCGCCCCCAGCGATCGCTCATGTTGCCAAGATCCATCGCGAAACACCTCGATTTCTACAGGTTAGGAGCCCGCGGGAGACAGGCTCTCCGCAGCACCGCCGCACAACCATCCCACACCATCTCACCACCCTCGCGAAGCCGCGGCCACGCGGCGCCGGATCAAAGTCCCTGCGGCCTCCTGCTTGTCTTGTCACGCGGTTTCGGTTAGGCTGCAGAAAACCATGTTACAGGAAAATTCGATGGACGCCCGATGGACTGAAGAAAATATTATCGAACTCTTGAAGAAAACGGTTTTCGATACCTTTGACATCGATCTTTCCGAGGCCACTCCTCAAACTTCCGTATCCGATATCGGGCTCGATTCCATGGCCGTGCTGGACGTGATCATGACCGTCGAGGACACGATCGGAATCAAGCTCGGGCGGATCGAACTGCCCAAGAACCCCTCGCTGCAGGACGTCGCGGCCATGGTCGCGCGCAACGTCGAGGCGCGCGCCGATGAATGAGATCGCAATCACCGGGATCGGTGTGGTCTCGCCGATCGGCAGCAGCGCTTCCGAGGTGTCCCAAAGCCTGTCCAACCTTCGCTCCGGGGTTCGCGTTTTCGAATCCCCCGAGCTTTCCCGTCCTTTTCCGGTCGCTCCGGTCGACGCGCAATTCCGCGACCGTTTCAGCCGAGTCGAACTACCTTTCCTCGATCGTACAACCCAAATGGCCCTGGTTGCGGCAAGACAGGCCGCGGAAAGTGCCGGAATTGTGGACTATTCCACACTTGGCGAACGTGCGGGAGTGTTTTACGGCACGGTCCGAGGCGGCGGAACAACGGAATGGGAGGGAATCCGCCAGTTCTATATCGAGGGACGGCGCACGACCAAGCCCTACGTGATCATGGGGTGCATGAACAACGCGGCCGCGTCCTTCATCTCCATCCACCACAAGGTCTTCGGGCCCACCGCCTGCCATTCCTCGGCCTGCTCCTCCTCGGGTGCGGCGATCGCCGACGCCTGCCGGCACATCGCCAGCGGCGAGATCGATATGGCCTTCGCCGGCGGCGCCGAATCGGCGCTGATGCCCGTGTTCCTGGGCGCCTGGGACGGATTGCGCGCGCTGGCCGAGGTGGATGCCGACCCGTCGCGCAGCTGCAAGCCCTTTTCCGCCCAGCGCACGGGCCTGGTGCTGGGAGAAGGCAGCGTGTTCTTCATGCTGGAGTCGCGTGCGCACGCCGAAGCCCGCGGCGCGAACATCCTGGGCTACATCGAGGGCTGGGGCATCGCCTCCGACGCCCACCACATCGGCGCGCCCCACCAGCGCGGGCAGATCGCCTCGCTGCGAGCCGCCCTGGCCAAGGCCGGCGTGGGCCCCGGGGACATCGATTACATCAATGCCCATGCCACGGCCACCAAGGGAGGCGACCCGGTGGAAGTGGCCTCGCTGAAGGACGTGTTCGGCGAGCATTGCGCGCGCATTCCCGTGAGTTCCACCAAGGCCCTGCACGGGCACATGCTCGGCGCGGCCAGCGCCATGGAAATGCTGAGCTGTCTGTTGGCCATGCGCGACGGCTTCGTGCCGGCCACCGCGCACCTGGACGAGATCGATCCCGAGTGCGAGGGCCTGAACCACGTCACCCAGGCCAACCAGCGCGCGACGGTGCGCCGCGCGCTGTCGCTGTCGGCAGGTTTCGGCGGCATCAATGCCGCGCTGGTCGTGCGCGCAGCCTGAGCGCCGCGCCAAGGAGCCGACGCTCCGGGGCTTGCGAGGCGTCGCAAGCCCCCGCCATGGGGTCGCGCTCGTCAATTTCTTGACGATTCCCCACCGTTCCCACGCCGCAAATCCCTTGCGCGCACGGGTTCGAAGGCGCAAGTCGCTGCTGGCATCGTCCTTGCTTGATGGGGCCTGAGCGCCTGTGGAGGCGCATGTGCGAACCCTCCCCACCATGATCCCGCAGCAGACCCTGTCCCGACTGAAATATCTGCCGCAGCTGGCTCCGGCCGAGAGCGCGCTGGTCCAGACGCGATTCGACGCCGCCGCCTCCGCGCTGTGGGTTTCCATGGTCCCGCGCGAGGGCAAGCCCCACAATTTCTCGCGTGAACTCCTGGGCTCCCTGCAGTCGCTGACCGAGCACTTCGACGATCTCGGCCCTCGCTGGGAGAGCGATGCCGGCGAAGAGCCGGTGCACTACGTGATCCTGCGTTCGATGCACCCCGAGTATTTCAGCCTGGGAGGGGACCTCGCGCATTTCCTCGAGTGCATCCGCGCACGCGACGCCCATGCCCTTCGGCGCTATTCCATGCAGTGCCTGGACATGATCTACCGCTGGGCCACCGTGCTCAATCGCAGTTCCACGACCCTGTCCCTGGTGCAGGGGCGCGCGCTGGGCGGCGGCTTCGAGGCCGCGCTCGCGGCCGATTACATCCTGGCCGAGGAGCACGCCGAGTTCGGCCTGCCGGAGATCCTCTTCGGGCTGTTTCCCTGCTCCGGCGGCATGAGCCTGCTGGCGCGCCGCATCGGCGTGGCCTCGGCCGAGCGGATCATGCGCACCGGCAAGATCTACACCGCAGCCGAAATGCTCGAGATGGGCGTGATCGACGAGGTCTGCCCCACGGGGCGTGGCGAAGCCGCCGTACGCGAGTTCGTGGCCGAGCATTCCAAGCGCCGCAAGGCCCGCATGGCCCTGCAGCGCGCACGCACGCGCATGCAGCCGCTGGACTACGCGGAGCTGGCTACCGTGGTCGATGAATGGGTGGACACGGCCCTGCAGCTCGATGCCGACGAGATCCGCGTGCTGGAAACCCTGGTGCGCATGCAGCGAACCGAATTCGCGCATTGAGCCGGCGCCCCGGCCCGCTCCACGGCGGTCCGGACGCCACGACGCAAGGATTCGCCGCCCCGCCGTGGGCAATGCGTGTTCTCCCCTTTGTCATTTCCGGGGAGTAGGCTGATCATTGCTCGATCCGCCAACTTCCTTCACGGACATGACCGTCGCCAAGCGCCTGGCCCTGCTCATCGGGCTTGCCATCGCGGGCCTGCTGGGCCTTTCCGGGTTCGGATCCTCGCAGATCCACGGAGTCTTCGATTCCACGAACTACGCCAACGTCCACACGGTACCCGCGCTGGTCGACCTCGACCTCCTGCGCGACCACTTCCTGCGGGTGCGGCGCTGGACCAACGACGTCATCAACCATCCCGGCCCCTCCGAGTTGCGCAACGCGCGCAGCCGGATCCAGCAGGACTCCCGCGTTGTCGAGCAGTCGCTGGCCGATTACGCCCGGACCGCCCGCGCCCCGCGGGACAAGCAGCTGCTCGGCGCCGAAAGCGCCACCTGGCAGGCCTATTCCAGGAGCGTCGCGCAGATCCTGGCCGCCATCGCGGGCGGCAACATGGACCTGACCCAGCAACTCCAGCCGGGCAACAGCGCCATGGCCGATCGACTGGCCAGGCAGATCGACGCCCACTTCGACTACAACGTGCAGCAGGCACACGCCGCAGCCGCCCGCGCACAGCGGACCATGACCCACAGCATGGTGCAATTCCTGCTGGTCAGCGCCGTGATCGCCGTGCTGCTGCTCTGCGGCGGCTGGCTGATCCTGCGCGCGCTGCTGCGCCAGCTCGGCGGCGAGCCGGCCGTGGCCGTCGAGGTCGTGCGCAAGGTCGCCGCGGGAGACCTCACGGTGCATGTGCCCACGCGCGCCGGAGACACCCGCAGCATGCTGGCCGCCATGCGCGAGATGGTCCAGAAGCTGTCCGTGACGCTGGGCGAGGTACGTGCCGCGGCGGACCAGCTCTCCTCGGCCTCGGGGCAGGTGTCCAGCACCTCGCAAAGCCTTTCCCAGGGCGCTTCGGAACAGGCCGCCTCGGTGGAGCAGACCTCGGCCACGCTGGAACAGTCGGCCGCGTCGATCCAGCAGAACGCCGACAACGCGCGCCTGACCGCGGGCATGGCCCGTCAGGCCGCCCAGCAGGCCCGCGACGGTGGCGCCGCCGTGCGCAAGACCGTGGAGGACATGCTGGCCATCGCCGAGCGCATCGGCATCGTCGATGACATCGCCTACCAGACCAATATGCTGGCGCTGAACGCGGCCATCGAGGCCGCGCGCGCCGGCGAGCACGGCAAGGGCTTCGCGGTGGTGGCCGCAGAGGTTCGCAAGCTGGCCGAGCGCGCCCAGGTGGCGGCGCGCGAGATCGGCGAACTGGCCTCGGGCTCGGTCAAGCAGGCCGAGGCCGCGGGCGAGCTGCTGGCGCAGATGGTGCCGGCGATCACCCGCACCAGCGAGCTCATCGAGGAGATCGACGCCGCCAGCGCCGAGCAGGCCTCCGGCATCGAGCAGATCAACCAGGCGATGTCCCAGCTCAACGGCACCACCCAGCAAAACGCCTCGGCCTCCGAGCAACTGGCGGCGACCGCCGAGCAAATGAATGCTCAGTCGGCCGAACTGCAGGCGCAGGTGGGGAAATTCCACCTGCCCGGTGCCGAAGACGCCCTGGCCGGCGCTGGCTTCCCGCCCCCCTCCTCTGCCTCCACCTCGGGGTCTGGGGGCAGGACCTCGCGTCGGGCACCCGCACCCGCGGCGCCCATCCACGGCGATCGGGCCGTGACGAGCGGAACGGGACACTGGGAAGCGTTCTGATCGGGGTGGCGGGACAGGACGCTACGAATAGTTGGCCGTGGTCGCAATGGCCAGCGGCCAGTAGAACACCTGCCCCTGGTTGTCCGCGGCCGCCAGGTCGACCACGTAGAGCCCGGGCCCGGCATCCGCCGGAGCCGTGATGCTCAGGTTCACGGTATCCCCGTTGATGCCCTGGCTGTCGACACGCAGGCTCCACCCCTGAAGGTCCGAGGATCCCGAGCCGGTATAGACGGACTTGACGATGGCCCCCAGGGTGATCGCGCCCACGTCGGGCGTCGAGGCAAACAGCTGCAGGGGAATCGTGACGGTCTTGCCGGCCTGGACCAGGCTTCCCTGGAAACTGCCGAGATAGCCGTTCAAGGTGGCGATGGCGGAGCTCGCGGGCACCGCGCCGAACAAGACCCCTGCAGACACCCCCGAACCGGGGACACAGGGATCCTGGGACAGCGCGGCCGCCTGGTTGGACCAGATCGGCTGCAGCACGTAGGCCGACAGGTCCGACTCGGAGGTCGTGTACATCTCGCACAGATCCCCGATTTCCGTACTGTTGTTGTTGACGATCGGTGCCCACAGATACCGGGCAGCACCCTGCAGCTGCGCGTAGCCCAGGTAGCCACTCGGGTCGGCGACCCCTTCCATCACCTCATGCTCGGCCGCGATCTGGTTCGAGGCATCGGAGGGCAGCGGAACCACCGCGTACGGAACCAGGGTCCCGTTCGTTCCCACGGATACCGCCGTGTGATAGGCACCGGCCCCCTGAACGTCCAGTGTGGTTCCATTCGGGAGGAAAAACACGAAGAAATGCGCGGAATCGAGCGTCCCGCCCTCCCAGGCCGCCGCATGGGCCTGGAGCAGACTGTCCGTGGTGGAACGGCTGAAGGAACTTCCCGCGGCGACGCTCAGGTCCACGGGCGCCGTGACGGTCGCGCCACCGACCCCGTACTGGTCGAGCGTGGACCACAACTTGCTGGCGGCCAGATCCTGCAGGAAGCTCGACTCCTGGGTCCGTGCCGCGGTCGGGTCATCGCTGAAGAACACCGGGGTGATGATCGGAGCCGGCATCACCACCGGGCTCTGGCCCGGAGGCGCCATGATGGTGTTCACGCCCACCTGCGGCAGCATGGGAGCCTGCGCGGGATAGGCCGCGCAATGCACGGAGGCGATGGCACTCTGGATCTGCGCCACGGAAACCGAGCTGGCCACCGTCAGGCTCGCGCCCCCTCCCGTGACCGCGGCGCTGCTCGTCGGGCGGACCTCGAATTCGCAGGTCTCGCCCGAGGGCTGCTGGGTGATGGACACCGTTCCCGTTCCGGGTGCCTGCAACTGGACGGACCCGTCCTGGCTCAGGGTGATCGACCCGGCGCTGCTGCCGAAGGTCACGCTCTGGCCCGGATCGAGGCCGCTGACGTCGAAGGACAGCGCCGCGAGGGATGAGCCGATGGGACTGTGCGAAACGCTGCTGCCACCGCTGCCGCCGGCGCTGCCGCCGGCGCTGCCGCCGCCTCCACCGCCACCTCCACCTCCACAGGCGGCGAGCAAGGTCCCGAGGCAAAACGCGGCGGCCAGAGCGGCCATGCGCGGCAGGGTGGTTTTCATGAGAACAGAGAATGGGGATTATCGAAACCGGGCGAACCGTTTTCCTGACTCCAGGCGGTTCAAGCTTCATCAGTACTGATGATTCCCGGAGCCGACGCAGTCCATGGCTCCGGACCGCATGTACGCCTTTCGTCTGCCGGCTCGGAAACGAGTTTAAGGAGAAGTTCACGGGGCAGCAACGCCCGAAAAATGCTTCGAATGGGTATTCCCCGCAGTGCCCCGGATAAAATGTCCCGCCGTGAATCCTGCTGCGACACTGGCATGCGCCCGAAAATCGCCCGGCGCCCGAAGGCAGTGCCCCTGCCCGGGCGAGGCCTCCAGGGACGCGGATCCGGCACAAGGAGCCAGATGCCCGTCCGTTCCGAGGAGAAAGCAGGACTTTTTTCTCGTGCGACGGGGTTTCCTGCGGACAAGCCGCTTGTCCCGGGGGCCCTCGGGCCCCACACTGCTCCTGCAGGGCAGCCATGCCCACCGGAAGCCACCAGCAGCCACCAGAAGTCACGGGAACGCACACGAGAACCAGGCCGGGAATCATGCTCAACGATCTGCGCAGGAAAATCAGGCAGCTCCTGCACGGAGCCGCCGCGGTTCCGTCGATCCGCTGCTTCGGCTCGGATATCGACGGCGCCGCGCGCAGCGCATTCCTGGTGGCCGTTCTCGCCGATGAGGAAATGTCGGAGATATTCGGCCGGATCACCTTCCGATTCGACCGGAATTCCCGCACCCTGACGGTTTCCGAAGCCCAGGTGAGCGAGCGCTGGCGGCATGTCTCCATCTTCCAGGACATGCTCGCCGCCGCGGTGCGTCAATGCGCTGCCCGCAGGGTCGTGGTGAATGAGCCGGGGGATGCCTGCTGGAACAGGCTGCTGGGCAGCGAGGTGGCCGGCGCCCGCGTGGGAAGCGCGGCCTCTTCCCGCGAATTCGCCAAGGCCGAGACCGCTGCGTAGCCGGGGATGGGGCTCGGACGGCCTGCGCAGCCCGGCGGCCGTCCGTTCAGAAGGGAATCCGGCTGACCGTGAACGCGGCCCAGAACAGCAGGCGCGCAGCGGCACCGGTCGTCCTGTGCACGCCCCACAGCACGACGAGCAGCCCGGCGAACATCGCCGAGGCGCCCAGGAGCCCCAGGCCCAGCCTGCCACCCAGCAGGTCGCCCAACGCCGACCCCAGGCTGTTGGCCAGCGTCGCCGCGCCCCAATACAGGACCTCGTCCTTGCGCCTGGCGATCCCGCTCATGCGCGGCAGCCCCTCTCCCAGGGACCATGCCGCCAGCAAGGCGCCAAGGCCGAGCAGCAACACCGCGCTGGTGGTGGCGCTGCCCCAGTGCAGAGCGCGCGACAAGCCGTCCGAGAGCTCGGCCCCCACCGCCGAGCTGCCCAGCATCAGCGCCCAGTACAGCCAGGGATGCCACCTTCGCGAGCCCAGCTGAGCCGCCAGCAGCACCATCGACACGATGAGCACCATCGCCAGCGACAGCCAGTCGCCCAGATGCAGTGCGATGGACATCGCATCGCCGGACAGATCACCCGCCGTGGTCGTGAGAATCTTCAGGAGCCAGAACGACACGCCGGTCGCGGCAACCCTTCGGTAGACGTCGATGCGCATCGTGGGCGCTTTCCTCCATGAGTCGAGAAGCGCCGGAGGCCGACCGGCGCTCGCTCCCGCAGACACATGAACGAATGACCGTGATGCGCGGGACGGGACACGAGCCTAGCCGCGTCGACTGAGCTCTCCCTTAGGAGCTTGTTGCAGTCCCGCAGCGGGCCGCGCACAGGTGCTGCGGGAGGAGC
>JAKBBP010000009.1 GCA_021808445.1 Pseudomonadota bacterium
CTGCTTCTTGTTAATGATCGAGCTTCTTTCGAAGCGGTGCTGCGCGAAGCAGCGAAGAACGACATTCTTGCACAGCATTTTCGGTTCGTCAACACCCCGATGTCGTTCAAACTTCTGATCGCCATCGTCGGGCATTGCGGACATGGACGGATCGGCTCGGTCGACCTTCCCGGTCTTCCTTCCAGCCTTCCTGCCACCATCCCGGCAACCGTGCCTGCCATGTTCCTGCCAGCCCCGTCGCGCAACGCTTGCCGCGCAACGAAGAGGCGAGATTGTGCAGCTAAGGGTTGACCCTGTCAAGCGGGGAACACCGCCTCGTACCGGGACAGGTCTTCGCGCCTCGAGCGGGCCGGGCCCGGCGGGGCCGGGGCCAGATCAGAGCACCACGCGGACCAGGGGGTGCGCGGTGAGTTCGCGATACAGCGCATCGAGCTGCTCGCGGCTCACGGCGCGAACCGTGCAGGTGCAGCTCAGGTAGTTGCGCCCGGAGGACACGCGCAACTCCATGGTCGCCGGCTGGAAGTCCGGGGCGTGATGCGACACGACCTGGGCGACGGCGTCGGCAAAGCCTTCGACGTTGCGCCCCATGATCTTGATGGGGAAATCGCTGGGAAAGACCCATGGGCCCGAGTCGGCCTCGCGCGGCGCCTGTGGATCCGCCATGGCGTGCGCCCCGCCGCCTCAGCGCACCAGTCCGCGCCGTGCCGCCTCGAGCGCGGCTTCGGCGCGCGAGGAGATGTCCAGCTTGCGGTAGATCTGCTTGACGTAGTCGGCCACGGTATGGCGCGACAGGGCCAGCTGCTGGGCGATCTCCGGCAGCGTGTAGCCCTTGCCCACGCGCTGCAGCACCTCGGTCTCGCGCTCGGTGAGCGCAATCTCGGGCTCCTCGACCATGCCCGGGCGCAAGGGCTGCGCCGGCACCAGCCCGGGCGGCGGGGCCGCCGGCACCGAGGGATCGGGTGAGAGTTCGCGGACCGCCGCGAAATGCTTGAGCATGCGCCGCGCCACCGAGGAGCTCAGCGGGGGCTCGCCATCGCGAATGCGCCGCAGCTGCGCCACCAGTTCGATTTCCGGGCGGTTTTTCAGCACGTAGCCGAAGGCGCCGGCCTGCAGCGCCGGAAACACGTGCTCGTCGTCATCCCACAACGTGATGATCACGGCGCGTGCGTCAGGCTGTGCCGCGTGCAGCAGGCGCAAGGCATCCAGGCCGCTGCCATCGGGCAGCGTGAAATCGATCAATGCCAGCTCGACGCTGCGCGAAAGCATCAGGCTTTCCGCCTGGGCCAGCGTGCCGGCTTCGCACACCGGCAACGCCGGTTGCACCTGCGCGAGCAGCCGCGCCATCGCGACGCGCGACTCGGCCAGATGGTCCACGATCAGGGTACAGCGCGGCTTGCTAGACATGGGGTTGCCCGACCAGACACAGACTGGATATCTGGAGGTGGTAGATGCTTCCTAGATTACACAATTCGTGCGCATTGCGGAGAAACCAAGATTTTCGGCACGAGCGACCGAGATCAGGGCCTGGCGCAAGGGGCCCTGGAGACTCGGCGCCGCCCTGCAGGAAATCGCCGTCCTTGGACTCAGCCGGATCCGCGCGGAGCCGGCTTGGCGCACAATTCACCAAAACTGTATCAGCATCCAGCCTCCCGGAAGGCTTTGAGCTCCCGCCAACCACCTTGATCGTCAAACAACGCTTCGCTCCGCCCGACAACGTTCGCCTCGGCCACCTCTGCGGCCCGGTGGACGAAAACCTGCGCCAGATCGAGATCGCCTTCGACGTGGCGATCCGGCATCGGGACCATGCATTCTCCATCGAAGGCCCCCGCGCACGCTCGGCGCAGGCGCTGCTGCAGGCCCTGTGGCTGCGCGCCACCGAGGCGCTGAGCGTGGACGACATCCAGCTCGAGCTCACGCAGGCGGCCCACGGGCAGGAGCCCAAGCTGGGAGCCGAGCCCGGGGAGCCGGTGCTGCACACGCGCCGTGCCGGCCTGCACGGGCGCACCGCGCGCCAGAGCGAGTACATCCGCCACATCCTGGGCCACGACCTGAGTTTCGGGCTGGGTCCGGCGGGCACCGGCAAGACCTTCCTGGCGGTGGCCTGCGCCGTGGACGCGCTGGAGCGCAACGTGGTGGAACGTCTGGTGCTCACCCGCCCGGCCGTGGAAGCCGGCGAACGCCTGGGCTTTCTGCCCGGAGACCTTGCACAAAAGATCGACCCCTATCTGCGCCCGCTGTACGACGCTCTGTACGACCTGCTCGGCTTCGAAAGCACCCAGCGCCTGTTCGAGCGCGGCACCATCGAGATCGCCCCGCTGGCCTTCATGCGCGGACGCACCCTGAACAAGGCCTTCATCATCCTGGACGAAGCGCAGAACACCACGGCCGAGCAGATGAAAATGTTCCTGACCCGTATCGGTTTCGGCTCGCGCGCGGTGATCACCGGCGACCTCAGCCAGATCGACCTGCCCCGCGGCGTTCCCAGCGGACTGGCGCAGGCCGCGCAGATCCTGCGGGGCGTGCGGGGCGTGGCCCTGACCGAGTTCACCAGCGCCGACGTGGTGCGCCACCCTCTGGTGGCTCGCATCGTCGAGGCCTACGAGCGCGCGCAGGCGGGCGCGGACGCCGCGGCTCCCGCAAGCTCCCGGCCCCGCCGCGGCCGCTCCGCATCGTGAGCACGCCCACCCGACGGGCCGCCCCCGCGGGCCCGGTTCTGGCCCTGGAGCTTTCGGTGCAGTTCGCCAGCCGCGAACATCGCGCCCAGTTGCCCCGGCACCTGCTGGCGCGCTGGGTACGCGCGGCGCTGCGCCGGGGCCCCGACACGAAGCGCGTGCCGATCGATCCCCGGCAGCCGGCATGCATCACGCTGCGTTTCGTGGGCGCAGACGAGGGCCAGCGTCTGAACCGAGAATTCCGGCACCGCGACTACGCCACCAACGTGCTGACCTTCGCCTACCAGGCCTGGCCTCCGGTGGCCGACATCGTGCTGTGCGACAGCGTGGTCGCCCACGAAGCGGCCGCGCAGGGCAAGCCCTTGCCCTCGCACTACGCGCACCTGGTGGTGCACGGGGTGCTGCACGCGCTGGGCTGGGACCACCTGCGCAATGCGCAGGCGCTGCGCATGGAGCAGGCCGAACGCGAGGTCCTCGCCGGGCTGGGCATCGGCGATCCCTATGCACAGGGTGGAGGAAGAGGCGATGCCTGAATCGATCTCCGCGAAGTCCCTGCCGCGCAGCGGTCTGCTGGGACGCGCACTGGCGGGCGCGCACTGGCTGGCTCCGCCGCTGGGCGGTCTGCTGGCCTGGAGCTTCGGGCGCGAGCACGCCGCCGGCCTGGCCGTGGTCGCGCTGGCTGCCTTCGCCGCGCTGTTGTGGCACACGCCGCGGCAGGCCGCCGTGTCGCGCGCGCGCAGGGGGGCCCTGCTGGGCCTGGGCTTCGGACTGGGCTGGTTCGCGGCCGGCATCTGGTGGCTGTACATCAGCATGGCGGTCTACGGCGGCATGCCGTCCGTGCTGGCCGGCGCCGCGGTGCTGCTGTTCAGCCTGTACCTGGCGCTGTACCCGGCGCTGGGCTGCGCGCTGGCCGCCGCCCTGGCGCCGCCCGCCGGGCGCAGCGCCTGGCCGCTGCTGCGCGGCCTGGGCGCCGCGTTGGCGCTGGCGGGCTCCTGGACCCTGGCCGAAGTGCTGCGCGGCACCGTATTCACCGGGTTTCCCTGGCTGGCGGTGGGCTATAGCCAGGTCGGCGGCCCGCTGGCTGGCGTCGCACCCCTGCTGGGCGGCTACGGCGTGGGCTTCGTCACCGTGCTGGTGGCCGCCTTGCTGGGACTGTCCAGCCAGCTCAGCCTGCGCGGCACCGCCGTGGCGGTGGCGCTGCTGCTCGGCCTGGCCCTGGGCGCCGCGCGTGTGGGGCACATGCGCTGGACCCATGCCGACGGCGCGCCACTGCGCGTGGCCCTGCTGCAGGGCGACATCGCGCAAAGCGAGAAGTTCCGTCCCGAGAGCCTGAGCCCGACCCTGCACCTGTACACCGGGTGGCTGGAGCACCTGCGCGCCGACCTCATCGTCACCCCGGAAACCGCGCTGCCCGTGCTGCCCGAGGATCTCCCGCCCCATTACCTGGCCGGGTTGCAAGCTGCGCTGCGCGCGCGCGGCACGCACGCCCTGGTGGGCATTCCCCTGACCCGGGGTGCGAACGGCTACACCAACAGCGTGCTCGGAATGGGAGGGGCCAGGCCCTACCGCTACGACAAGGCGCACCTCGTGCCCTTCGGCGAGTTCATCCCCTGGGGTTTCCACTGGTTCGTGCGCCTGATGAACATGCCGCTGGGGGATTTCGCCCGCGGCACGCTCGACCAGCCCTCCTTCCCGGTCCAGGGCCGGCGCATCGCCCCCACCATCTGCTACGAGGATCTGTTCGGCGAACAGCTCGCGCAGCGCTTCGCCTCGCCCGCACAGGCTCCGAACGTGATCGCCAACCTCACCAACCTGGCCTGGTTCGGCAACACCATCGCCTTGCCGCAGCACCTGCAGATCGCCCGCATGCGCTCCCTGGAATTTCAGTTGCCCAGCATCCGTGCCACCAACACGGGCATCACCGCGATCATCGACGCCCGCGGGCGGGTCACCGGCCAGCTGGCCCCCTACACCGCCGGCGTACTGCTGGGCAGCGTGCAGCCGGCCGCGGGACTCACCCCCTACGCCTGGCTGGCCTCGCGCCTGGGCTACGCGCCCGTGGCGCTGCTGAGCGTGCTGGCTCTGGTGCTTGCGGCGGCCGCGGCGCGCGCGCTGCCTACAATTCGCGACTGAACCTGCCTGCCCCGCGCCTGGCGCGGGGTGGCGCGCCCGCGCCGGGCCCAGCCAGATCCTCCTGTCATGCTCACTTTCCAGCAAATCATTCTTCAACTGCAGAACTACTGGGCCGACCAGGGCTGCGCGCTGCTGCAGCCCTATGACATGGAGGTGGGCGCGGGGACCAGCCACACGGCGACCTTCCTGCGGGCCATCGGCCCGGAGCCCTGGAACGCCGCCTACGTGCAGCCCAGCCGGCGCCCCAAGGACGGTCGCTACGGCGACAACCCGAACCGTCTGCAGCACTATTACCAGTTCCAGGTGGTGCTCAAGCCGGCACCCGAGAACATCCTGGATCTGTACCTGGGCAGCCTGCGCGCGCTCGGCCTGGACCTGAGCCGCAACGACATCCGCTTCGTCGAGGACGACTGGGAAAATCCCACGCTCGGGGCCTGGGGCCTGGGCTGGGAGGTCTGGCTCAACGGAATGGAAGTCACTCAATTCACCTATTTCCAGCAGGTGGGCGGGATCGACTGCAAGCCGATCACCGGCGAGATCACCTACGGGCTGGAGCGCCTGGCCATGTACCTGCAGGGCGTGCAGAGCGTGTACGAGTTGCTCTGGACCCAGACCCGCGTGGCGGGCGAGACGCGCGCGCTGCGCTACGGCGACGTGTTCCACCAGAACGAGGTCGAGCAAAGCGCCTACAACTTCGAGCACAGCGACGCCGCGTTCCTGCAGCAGGCCTTCGCCGCGCACGAGCGCCAGGCGCGCGAGCTCATGCAGCAGCGCCTGGCGCTGCCGGCCTACGAGCAGGTGCTCAAGTGCGCGCATTCCTTCAACCTGCTCGACGCCCGCGGCGCCATCTCGGTGACCGAGCGCGCTGCCTACATCGGCCGCATCCGCAACCTGGCGCGCGGCGTGGCGCAGGAATACCTGGACAGCCGCGCGCGCCTGGGCTTCCCGCTGGCGCCGCGCGAGTGGGCCGCGCAATGCGCCGCCGAACTGGCGCAGAAAAAGGCCGCCTGAAGCCCTTCGACGGCCGCCCGGGCGCATCCCGCCGGGCCTGCCGGCTCCTGTTTCCGAACCAGCTCCCATGACCGCCGCCAATCTGCTTGTCGAACTGTTCGTCGAGGAACTTCCGCCGAAGGCGCTTCCCCAGCTGGGCCGTGCCTTCGCCTCCGGCCTGAGCGAGGCGCTGCGAGCGCAGGGCTTGCTGCTCGAGACCTCCACCACCACGTCCTTCGCCAGTCCGCGGCGCCTTGGCGCGCACATCGCGCATGTCCTGCCCAAGGCGCAGGACCGCTCGCTCAAGCTCAAGCTGATGCCGGTGTCGGTGGGCCTGGACCCCGCAGGCCAGCCCAGCGCCGCGCTGCGCAAGAAGCTCGCCGCGCTGGGTCTGGACGAAGACGCGGCAGCCCGCGTGGTCGCGCAGGGCGAGGGCAAGGCCAGCACCCTGTACATCGACACGGTGGCCCCTGGCGTCGCCTTGCCCGAGGGCCTGCAGCGCGCGCTGACGGACACGCTGGCCGAGCTGCCGATCCCCAAGCTGATGAGCTACCAGCTCGGCGACGGTTGGAGCACCGTGCACTTCGTGCGCCCGGCGCATGGCCTCGTGGCCCTGCACGGCTCCGGGATCGTGCCGGTGCAGGCGCTGGGACTGCAGGCCGGCCGGCGCACCCGCGGGCACCGCTTCGAGGCGAGCTCCGAGTTCGTCGAACTCGCGCATGCCGATGACTACGAGCACAGCCTGCGCGAGCAGGGCGCCGTGATCGCCAGCTTCGAGCGCCGCCGCGAGGCCATCGCCAGCCAGCTGGACCAGGCCGCGCGCGAGATCGGCGGTGGCCTGCGCCCCCTGCACGACGAGGCGCTGCTGGACGAGGTCTGCGCGCTGGTGGAGAAGCCCCGCGTGCTGGCCTGCCGCTTCGATCCGCAGTACCTGGAGGTGCCCCAGGAGTGCCTGATCCTGACCATGAAGGCCAACCAGAAATATTTCCCGCTGCTCGATGAACAGGGCCGCCTGAGCCACCGCTTCCTGGTGGTGAGCAACATCGATCCGCTGGACCCCTCGGCCGTGATCGAGGGCAACGAGCGCGTGGTGCGTCCACGCCTGGCCGATGCCCGTTTTTTCTACGACCAGGACCGCAAGAAAAGCCTGCAGCAACGCGTGGAGGGCCTGCAGCGCGTGGTCTACCACGCGCGCCTGGGCAGCCAGGCCGAGCGCGCGAAGCGCGTCGCGCAGGTCGCCACCGCGCTGGCGCGACGCCTGGACCCGTCCCTCGAGGCCGGGGTGCGCCAGGCCGCGGAGCTGGCCAAGGCCGACCTGCTGACCGAGATGGTGGGCGAGTTTCCCGAACTGCAGGGGGTCATGGGCCGCTACTACGCGCTGCACGACGGGCTGGCTCCGGACGTGGCCGAGGCCATCGAGGATCACTACCGGCCGCGCTTCGCCGGTGACGATCTGCCGCGCGGCCTCACCGGGCTGTGCCTGGCGCTGGCCGACAAGCTCGAGACCCTGTGCGGCCTGTGGGGCATCGGCGAGCGTCCCAGCGGCGACAAGGACCCCTACGCGCTGCGGCGCCACGCCCTGGGCATCGTGCGCATGTTGATGGAACGCGCGGAGGCGTCGCGCGCCTGGCCGCTGGACGAATTGCTGCGGCTGGGCTGTGAAGCCTTCGCCGGCGTCGAGGGCTTCCAGGACCCCTCCCAGGCGCTGCGGGATTTCGTCTACGACCGCATGGCCAATCTGCTGCGCGAGCAGGGCTATGGAACGCGCGAAGTGGACGCGGTGCTGGGCCTGTATCCGCAGTGCTTGGGCGACGTGGTCGCCCGTCTGGACGCGGTGCGCGCCTTCGCGGCGCTGCCGGAGGCCCAGGCGCTGGCGGCGGCGAACAAGCGCGTGGCCAACATCCTGAAAAAATCCCCGGCCGCGGGCGGCCCCTCCCTGCAGCCTGCGCTGCTGCGCGAGCCGGCCGAGCAGGCGCTCGATCGCGTGCTGCGCGAACTGCAGCCCCAGGCGCTCGCCGCGCAGGCCCGCGGTGACCACACGGCGGCCCTGCAATGCCTGGCCGCGCTGAAGGCACCGGTGGACGCCTTTTTCGACGATGTGATGGTCAACGTGGAGGACGCGGCGCTGCGTGCCAACCGCCTGGCGCTTCTGGAACACTTGCGACAGGCCATGCGCCAGGTCGCCGACCTGGCTTGCCTGGCCGGCTGACGCCGCGTCCCGGGGGGGAACGATGAAACTGCTGATCCTCGATCGCGACGGCGTGATCAACGAGGACCGCGACGACTACGTCAAGTCGCCGCAGGAATGGGTGCCGGTGCCGGGCAGCATCGAGGCCATCGCGCGCATGCACCGCGAGGGCTGGCGCGTCCTGGTGGCGACCAACCAGTCGGCGCTGGGACGCGGACTGTTCGATACCAGCACCCTCAACGCCATCCACCTCAAGATGCAAAAGGCGGTGGGCGCCGCGGGCGGGCGACTGGACGCGATCTTCTTCTGCCCCCACACGCCCGAGGACCACTGCGAGTGCCGCAAGCCCCGCCCGGGCCTGTTCCGGGAGATCGCCGCGCGCTTCGGCCTCGATGATCTGCAGGGCGTGCCGGTGGTCGGCGACTCGTTGCGCGACCTGCAGGCCGCGCAGCCTCTGGGCTGCGCGCTGCATCTGGTGCGCACCGGCAAGGGTGGACGCACCCTGGCCGGGGACAAGCCCCTGCCGCAGGGCACCCTGGTCCACGATGACCTCTCGGCCTTCGCGGACTGGCTGCTCAGCCAGCCTGCGCTGGGCTGAGATCGCGGAGTCCGGCATGCGCACCATCGCATCCTGGCTGCGTTCCGCGCTGTACATGGCGTGGCTGATCGGCACGGTGGTGCCCTACGCGGTGGCCGCGTTGGCGCTGTCCCTGGTGCTGCGCGGGCGTCCGCTGTATCGCTTCTGCGTGGGCTGGGCCTGGCTGGCGCTGTGGGGCTCGCGCCTCATCTGTGGGATCCGCTGGCGCCTGCAGGGTCTGGAGAACCTTCCGCAGGGACCTGCGATCGTGCTGGTGAAGCATCAATCGGCCTGGGAGACCCTGGCGCTGCCTCTGCTGCTGCCGCGCGCCCTGAGCTATGTATTCAAGCGCGAACTCCTGCTCGTGCCCTTCTTCGGCTGGACCCTGGGGCGCCTGGACATGGTGCACATCGACCGCAAACGCGGTGCGCAGGCCCTGGCGCGCATGCAGGAGCAGGGCTCCCGGCTGCTGCGCACGGGCTACTGGATCGTCATGTTCCCCGAAGGCACGCGCACGCCGCGGGGCAAGCAGGGCCAGTACAAGCCCGGGGGGGCGAGGCTTGCCCAGCTCACGGGGGTGCCCGTGGTGCCGATTGCGGTCACCTCGGCCCGCTGTTGGCCCCGCCAGGCCTTCATCAAGCGCCCCGGCGTGATCGACGTGTCGATCGGCGCGCCCATCGAGCCGCTGGGGCTGGAGGTGGCGCAGATCAACCAGCGCATGCAGGAGTGGATCGAGGCGGAAATGCGCCGCCTCGATCCCGAGGCCTATGCGCCGGCGCCTCGCCCCTGAAGCTTGCCAGGCTCCGGCCCGATGCCCGCACGCATGGATTCCGCCGCGCTGCAGTTCGATCTGTTCGGAGTGAGCGAACCGAGCCCTCCGGCCGGCCCTGGCACCGGGCGCGCGCAGCGTCGCTTCGTGCACGGGGCGCACAGCTTCGTGTACGAGCTGCGCCGCGCGTCGCGCAAGTCCATCGGCATCCGCATCGATGAGTCGGCGGTGCGTGTCAGCGCCCCACGCTGGGTCAGCCTGGGTCAGGTCGAGCAGGTGCTGGCCGACAAGGCGGACTGGGTGCTGCAGCAATTGCGCCTGCGCGAGCAGCGCCTGCGCGAACAGCAATGCCTTCGCATCGACTGGGTGGACGGCGCCACGCTTCCGATTCTGGGTGCGCAACTGCGCCTGTGTCTGGCAGGACGCGCGCTGGGCGTCGCGCGCCTGGACGAGCCGCGAGGCCTGCTGCTGCTGCCGCTGGATCCGGGCTGCGCGGCCGAAGCCGTGCGCGCGGCGACGCAGGCCTGGATGCGCGGGCGCGCGCTGGAGCTGTTCACGCAACGCGCGCACGAGTTCGCCCAGCGCCTGGACGTGCGCGTCAGCGCGATCGGCCTGAGCTCGGCCCGCACGCGCTGGGGCAGCGCCGGGGCCGACGGTCGCCTGCGCCTGCATTGGCGCCTGCTGCACTTCGCCCCGCACATCGTCGACTACGTGATCGCGCACGAGGTCTCGCATCTGCGCGAGATGAACCACGGGCCGCGTTTCTGGGCCACCGTGGCCAGGATCTTCCCGAACTGGCGCGAAGCGCGCGATGCGCTGCGCTCCAGCGTGCTGCCGCCCTGGTAGGAGGCGGCGAGGCGCCAGCCTCGTCAGGATTTCATGAAGGCACCATGCGCGCCGCGTTGACGTACGCCGCCGCCGCGCGAGCGCCGATCTAGATTTGCAGCCTGGAATGTCGTTACGGAACGTGCCGGCGACATTCCAGGTCAAATCATAAATCTCCGAGGGGATTTCGCCGGACCCGCACCGCCGGTGCGGGCTTGATCCATGACCTCCATTCGATCCCTCCAACCCCCCATCCCCCCGCGTTCCCCGGCTCGCCTGCGCGCCGGCACGGCGCTGCTCGCACTGGGCAGTGCGGGGCTGCTCAATGCCTGCGGCGGCGGCTCCGCACCGGGCGCCTCGGCGGCGCCGGCGTCCGTGGCGCCGCACAAGGCTCCGCCGGGTCAGAGCGCCTCGCCGGGAACCTCGCACCATCCCGTGCTTACGCCCGAACAGGCTCCCGAACACGTGCCCGAACAGCCGCCCGAACCAACGCCCGCGCCGGCTCCGGGCTCGAATCCGGCCGCTGCCGCTCCCCCCGGCGGCCCCTTCACGCCGGCCAGCGCTCCGTCGGGTCAGGGCAACGAGCTGCACATCCGGGTGCGCGGACTGCCGGATTCGAGCTCGGTGCGCATCCTGGCCGGAGCGCGTGGTGCGCAGCTGAGAGGCTCCGGGGATTTCGAGCTTCGCCCTGCCTTCCCGGCGGGCAGCGTGCAGCGCCTGCGCGTGGCCCGGCAGCCGCGCGCGGCCCAATGCCGCTTCGATACGGCGCAGGTCACGCTGGGGCGATCTCCGGGAACTCCGGCCCGGGCCGAGCTGCGCTGCCAGGCTTCGCGGCGTGCCTTCGTGCTGCTTTCTGGCGGCTTCGTGCAAAGCTTCGCCGTCGGCCCCGGGGGCAGGCTCAAGGCCCTGTCCGGGCAAGCCCTGGCGGTCGGCGCCCAGGCACGCGCGCTGGCGGTGTCGGCCGACGCGCGCCGGGTGTACGTCGCAGGAGGTGCCCAGGCCAACACCCTGAGCATCGTCGACGTGCGATCCGACGGAAGTCTGCGCCTGTTGCAGACCCTGGCGCTGCCCAGGCGCGCCACGCCGGTGGCGCTGGCCATGAGCCCCGACGGCAGCACGCTGTTCGCGGCCTGTTCGTGGGACCGGCGGGTGCTGTCCTTCGCCGTGAACCCGTCCACCGGGGCCCTGAGCGCGCTGGGCGCCGTCAGCACCGCCACGGCGGACGGGCGCCTGCCGCGGCGATTCCTGCAAGCGCACCCTGACCAGGCCACGGGCGCGTCGACTCCGCCCGTGGTCGTGGATCCCTCGATGGTGCCGGACCGTCTGGCCGTCGATCCCCGGGGCCGCTATCTGTACGTGGGCGGACGCGATGGCAGCGTCGAGGCCTTCGGCATCGTGCCCGCCATGACGCGCTCACCCCGGCCGCCGACGGGTGACCGCCCCTGGGCGCTGCGCTGGCTGACCCGCGGCAAGCCCTTCGGAGCGCGAGGACGCCTGGCGCTGGCCTGCGACTCCGAGGGCAATCTGCTGGTGGCCGACAGCGCGGACCCCGCGGTGAAATTCCTGGCCGCGCCCGGCGTGCCCGGCAGCTTGCCCGCCGCGTCCTCCCGAGGCGCTGCCCGGTACCCATGGAGGTCCGCCAGGGTGGGCACGGTCCTGCGCGGTGCAGCCCAGGGCCTGAGCTTCAACCCCCGCACCCGCAGCCTGTACGTGAGCGTCCTGGACGCTGCGAACGGCTGGAACAGCGCCATCCAGGTCTTCCGGGAGAGCCCTGGCGAAGGCGGCGAGCTGCAGGCCCTGACGCCCCCCACCACGCCCTGGGTCCGCCCTTCGGCCCTGGGCGCCATCGCGGTGGCCCCCGGAGGGGCCAGCGTGTACGCCCTCGATGCCGAGGGCCCGGACCTCGCGCAATACCGCGTTGCGGCGCCGGCGGGGGGGCCCGCGCTGCGCGGGCCCGGCGCCTCGCCCCCGCGGCTGCAGGGCCTGCCGCAGGCGATGTCGCCCGCCTCCGTCCCGACCCTCGCGGCCCCGGTGGCCATCGCGCTGCAACCCTGAGCGGCAGCATGGCGGGCAGGGGCGGTGCCGAATTTGCGACAATCGTGTTTTCGCACGGTCCCTGCCCGCGCACCTCGCGTGCCGCGTGGCGGGCCGCCTGCTTTCCCGACGAACCTGCCGATTCCCATGTTGATCGACCTGATTTCCACCGCCCACGCCGCCTCGGCCGCCCCCCAGGGCAACGCCGAGTCCACCCTGCTGAACGTGCTGCCGCTGGTGGTCATGTTCGTGATCCTGTGGCTGGTCATGATCCGCCCGCAGATGAAGCGCCAGAAGGAGGCCAGGGCGATGATCGCCGCGCTTTCCAAGGGCGACGAGGTCGTCACCAGCGGCGGCCTGGTGGGACGCGTGACACGCCTGGGCGAGAACTACCTGTCCCTGGAAGTGGCCAGCAAGGTCGAAGTCCAGGTGCAGCGCTCGGCGGTCAGCACCGTGCTGCCCAAGGGCACGCTGAAGTTCGAATCCTGATCCACGCGCGGCCCGCGGCCGCGCAACCCTCCGAACAGCACGCGCCGCGGCCCCGCCGGGGCGCCGGCCACCGCCATGAACCGTTACCCGCTGTGGAAGTACCTCGTGATGGCCGCCGTCGTGGTGGTCGGCATCGTGTATGCGCTGCCGAACCTGTTCGGCGAGGCCCCGGCCGTGCAGATCACCTCGGCGCACGCCGGGCACGACCAGCCCGACCAGGCGCTGCTGCAGCGCGGTGAGGCCGCGCTGGCCCAGGCCGGCATCCACGCCGACCGCGCAGCCATCGACGGCGCGACCCTGAACTACAGCTTCTCCGGCACCGACGTGCAGTTGCGCGCGCGCGAGGTGCTGGCGCATGCGCTGAACACCAACCCGCAGTCTCCCTCCTACATCGTCGCGGTCAACCTGCTCAGCCGCTCGCCCGCCTGGCTGACCGCGCTGCATGCCCACCCCATGTACCTCGGCCTGGACCTGCGCGGCGGCGTGCACTTCCTGCTGCAGGTGGACATGCAGGCGGCCCTGGAGAAAAAGCTGGATTCGATCGCCGGCGAGCTCAAGTCCTCGCTGCGCGACAAGGACGTGCGCTACAGCGAGCTCAAGCGCGTCGGCGACGCCGTGCAGATGCAGTTCCACGACCCCGAGATGTTCCAGGCCGCGCTTCCGGTGGTCCGGGCCAACGCGGGCAATGCCCTCATCGACGCCGACGCCGCCGCCGGGACCATCGCGCTGCGCCTGAGCCCCGCGACCATCCAGCAGACCGAGGATTACGCGATCAAGCAGAACATCACCACGCTGCACAACCGGATCAACGAACTCGGCGTGGCCGAGCCCGTGATCCAGCAGCAGGGCAGGGACCGCGTGGTGGTCGAACTTCCCGGCATCCAGGACACCGCCCGAGCCAAGGACATCCTCGGACGCACCGCCTCGTTGGAGGTCCGCATGGTGGACGACAGCCCGGCCGCGCTCAGCGCGCTGGCGGGCAAGGGGCCCGCGCCCGAGGGCGACCAGAAGCTCTACGACCGTTCCGGCAACGCGCTGATGGTCAAGAGCGACGTGCTGCTCACGGGACAGGAACTGACCGATGCGCAGCCGGGCTTCGATCCTCAGACCAACCAGCCGGCGGTGTTCCTCACCCTGGATTCGCGTGGTTCGCGCATCTTCGCCGATCTCACGCGCGCCAACGTTGGCAAGCGCATCGCCATGGTGCTCATCGACCGCCACCAGGCCCAGGTGGTGACCGCCCCGGTGGTACGCAGCGAGATCGACGGCGGCCGCGTGCAGATCTCCGGCAGCATGACCGTGCCGGAGGCCAATGACATCGCGCTGCTGCTGCGCGCCGGCGCCCTGGCTGCGCCCATGCAGATCATCGAGGAGCGCACCATCGGCCCCAGCCTGGGACGCCAGAACATCGCGCAGGGCTTCCACTCGGTGACCTGGGGCTTCCTGGCCATCGTCGCGTTCATGTGCGTGTACTACCTGCTGTTCGGCGCGGTCTCCTCGATCTCGCTGGCGGTGAACCTGCTGCTGCTGGTGGCGCTGCTGTCGATGCTCCAGGCCACGCTGACCCTGCCCGGCATCGCCGCCATGGCCCTGGCGCTGGGCATGGCCATCGATTCCAACGTGCTGATCAACGAGCGCATCCGCGAGGAGCTGCGCAACGGCGCCGGCGCGCAGGCGGCGATCGCCGCCGGCTACGCGCGCGCCTGGGCCACCATCCTGGACTCCAACGTCACCACGCTGATCGCCGGCCTGGCGCTGCTGGTGTTCGGCTCCGGCGCGGTGCGCGGCTTCGCCATCGTGCACGTCCTGGGCATCCTCACGTCGATGTTCTCGGCGGTGTTCTTCTCGCGTGGACTGGTCAACCTCTGGTACGGCCGACGCCGGCGCCTGCAGTCGGTGTCCATCGGCCAGGTGTGGAAGCCCGGCGCGACCCCGTCCGACAAGGCGCCCGCGGGCAAGTCCTGAAGCCCGCGACCGTCCAGCCTTCGACCAGGAGATCCTGATGGAGTTCTTCCGTATCCGCCGCGACATCCCGTTCATGCGCTATGCGCCGGTGCTGAACGTGATCTCGGCCCTGCTGTTCGTCGCCGCCGTGTTCTTCCTGTTCACGCGCGGATTGCATCTATCCATCGAATTCACCGGCGGGACGGTCATGGAGGTGCATTACCCCCACGCGGCCGACCTGGATACGGTGCGCGCGGTGCCCAGGCGCCTGGGCTACGGCGACGTGCAGGTACAGACCTTCGGCAACGCTCGCGACGTGGTGATCCGACTGCCACTGCGGGCCGGCGAGAGCAGCGTGGCGCAAAGCGACCGCGTGATGAGCGCCTTGAAGTCGGCCGATCCCCAGGCGCAGCTGGCACGCACCGAGTTCGTGGGGCCGCAGGTAGGTTCCGAGCTGGCCACCGACGGCCTCAAGGCCCTGGCCTTCGTGATCGCCGGCATCATGCTGTACCTGGCGCTGCGCTTCGAGTGGAAGTTTTCCGTGGCGGCCATCGTGGCCAACCTGCACGACGTGATCATCGTGCTGGGCTTCTTCGCCTTTTTCCAGTGGGAGTTCTCGCTGCCCGTGCTGGCGGCCGTGCTGGCGGTGCTGGGCTACTCGGTGAACGAGTCGGTGGTGATCTTCGACCGGGTGCGGGAGAACTTCCGAAAGTACCGCAAGTACACCACGGTGCACGTGATCGACAGCGCGATCACCAACACCATCAGCCGCACCATCATCACCCACGGCGCGACCCTGGCGATGGCCTTCTCGATGTTCCTGTTCGGAGGCCCCGCCCTGCATTATTTCGCGCTGGCGCTGATCATCGGCATCTCCATGAGCATCTACAGCTCCGTGTTCGTCGCCGCCGCGATCGCCATGTGGCTGCGCGTCAAGCGCGAGGATCTGCTCAAGTCCGGCCCGGGGCGCCCGAAAAACCCCAACGACCCGAACGCCGGCGCGGTGGTCTGAGCCCGCCCCCGCCCGCGGCCTGCGCCGCGGGCACGGCGTGACCACGTCACGCCGCCGTCACGAGATTGACACCTTTGCGTGCGAGCCTCGCGTCTTCCTTCCAGGACGCGAGCACCGCACATGCTTCCCACCGATCCTGCGCCCGGCCCTGCGGGCGCCGGCGAGCCGACCACCAAGCACTCCGTGCTCTATGTCGGCTTCGGCCACTCGGCCGCACGTCCGCTGGACAACTCGCAGGAAGCCCAGCCTGAAGCCGCCCTGCGGCAACTCGTCGACGGGAGTTCCTGGGCAGTCGTGCTGCGCTGCGCCGAACAGGCGCGCGCCGCCACCGACTGGATCATGCGCGTACGCCACCACCCCGCGTCCTCGCAGGCGGTGGTGCTGGCGCTGGTCGAGGATCCCGGCGGCCCGCTGGCCCTGCAGGCGCTGCGCGCCGGCGCCGACGCCGTCGTCGGCCTGCGCTGCATGCCGGCGCTGCTGCAGGCCCAGCTGGCGCGGCTTCGCCAGCGCGTGGCGCATGAACCCGCGGGCCAGCTGAACGTGGCCCCCGACACCACGCTGGACGCGCCCACGCGGGAGTTGCGCTGCGGCGACGAATGCCAGGCCCTGCAACCCCAGCTGTTCCGCCTCCTGTGGGCGCTGTGCGAGCGGCCCGGGCGCGTGCTCAGCCCCGCCAGCCTGCGCGTGGCGCTGGACATCCCGGCACGCGCCGACGCCCAGGCGCTGCATACCGCGGTCGGGCGACTGCGCCGGCTGCTGCGCCAGCACGGCCTGGACGCGCATCTGCAGACCCTGCACGGAAGCGGCTACCGCTGGACCGGCACGCCCGACTGAACTCCCCGGGGTGCATTTCGCCGGGAAACATTCCCGAACAACTCCGACAGGCCCGGTGAGATTTCGGACAGGTTGACGCAACCTGTTCATCACGAGCGGCCGTTGCAATAGCGTCCAAGGTTGCGAGCGTGAATGCGCGCATCGACGACCAGGGCCTGAGAGCCCCCCGAATTCCAACGCCATCCGGAGCTGTCATGAATCACCGCACCCCACCGCCGGCCCTGCGCCGCAATCTGCTGTCCCACGCCGTGCTGCTGGCGCTGTGCGCCGCACCGGGCGTCGCCTGCGCACAGGCGGCAAGCACCGATCTGGGCACGGTGCAGGCCGGCGCACAGGCCGCCGGCGGCACCACGGCTGCGAAGACCAGCCAGGAACGAAAGATCAGCAAGAAGCAGGTGTTCAAGTCGGGGGTGTCCACCACCGTGCTGGACCGCCAGCAGATCCAGACCGCGGGCGCCTTCGGCGGTGCCGCGCAGGCGCTGCAGGTGGCGCCCGGCGTGGCCGTCAGCGGCTACGGCTCCACCGGCAGCACCAAGAACCAGATCAGCGTCAACGGCATCAAGCAGGGCTGGGGCGGATTCAGCGGCTCGCAGATCGACAACGGCTCGATTTCCATGACCTTCGACGGGGTGCCCATGGCCAACCCCTCGACCGGTCTGTGGCAAAGCGACCTGGTGCCGCAGCTGGGCATGATCCAGGGCATCGGCGTGACCTACGGCCCCGGCGAACCCGCGGATCGCTGGTTCAACAACGTGGGCGGCCAGATCGCCTTCGTTCCGGTGCAGCCCACCGACAAGTTCGGCGGCACGGTCGGGGTGAGCGTGGGCAGCGACAGCGCGCGCAACCTCGACTTCGTGCTCAACACCGGCAGACACGACGGCTGGTCCACCGTGGTCGCCGGCGGCACCGGCTCGGCCGACAGCTACCGCACGGCCAGCGACGGCTTCAACAGCCACGGCAGCAACGAGGCCTTTTTCCTGAAGACCCGCAAGGACTTCCAGAACGGCAATTTCTCGCTCGGCCTGTACAACGCGCGCAGCACCGCCTACCGGCCCTTCGCCGTGCCCACGCAGACCGTGCCCGGCCTGACCCTGGACGGCACCGCGGGCACGCCCCTGTACAGCCAGCAGGCCTCGGGCTTCTACAGCACGATTCCCGGCTCGGTGTGGAACAAGAACGACACCAACGAGCTGCGCATCCTCTACGGCAAGCTCAACGTCGGGCTGGACGACAACGCGCGCCTGCACAACCTGATGTGGTACGAGCTGGAGAAGCGCATCCACGACCACTACAACAACTACGGCCTGAGCAATCCGGGCAACCTGTACGAGCACAACAACCCGCGCACCAGCAGCTACGGCGACAAGCTGTGGGTGGACGTGGCGCTGCCGCACAACCTGGTGTCGGTGGGCGGCTTCGTGCTCAAGAGCACCTACAACACACGCAACGCCTTCTACAACCCGGCCGACCTGGTGGGCACCTCGACCACGGTGTACGGCAGCCAGACCACGCCCAACGCGCACTACCGCAGCGACTACTTCGACCAGACCGACCTGGCGCTGTTCGCGCAGGACAAGATCAGCCCGATCCGGCGCCTGGACATCACCCCGGGCATCCGTTTCATCAACTACGACACCGTGTACTCGCCGGCCGGGGCCTCGGACTTCCCGATCTCCTACCAGTACGCCCCCGGCAATGATCAGGGCAGTCAGCCCGGCTCGACCGCCAGCCATCACAAGATCGAGACCTCGATCAGCGCCAACTACCGCGCCCTGCCCTGGCTGGCCCTGTTCGGCAACTTCGCCCAGGCCTACAAGGAACCCCAGGTCGGCGGCGGCGGCGGCCTGTTCCAGAGCACCGCGCCCATCTACAACCTGGAAAAGAGCACGGACTACACCCTGGGCTTCAAGATGCACGTGCGTCGCGCCCAGTACCTGCACGACTTCCTGTTGTCGGTCTCGTACTACCACCTGCACTTCCAGAACCAGTACATCCCGCTGAGCGACGCCAACGGCAATTACATCGGCGACGCCAACGGGGATTCGACCTACCACGGCCTGAACCTGTCGCTGTCCGACGAGGTCGCCTACAACCTGGACGTGTTTGCCAACGCCAACTTCGAGAAGGCGGTGTTCGACAACTACGTCACCGGGGGGACCAGCTACGCCGGCCTGCCGGTGTCGAACGTACCCGACAAGACCTTCACGGTCGGCGCCAACTACAAGGTCTACGGCGGTGGCGTGCTGTGGGTGCCCGGCATCAACTACCAGTACACCGGCGCGCAGTACATGTGGAGCGACCAGAGCAACTCGCCCACCAACCAGAAGGCCCCCGCCTACGGGCTGTGGAACCTCACGCTGGACGGCACGGTGCCCATGCACGACGCCACCATCACCGACCTGAAGTTCCACCTCGGGGTGCTCAACGCGACCGACAAGCAATACAACAACAGCGAGTTCATCAGCTTCCCCGGCGACTGGCTGGGCGGGAACACCACCGGCACCTATGTCCTGGGCATGCCGGGTGCCCCGCGCACCTTCTACGCCGGACTGAGCGCCGACTTCTAAGCGCCCATGGGGCCGCGCGGCGGGCCGGTTGCGGCCCCGCTGGCGCGGCCCGAGTCCTTGAGAGCCCACAGGAGCACCGCTCATGATCTCCCTTCAGACCATCACCGATGCCGCGCAGAAATCCGGCGGCATCCTCTACATCATGGCGCTGCTGCTGCTGGTGGCGCTGGCCGTGGCCATCGAGCGCTTCTGGGCGCTCGGCCGCATGCAGTCCCAGTGCCTGCGCTGGGTGCGCGAACTCAAGGCCCACGGCCATGTGGACACCAGCCTGCTGCACGAGCGCCTGCAGGGAGATGCGAAATCTCCCGCCGCGCAAGTCGTGGCCGTGGCCTTGAGCCACGACCTGGGAGACACGCTGGACCATTTCAGCGATCGCCTGGAGGAGGCGGTGATGGACCAGGCGCCCCAGGTCGACCGCGGCCTGTGGATGCTCGACACCATCGTCACCCTGGCGCCGCTGCTGGGCCTGCTGGGAACCATCGTGGGCATGTTCAACACCTTCCAGGCGCTGTCCCACCCGGCCGCCGCCACCCAGGCGGTCACGGGCGGGGTGGGCGAGGCCCTGCTGGCCACCGCAGCGGGCCTGTTCATCGCGGTGCTGGGCCTGGTCGCGTTCAACGCCCTGCACCAACGCGTGCGCCTGGTCATGCACCAGCTCGAGCGCATCAAGCTGATGCTGTCCAACCGCATGTATCCCCATTACCGTGGCTCGCAGCAGGCCGCGCGGGAGGCGCGCGACGCGGCCATGCGCCGCGCCGGCGCATCCGCCCCGCCTCCCGTCGCCTCGCCGCTGCTGCAGTAATCGCCCCGTAACGGACATCGTGAACGCGGGCAGCTCCGGCCGCCCGCTTGCGCCACGGCCTCGCTGTGGCATCCTTTTTTTCCGACTCACCCATGCGCTACTTCGAAACCCGCAAGGCCCGCATCGAGATCATTCCCATGATCGACATCATGTTCTTTCTGCTGGTGTTCTTCATCATGGTGACCCTGCGCATGATCCCCGCCGACGGCATCGCCTCGCGACTGCCGACCAGCTCCACCGCCAAGACGCTGGCGCCCCCGCAGGTGACGGTGGTGGTCGACCGCGCGGGCGTGATCCACGTGGGCGCCCTGCAGCTCGATGAACAGCAGCTCACGAGACTGCTGGAGAACAAGCAGGACCCTTCGCATCTGCAAGTCGTGCTCGCCGGGGACCGTCACACGCCGCTGCAGTTGCTCATGCGCGTGATGGACGCATGCCGGCGCGCCGGCGTCACCCGCATCGGGCTGGCCGCGCAGCAGGCGAGCGGATCGTGAGCGCCTTGGCGAGGCCCGGCGCAGGGGCTCGGGACATGGCCCTGCCCGACGACTCCTGGGAGGAGCCTGGCGGCCGCGGCCGCTGGCCCGTGGCGCTCGCGCTGGCCGTGTTGATCGAGGCCACGCTGCTGGCTGCGCTGGCCTGGCTGGGCACCCACCAGGCGGCTCCGCCTCCGCCGCCAGTGGAAATCACGCTGAGCCAGCCCAAGCCCCTGCCCAAGCCCCTGCCTAAACCGCTCACGCCCAAGCCGCCACCGCCCAAGCCCAAACCCCAACCCAAGCCCCAGCCCAAGCCGAAGCCTCGTCCGCTGCACCCGCTTCCCAGGCCGCTGCCCCCGCCGCCTCAACCGCGCGCGCTCATCCCGCCGCCGTCGCCCCAGCCTGCCGCCAGGCCGGCGATGCCGGTGGCGCCGCCGCCTCCGCCACCTCCGGCACCGCGGCCGCACCCCGATCTGGCGGCCACGCGCCTGAGTTTCGAGGGCGCGCTGCGCGAGGCCATCCAGGCGGCAGTGCGTTTCCCCGAGGCCGCGCGCCTCATGCATGTGGGCGGGCGCGTGCTGGTCAGCTTCGGGTTTCTCGACGGCAAGGTCAGCCAGGTACGGGTCGCCCAGTCCAGCTCGGTGCCCATGCTCGATGCCGCGGCCCTGGCCGCGGTGCGCGAGGCACCCTACCCACCCACGCCGGCCGCGCTGGCCTCCCAGCCCATGCGTTTTCGCATCTGGGTCCGTTTCCATCTCGAAGACCGCTGATGATCCGACTCGCCTTCGTCCTTCTGCTCTGCGCGCTGTCCCTGGCCACGGCCCGGGCGCGCCCCCTGACGGTGTATGCCGCCTTCGGCTACGACCGTGCCGTGGCACAGGCCTTCACCCGCAGCACTGGCATCGCCGTCGACCTGGTCCACCTGAGCACCGGCCCCCTGCAGGCACGCGTGCAGGCCGAAGGCGCCAGGCCGCAGTGGGACGTGCTGTGGTTCGATGGGGACATGGCCATGCGCGACATGGCCGCTCGGCATCTGCTGGCCTGCGGCTGGCTCCCCGCGCTGGACTATGACGCGCAGGGACGCGCCCTGCTGCCCGCCGATCGCTGCTATCTGCCGGTGGGCCTGACCTACGCGGGAGCCCTGCTGGTGAACACGCGGCGCCTGCACCCGGTTCCTCGCAACTGGGCGGACCTGCTGGCGCCGAGCCTGCGCGGCAAGGTGGGCATGAACAATCCGGCCATCTCCGGCCCCACCTTCCCCTTCGTGGCAGGCATCCTGCAACACGATGGCATGCGCGCCGGCCAGGCCTGGTTCGAGCAACTGAAGGCCCATGGACTGAAGGTGTATCCGACCAACAGCGTGACCCTGCGTGCCCTGCAGTACGGTCAGATCGACGTGGCCGTGGTGCAGAGCTCGGCCGCGCTGGGCTTCGCACAACGCCAGCCGGGGCTGCGCATCGTCACCCCGCATCCCGTGGCCGAGCTGCCGTCGGACATCGCCATCGGGGCCCAGGTGCGCGGGCCCGAGCTGCAGCAGGCCCGGCGCTTTGTCGAATTCGTGTTGTCAGCGGCGGGCCAGCGTGCGATGCAGCATGGCGACCCCAGCGCGGATTCGAACTACCAGCCGCTGCTGCGCGGCGTCGCGCCACTGCCGGCGGTGGCGAGCCTGAAGCCGCGCGATGCCCAGCGCCTGGATCCGGGCCTCTGGGGCGCGCGCGAGGCCGCCGTGGACCTGTGGTTCAGCCAGCACGTACTGCATTGAGCGCTCCCAGGACCTGGCTGCCCCTTGCACGGCGCGAGTTCGCGACCGAGGGCGCAGGCCTTGCAACCCCGGGCTCGGGGCGTGGCGCCGCCTTGCGGCGCATGCTCCGGCGCAGCTGCCAGCGTAGCGGCGGCGCGCTGGGCCCCGCGCTGCTCGCGCTGGCCGCGCTGGCCCTGTGGGGCTGGCCGCTCGGCGGATTCCTGGGCCAGGCCCTGCTGCCCGGCTTGTTGCGTGGCGGCCTGCATCCGAGCCTGGCCGCCTTCGGTCAGGCCTGGGCCGACGGCGGCGCCGGGGCGCTGCGCAACAGCTGGCTGATCTCCATGCTGGCGAGTCTGCTCGCGCTGCCGCTGGGGGCCTGGCTGGCCTGGCTGCGCGAGCGCAGCCTGCTGGCGTGGCGGGGCTGGATCGAAGCCGGCGTATGGCTGCTGCTCGTGCTCCCCGGCTATTTCGTCGCCTCGGGATGGATGTTGCTGGCCGCGCCGGTGGGCCCCCTGGCGCACTGGCCCTGGCTGCTGGCTCGCGCACAGGATCTGCTGGGGCCGCCAGGCATCGTCATCAGCCTGGCCTTCAAGGCGCTGCCCTACACCTTCCTGGCCCTGCAACTCAGCCTGCGCGCCATGTCGGCGGCGCCGCAGGAAGCCGCGCGCGTGCTCGGCCTGGGAAGGATGCATCGCCTGCGCCTGGCCCTGCAGGCACTGCTGCCGGCCCTGGCCGCCGGCTTCGCCGCCGCCTTCGCCGAATCGGCCAGTGACTTCGCCGTCGCCGCCACCCTGGGCGCGGGCAGCGGCACGATGATGGCCACCTATGCCATCCAGCAGTCGGTGGCGGCGATGCCGGTGAACTTTCCGGCCGCGGCGGCCGGCTCCTGGATGCTGCTGGGCCTGGTGGCGCCCGCCTTGTGGCTGCAGGCGCAGGCGCGCCGCCGCTCGGTCGCCGCGCGCAGCGTGGGCTCGCGCCACCGCCCCGCGACACCCCGAGCGCTGAGCCCCGGACAGACCCTGGCCCATGGCTGCGGCGCGGCCCTGCTGGGCCTGCTCGCGCTGGGGGTGCCCTTGTTCAGCGCCACCAGCCTGGCCTTGGGAGGCATCGGCCACGGGCACAGCTTCACGCGAGCCGCCGCGCAGGTGCTTCCGGCCTTCGGCTACTCGCTGCGCATGGCCCTGCTGGCCGCCAGCGCCGCCACCGCGCTGGCGTGGCCGATCGCTCGGGCGCTGGCCGCCGGCAGCCGCCTCGGGCGCTTCGTCGACCTCGGGCTCACGGCGGCCATGGCGCTGCCCGGCATCGTGCTGGCGGCCGCCTATGTGCAGATGTACAACCTGTCGGTCACGCCCTGGTATGGCGGCAGCGGGCTGCTGGCCATGGCCTACGTCGCGCTGGCGCTGCCGGCCGCGACCCGCCTGCTGCAGGGACCGGTGGCACAACTGCACGGCAGCCTGGGCGAGGCCGCACGCGTGCACGGCCTGTCGCGCCTGCAGGCGCTGCTGCGCGTGGAATGGCCGCTGCTCGCTCCGGCCCTGGGCGCCGCCTGGTTGATGGCCGCGCTGCATGTGGCCTTCGAACTTCCCGCATCGCAGCTGCTGTATCCGGCAGGGCATGCGCCGCTGGCGGTGGCCTTGCTGAACGCCGCCTCGGGCTTTCAGCTGCGCCTGCAGGCGCGACTGCAATTGCTGGGCATCGCGCTGCTGCTCGGCTTCGCGGCGCTGGCGCGCTGGACCTTCGCACGCGCGGCCCGGCGCCTGGGAGCCCCGCGATGAATGCCCTCGAACTGATCGGCGTGCGCAAACACTTCGGCGGGCATGCGGCCTTGAGCGGCCTGGATCTGCAGGTCGAGGCCGGGCGCATCGTATGCCTGCTCGGCGCATCCGGCTCGGGCAAGACCACCTTGCTGCGCATTGTCGCCGGGCTGGAAAGCCCCGACGACGGCACCGTGCGCATCGCCGGGTTGACGGTGGCAGCTCCAGGACAGGCGCCGCTGGCCCCGGAGCGCAGGGGACTGGGCATGGTGTTCCAGGACTACGCGCTGTGGCCGCACCTCAGTGCGCTGGACAACGTGGCGCTGCCGCTGCGGGCCCGGAGCCAGCCGCGGGCTGCGGAACAGGCGCTGGACATGCTGCGCCGCGTGGGCCTCGAAGCCCAGCGCGACCGGCGCCCGCACGAACTCTCCGGCGGGCAGCAGCAGCGCGTGGCCCTCGCGCGGGCGCTGGCGGTGCGCCCGCGCCTGCTCCTGTGCGACGAGCCCCTGTCCAACCTGGACGCCGGCTTGCGCGAGGAACTGCGCGACCTGATCGGCGGCGTGGTGCGCGAGCATGGACTGTCGGCTCTGTACATTACCCACGACCATCGTGAGGCCTTTGCGCTCGGTGACCAGGTCGGTATCCTGGACGCTGGCGTGTTGCGCCAGATCGATGCGCCTCGCCGCCTGCTGGCGAGCCCCTGCGACGAGCAGGTCGCGCGCTTCGTGCACGCGCCGGGGCCCTGGACGCTGCGCCGCGCGCATGCCACGCTGCGGGCCCCGTGGGGGCCCTTGCCTCCCGAGTCCGCAGGCCGGGGCGGCGACGGCGCACGGCTGTACCTGCCCGGCGCGGCGCTGCGCGCGGCCGACGGTCCGGCACGCGAAGGCGAGCGCATGGTGACGGCGCAGGTCTTGCGCTGCGTGGCCACGCCTCGCGGCGCCGAGCTGCAGGTCACGCTGCACGGCGTGGCGCTGCGGGTGATCAGCCCTGCATGGCATGCGCCGGGCGACCCTGTGGACCTGTACCTGGACCTGCGACAGGCGCTGATCTACGACGACGCACCCGCAGCCCAGCGGGCCTGCAACGACCAACCCGAAACGGAGAAGCAGATTTGATGAATTGGACACATTGGGGCGCTGCGGGCGCGATTTTCGCGGCCAGCGCCGTGGAATGGGTGGAGGCCTTCACGATCGTGCTGGCCGTCGCCCTGAGCATCGGCTGGGCGCGCGCCACCAGCGCGGCGATCAGCGCGCTGGCCGTGGTGAGCCTGCTCGTGGCCGCGGGAGCCGCCGGACTGCGCTGGATCGACGGCGACATGCAACTCATGCGCGCCGCCATCGGCGTGTTCCTGCTGCTGTTCGGGTTGCGCTGGTACGTCAAGGCCGTGCGGCGCTACGCCGGACGCACCCGATTGCACGACGAACTCGAGGAATTCCGCGAAACTCGAGAGGCCCTGGATCACGCGGAGCTGCGCGCGGCCTGGCTGGTGGCTTTCAAGGGCGTGCTGCTCGAAGGCCTGGAAGTGTGGCTGCTGGTCGTGGCCATGGGCCACGGCCTCGACCTGGGCCAGTCGGCCGCGGCCGCGGTACTGGCGCTGCTGGTGGTGGTGCTGGCAGGCATGGCGCTGCGCGCGCCGCTGAGCGCGGTTCCGGAGAACACCCTGAAATTCCTGGTGGCCTGCGCCTTGCTGGCCTTCGGCAGTTTCTGGAGCCTGGCCGGCGTGCTGGGCGAAACCGCGGCCTGGCCCCTGGGAGACCTCAGCCTGCCGCTGCTGTTCCTCATCTACGCGGTCTGCGGCCGCCTGCTGGGCGCGCATCTGCGCCTGCCCGCCGCGACTGCCGTCGGGAGCCAGGCATGAAGAAACTGCTGCAATTGGTGTTCGGGGACTGGCGCAACGCCGGGGCGGTGGCCGCCTCGGCCCTCGCGGCCTACGGGGCGGCGCGAGCCTGGCCGGGCGTGGGTGCCTGGGTCCTGGTGCCCGCGCTGCTGCTGGCCGCGTGGTGGCAGGCCTCGGCCTGATTCAGGCCTCGGCCAGCGCGAGTGCCCGATGCAGCGCGGGGCACTCGGCGCCCGCTTCAAGCCACCCGCAATCCTCCGCTGCCCGGCGTGCTCGAACGGCCGGAGGGCTGCCCCTCGGCGTCCAGATCGAGCATGCAGGCCTGCACCGTCTCGAGGTTGTTGTCGCGCGCGAAGCGCAGCACGAACTGGTAGGCCATGGGCTCGACATCGGCCAGCTCGCGGCTGACCACCACCGCCCGCACCCCATCGACCAGCGTGGGCATGCACAGCGGCGAGTAGCACAGATGGTCTTCGGCGTGGCCCGCCCCTACCGGGCGAAAGCGCGACATCACGCCGGCCAGGCGTTCCGCCCAGTCGCTGGGACGGAAGGCTCGTCCTTCGTGCGTGCGCCCCAGCACCAGGATTTCTCCAGGCTGGAGGTCACGGTTCAAGGCCCGTTGCACGGCGCGTTGTACGGCCGCCGGATCGGTGGGATCAAGCATCGGAGAAGCCTGCACGAAGGATGGTGTCCAGAACGTATTCTGCGCCTCACCAGCCCCCCTGGCAAACCCTGAGGCCCGTGGAACCCTCCCTGTCCGCCGCTGCGCAGGGGGACGGGCGCCGTGCGGGGCTACCATCCGTTGCATGCATACGTCGTTTTCCGGCTTTGCTGCCCGGCCCGCAAGCTCCCGCCGCGCATGAGGGACACACTGAACCAGGGACGCCTGTGGGTGCTGGCCCAGTTCACCCTGGTCGCGCTGATGCTGGCGTGGCCGGCGCACTGGCGCCTTCCCGCGGCTGCGCTGGGCCTGGGCCTGGCTGCGCTGGCTCTGGGCCTCTGGGTGCTGGCGTGGAACCGCCCCGGCAATTTCAACATCCACCCGCAACCCCGGCAGGCCGGGCGCCTGGTCACCGGCGGGCCCTACCGACGCATGCGCCATCCCATGTATACGTCGCTGCTGCTGCTGATGGCCGCGGTGGCCGTGGCCGCCGCCGACCTGCCCCGGCTGGCGGCCTGGGTGGCGCTGCTGCTGGTGCTGCAGGGCAAGTCGACCATGGAGGAGCGGCTGCTGCTGCAGCGCTGGCCCGAATACGCCGCCTACCGGGCGCGCACCTGGAAATTCATCCCTCGGCCAGGCCGGCTGGACCCCTGAGCGCCATGCGCCGCACCCAGGCGGCGCCTGCGCCCAGCAGGAGCAGCACGCCCCAGCACGCCCCGGGCGCGGGACTTCCCAGCAGGGCCTGCAGCAGCAGGGCCGCACAGGCCGCCAGGGACAGGCGCGCCGGCAAGGAGCCCTGAGGCGGCCTGCCGCGCGGAGCGATCCACAGCAGGGAAAGCGCGAGCACGCAGCATCCGACCTGCGCGGCCAGCGCCCACCACGCGCTGCCCGCCGGGCTGACCAGCCAGTTCTCGCCCGCCACCACGGAGGCGACGGGCAGGATCACGGCGGCGCCGATGAGCTGGTAGAACACGAACTGCTCGCCCGCGCACTGGTCCAGGCGCGGGTCGCGCAACAGGCGCTGCTGGGCCACCCAGGCCAGTGCCGCGCAGGCGGCCAGGGCCATGCCGGCCAGCGGCAAGGTGCCAGCCAGCACCAGCATCGCCAGCATGCCGGCCAGCGTCGCCGGCCACGCGCGCAGTCCACCGCGCAGCGCGGCCTGCAGCAACAGCGCGCCGGCGCTGAACTCCACCGCGGCGGCGGCGCCGATCCGGGGAACGGCCAGGTACAGCAAGGCCATGCGGGCGCTGAACAGAAGGCCCAGGCCCATGCCCGGGGTCAGCGTGGCGTCCTGGGCGAACACCGCGATGGGGCGCCAGCGGGTCCACAGCCACATCAGGAACAGCGAGGCCGTGCTGCTCAGCGTGGCCTGCAGCAAAGGTGGCACCCAGGGCAGCGCGACCGCCACCGCGACCAGCTGCACGCCCCACAGCATGGCCCCGGCGGCTTCGCCGCGTCCCGCCTCGAGCGAACTCGCGTCCATGGGCCCGGGCGGTGTGCGGCGCGCGATGGCGTGCGCGTGCTCAGGCGTCCAGGCCCTGCTGCACCTGCTCGGCGGCGCGCAACACCGCGCGCGCCTTGGCCTCGGTCTCGCGCCATTCCATCTCGGGCACCGAGTCGGCCACCACCCCCGCGGCCGCCTGCACGTACAGCCAGCCTTCCTTGACGATGCCGGTGCGAATGGCGATGGCCAGGTCCATGTCCCCGGCGAAGCTCCAGTAGCCCACGGCTCCGCCGTACAGGCCGCGGCGCGTGGGCTCGAGCTCATCGATCACTTCCATCGCGCGGATTTTCGGCGCCCCCGACAAGGTGCCTGCCGGGAAGGTGGCACGCATCACGTCCAGCGCGCCCAGACCGGGTTGCAGCAAGCCCTCCACGTTGCTGACGATGTGCATGACGTGGGAATAGCGTTCGATGGCGAAGGCCTCGGTCACCTGCACGGTGCCGATGCGGGCGATGCGCCCGAGGTCGTTGCGCGCCAGGTCGATGAGCATCAGGTGCTCGGCGCGCTCCTTGGGGTCGGCCAGCAGTTCGCGCTCATTGGCCAGGTCCCGCTCCTGGGTGTCTGCGCGCGGACGCGTGCCGGCCAGCGGGCGGATGGTGACCTTCTGGCCCTCGGGCGTGGCTTCCTGGCGCACCAGGATCTCCGGCGAGGAGCCGACCACCTGGAAATCGCCGAAGTTGTACAGGTACATGTACGGCGAGGGATTCAGGGTACGCAGCGCGCGGTACAGGGACAGGGGTGACTGCTCGAAACGCTTGCGCAGTCGCTGCCCCACCTGCACCTGCATGAAGTCGCCCGCGGCGATCAGTTCCTTGGCTCGCACGACCGCACGCAGATAGTCGGCATGCTCGAACTCATGCTCCACCGGCGTGACCTCGGCGGGCGGCATCGCGGGCGCCTTCACGCTGGCACGCAGCAGCTGGCGCAACTCGAGCAGGCGGGCCTGCGCGCGCGCATGCGCATCGGGCTGTGTCGGATCCGCGTAGACGATGAAGCTCAGGCGCCCCGACAGGTTGTCGATCACCGCCAGCTCCTCGCATTGCAGCAGCAGGATGTCGGGCAGGTCCAGGGGGTCCGGGCGCGGGTTGCGCCGCGCCGAGGCCTGCAGGCGAGGCTCGATGTAGCGCGCCGCGTCGTAGCCGAAGTAGCCCGCCAGCCCACCGCAAAAGCGCGGCATTCCCTGCGGCAGCGCCACCTTGTGGCGGGCGCGGAACGCCTCGATGAACGCCAGTGGGGGCTGCTCGGAACGCTCCACCTCGACTCCGCCGCGCAGCACGCGGGTGATGCCGCCTTTGACGCGCAGCTCGGTGCCCGCGGCCAGGCCGATGAAGGAATAGCGCCCGAAACGTTCTCCGCCCACCACGGATTCGAGCAGGAAGGTGTTGCGCGCGGCCCCGCCCTCGGTCAGCTTGAGGTACAGCGACAGCGGAGTCTCGAGGTCGGCGAAGGCCTGCGAAACCATCGCGATACGGTTGTAGCCGGCGTCGGCCAGGGCCTGGAATTCGGATTCAGTCATGCTTGTCTCGCTGGCGGCCATGCGGCCACCGGATGGTCAGGTGCCGCCCGCGACGGGCGGTCTCGGATGCGCGGCGCAGCGCGCCGCCAATCACGCCGCGCAGCGGCGCAAGCAGCAGCGGCGCCAGGGCCAGGCTCCCCGGTCCACCGAACCCAATGCGTGCTTGCGAGAGACGAACATCGACGAGTACCCAGAAAGGGCGTGCAGGAGTCGGACAATACCCAAGCTGCGCGAACTTTAGCAAATCCCCGCGCAGGCCTGCCCTTGTGGTTCGGCCGATTGCCAAGGCGCCGCGATGCAGGCACACTGCCGCCCCATGCGAACGATCGTTCGCTTTTCCGTCCACGAGCTTTTCCGTCCACGAGGAGCCCTGATGCGCCTGCCCCGCCCATCCAGCCTTGCGCGCCGCGCCGCGCTGCCCCTGCTGCTGCCCCTGCTGCTGTCCCTGCCCATGTGCCTGGCGCTGCCGCGCGTGGCCTGCGCCGCGCAGGCCAGCCCGGCGCTGGCCGCGTCGCCCCCCAGCGCCGCGGGGGCGACTCCCCTGAAACTTCACGGCGTGGTCGTGCCTCCCGGCGCGCAGGTGGGCAGCAGCCCGTTGCGACTCAATGGTGCCGGGACGCGCTATTTCCTGATTTTCAAGGTCTATGTCGCGGAGCTGTACCTGCCGCGCACCACCCACAGCGCCAAGACGGCGCTGGGCATGGCCGGGCCCAAGCTGATGCGCCTGGTCATGCTGCGCGACGTCAGCGGCAAGGAGCTGGGCGACAAGCTCACCGAGGACATCAAGAACAACGTGCCCGCGGCCGACTTCGCCACCATGATCACGGGCCTGGCGCGCATGGGCGGCCTGTTTGCCGATCGCCACGAACTGCGCGAGGGCGATGTGGTCGAGCTGACCGACGTGCCCGGCAAGGGCATGCAGATCAGCATCAACGGACAGGTCGAGGGGGCGCCCTACGCCGACGCGAACTTTTTCGACAACCTTCTGCGCGTGTGGCTGGGGCCGCGGCCGGCCTCGCAGCGACTCAAGAAGGCCCTGCTGGGCCATTCCGACGACTCGAACTGAGCTGCGACGCTCAGGCCGGCTGCAGGGGCAGCAGGTCCAGGCGGTCGAAATAGGCCAGCGCGGGCGTGGCGCGGATGGGCTCGCCGTGGTTGTAGCCGTAGGTGGCGAGCACCGCGGGACAACCGGCCGCCGCGGCGGCGGCCGCGTCGTTCTGGGAGTCCCCTACCATCAAGGTGCGCTCGGGCGGCTGGCCCAGGCGCTCGCAGGTGCGCAGCAGCGGCAGCGGATCGGGCTTCTTGCGCTCGAAGGCGTCGCCACCGACGACTTCGGAGAAGAACTCCAGCAGGCCCTTGCGCTCGAGCAGTTCGCGCGCATGCACACCCGGTTTGTTGGTCACGCATGCCAGCGTCAGGCCCGCGCCGCGCAGGCGCTGCAGCCCCTCGACGACCCCGGGAAACAGCTCGGAGTGACGGCCATTGGCCAGCGTGTAGTGCCGCTGGTACACGCGCAGCGCCTGCTCCTGCAGCGCGTCGGCCTGCTGCGCCGGCAGGTGCAGGCGCAGCACCTGGGCCACCAGGTGCTCGGAGCCCTTGCCCACACGCTGGGCGACCTGCTCGGGCGTGACGTCGCCCAGGCCGAGTTCGCGCAGCATGCCCCCCAGCGCCACCAGGAAGTCCCCCAGGGTATCGACCATCGTGCCATCGAGGTCGACGAGGGCCGCGCGCACCGCAACGCCGGCCACCAGGGGAGCGGCCCCTTGCGATCCTGGCACGGCCCTCATGCCACCCGAGCCAGTTCGGCGCGCATCGAGTCGATGACGGCGCGGTAATCCTTCTGCCCGAAGATCGCACTGCCGGCCACGAAGGTGTCGGCCCCGGCCGCCGCGACCGCCGCGATGTTCTCGGCCTTGATGCCCCCATCGACCTCCAGCAGCACCTCGCGCCCGCTTTGCGCACGGTAGGCGTCCAGGCGCTGGCGCACCATGGCCGTCTTTCGCAGCGCCTCGGGGATGAAGCTCTGCCCGCCGAAACCGGGGTTGACGCTCATGATCAGCACCAGGTCGACCTTGTCCATGACGTGGTCGAGGACGTCCAGGCCGGACGCGGGATTGAACACCAGCCCGGCGCGGCATCCCGCGTCGCGGATCAGCTGCAGGGTGCGATCGACATGGCGGCTGGCCTCGGGGTGGAAGCTGATGATGTCGGCCCCCGCCTTGGCGAACATCTGCGCCAGCGCGTCGACGGGCTCGACCATGAGGTGCACGTCCAGCGGGACCGGCGTGCCATCGGAGCGCTTGCAATACGGCTTGACGGCCTGCGCCACCAGCGGGCCCACCGTCAGGTTGGGCACGTAGTGGTTGTCCATCACGTCGAAGTGGATGAAGTCGGCGCCGGCGTCGATGACGCTGCGGACCTCGTCGCCCAGACGGGCGAAATCGGCCGACAGGATGCTGGGAGCGATGCGGTAGGTCGTCATGGTGAGCGCATTCTAGGAGGCGCCCCCTATCCCCGGAACGCGCCGTGTCTACAATCGACGCCACCATGGATGCCTATCAATTCTCGGTGGCGGTGGAGCCGGCGTTCCTGCCCGAAGAGTCCGATGTCCAGCAGGGCATGTGGGCCTACAGCTACACCGTGCGCATCCGCAACAGCGGCAGCCGCGCTGCCCAGCTGATTGCCCGGCATTGGGTGATCACCGACGAGTCGGGGCGTACCGAGGAGGTGCGCGGCCTCGGCGTGGTGGGCCAGCAGCCCCTGCTGCGCCCCGGCGAGGTGTTCGAGTACACCAGCTGGACGCGCCTGCGCACGCCCAGCGGCACCATGCGCGGCAGCTACCTGTGCGTGGCCGAGGACGGATCGCAGTTCGACGCGACCATCCCGGAATTCGCGCTGATCCCGCCGGGCGTGACCCTGCATTGAAGCCTCGGCGGCGCATGACCTGGCCTGCGCTGTCTTCGAGTGTCTCGCGCCGCGCGCGGCGCGTGGCCTGGCTGGCCGGCCTGTTGCCGAGCCTGCTGGGCGCTGGATTGCTGCTGGGATCCTGCGCGACGGCGCCCGGGCCCGGCACGGGCCCGGCCCCAGTCAGCGCCGGCTCGGCGGCTTCAGTGGCTTCCGCGGCCGCGCCGGCCGCCTCCGCGGCCTCCGCCGCGCAGGTCCTGCCTCCCGCCGCGGTCGCCCCCGCCACGGCGCTGCCCCTGCGCGCGACCAGCTTCGCGCAGCTCCCAGGCTGGGATGCGGACGACTTCCAGGGGCTGTGGCAGGCCTGGCGCCGCGACTGCGGCGCCCGCGTGCCGCTGCTGGCGCGCGCCTGCGCGGCCTCGGCGGCGATCGGCGACTCCGATGTGGGGGCGCAGCGCGCCTTCTTCGAACAATGGTTCCAGCCCTGGCAGCTGCTGGCGCCCGACGGAGGCGACCACGGCCTGGTCACCGGCTATTACGAACCGGTGTTCGCCGGCTCGACCACCCGGGGCTGGCCCTACGTGGTGCCGCTCTGGGGCCTTCCCGACGACCTCGTGGATCTGCCGGCCAGCGCCGGCGGCCAGGTACGGCGCGGCCGCCGCGTGGACGACGGCGACGGGCAGGTGCACGTGGAGCCTTTCTGGAGCCGCGCCCAGATCCAGGCCGACGCCCAGGCGCGCCGACAGCTCGGGCGTCATGTGGTTGCCTGGCTGAGCAACCCGGTGGATGCGCTGTTCCTGCAGGTCCAGGGCTCCGGACTCCTGCGTCTGCCGGACGGATCCATGTTGCGCCTGAGCTACGCCGGCGACAACGGCTGGCCCTACAAGTCGGTGGGCCGCTGGCTGCTCGACCAGGGTGACCTGCGCGGCACCGTGACCATGCAGACCATCCGTGCCTGGGCGCAGCTGCACCCGGATCGGGTGCAGCAGATGCTGGACGCCAACCCGCGCGTGGTGTTCTTCCACGCCGCGCCCCTGCAGCAGCCGCAGCGCGGCCCTCTGGGCGCCCTGGGCGTTCCGCTGACCGCCCTTCGCAGCGTCGCCGTGGACCGGAAACTGCTGGCGCTGGGCATGCCCCTGTGGCTGAGCACGCGCGTGGCCGGCCAGCCGCTGCGACGCCTGGTGTTCGCCCAGGACGTGGGGGGCGCCATCCAGGGCCCGATGCGCGCCGACCTGTTCTTCGGCACGGGCGACGCCGCCGGGGACGCTGCCGGACGCATGCAGTCGCCGGGCCGCATGTGGATCCTGCTGCCCCGCGCGCAGCCCGACACGACTGCCGCCGCACCCTGAACGTTCTGGTGTAATGCAGCCATCCGCCGCCAAGGAGTCCGCTTCGATGCCCGTCTCGACCTCCCACACGAGAAAGCGCGCTGCGCGCAACGCACAGCGGCACATTGCGCGCAATGCGCTGGCACTGGCCGCGGTGGCCGCCCTGGGCCTGTTGGGCGGCTGCGAGACCGTCTCGCTCAACGGCCCCGCGCCGGTGGTGGTGCTGCACCCGGCCTCGGCGCCCGCCCCCGCCGCGGCGGCCAGCGCCGCCAGCGTGCCCGCCCAGCCGGCGGCGCAGGCGCAGGGCCTGCAGCCCACGCCCGGCGTGGAGGTGCAGCCGCTGGCACCCGCCAGCGCCGCCAGCCTGCCGGCCCTTCCCGGGGCCTCCGCCCCGGCCGCGAGCTCGGCGCCCTTCGCCGCGTCGGCTCCGGCGGCACCCTCCGCCCCCGCGCCGGCCTCCGCCCCCTCCCTGCCCGCTTCGGCACCCGCCGCCTCGGCCTCGCAGCCCCAGGTGCTGCCCCCCGGGGCGACGCGCTACGTGTGCAACGACGGCACGTCCTTCCTGGCCAGTTTCGGCGACGTCAGCGTGACCATGAGCACGGCGCTGGGCGTGCTGCAGCTCGAACAGACGGTGGCCGCGGATGGCGCGCGCTACGCGAATGGCGAGGTGCAGGTGTGGTTCAAGGGCCGCCAGGCCACCATCACCAACCTGCGCAGCCCGGGCAGTGCGGTGCTGTGCCTGGAACAACGCTGAGCGAACGTCCGGTTGCGCTGCTCCCGGGCAGGACCCCCGGCAGCACGACGTAGCACGACGGGGCTCCGGGTAGCCCTCCGGTTGGCAAGCGCCGGGCACCCGACTACGATGGCCGGCTGAGAGACGACCGCAGGGCAGGCCCACGAAGCCTGCCCCGTGGCGGGCCCGGCGCCACCCTGCCGAGCCAGTCGCGAACCAGCTGCCACCACCGTGGCGGCGGACGGCCGTTGCGCATCGAGTCGCACACTGAGGAGATAGGCGCCATGAACGCAGCGCTGCCCGAATCCGTCCGCCGGGCCCTGGAGACGATCCGTCTCGACGACAAATACACCCTGGAATCCGGCCGCGCCTTCATGAGCGGCATCCACGCACTGGTTCGCCTGCCGCTGCTGCAGCGCAAGCGCGACCAGCTCGCGGGCCTGCACACCGCGGGCTTCATCAGCGGCTATCGCGGCTCGCCCCTGGGAGGCTATGACCAGGCGCTGTGGAAAGCGCGCAAGCTGCTGGCCGAGCACGACATCGTGTTCCAGCCCGGGGTCAACGAAGAGCTGGCCGCCACCGCGCTGTGGGGCAGCCAGCAGCTGGACCTGTATCCCCAGAGCAAGCGCTTCGACGGCGTGTTCGGCATCTGGTACGGCAAGGGGCCGGGCGTGGACCGGTGCGGCGATGTGTTCAAGCACGCCAACATGGCCGGCACCGCGCGCCACGGCGGGGTCATCGCGGTGGCCGGCGACGATCACGTCGCCAAGAGCTCGACCGCGGCGCACCAGAGCGACCACGTGTTCAAGGCCGTGGGCTTCCCGGTGTTCTTTCCCAGCAACGTGCAGGACATCCTGGACCTGGGCCTGCATGCGCTGGCGATGAGCCGCTACAGCGGCCTGTGGGCCGGCATGAAGACCATCCAGGAAGTCGTGGAGTCCTCGGCCTCGGTCGACGTATCGGCCGAGCGGGTGCGCATCATCCTGCCCGAGGATTTCCCCATGCCCGAAGGCGGGGTGCACATCCGCTGGCCGGACGATGCTCTGAGCCAGGAAGCGCGCCTGATGGACGTGAAGTGGTATGCGGCGCTGGCCTACGTGCGTGCGAACCGCCTGAACCACACGGTGATCGACAGCCCGAACGCGCGACTGGGACTCATGGCCTCGGGCAAGGCCTACAACGACACCCGCCAGGCGCTGGCCGACCTCGGGCTGGACGAAGGCGCCTGCGCCCAGCTGGGCCTGCGCGTGCACAAGGTGGCGGTGGTGTGGCCCCTGGAAGCGCACATCACGCGTGAATTCGCCACAGGGTTGCAGGAAATCCTGGTCATCGAAGAAAAGCGTCAGATCATCGAATATCAGCTCAAGGAGGAGCTGTACAACTGGCGGGAAGACGTTCGCCCGAACGTGATCGGCAAGTTCCAGGAAACCCCAGGCGACCGCAGTGGTGGAGAGTGGAGCCAGGCCAACCCCGGCGACAACTGGCTGCTTCCCGCCAAGGCCGACCTGAACCCCGCGGTGATCGCGCGTGCCATCGCCTCGCGCCTGGAGCGCCTGGGCCTGCTGGACCAGGCGCCGCGGGACCTGCAGCGCCGGGTGCGCGAACGCGTGGCGCTGATCGAGGCCAAGGAGCGCGCGCTGGCGGATGCGCCGCCCAGCGAGAAGCGCCCGCCATGGTTCTGCTCGGGCTGCCCCCACAACACCAGCACCCGCGTGCCGGAAGGCTCGCGCGCGATGGCCGGCATCGGCTGCCACTACATGGTGGTGTGGATGGACCGCTCCACCTCCACCTTCAGCCAGATGGGAGGCGAAGGCGCCGCCTGGGTAGGCCAGGCCCCTTTCACCACCGACAAGCACGTGTTCGCCAATCTCGGCGACGGCACCTACTACCACTCCGGGCTGCTGGCCATCCGCCAGGCCATCGCCAGCGGCGCGAACATCACCTACAAGATCCTCTACAACGGCGCCGTGGCGATGACCGGGGGCCAGCCCGTGGAGGGGCAGCTCAGCGTGGGGCAGATCAGCCGCGAACTGCACGCCGAGGGCGTGCGCGAGATCGTCGTGCTCAGCGACGAGCCCGGAAAGTACCGCGAGGTGCGCGACCTTGCCCCCGGCGTGAGCGTGCAGCACCGCGACGAGCTCGACCATGTGCAACGCCGGCTGCGGGAGGTCGCCGGCACCACGGTGCTGATCTTCGACCAGACCTGCGCCACCGAGAAGCGCCGCCGGCGCAAGCGCGGAACCCTGGCCGAGCCCGACCGGCGCGTGGCCATCCACCCGCTGGTATGCGAGGGTTGCGGAGATTGCTCCGAGCAGAGCAACTGCCTGTCGGTCGAACCGCTGGAAACCGAGTTCGGGCGCAAGCGCACGATCAACCAGAGCAGTTGCAACAAGGACTTTTCCTGCCTGAAGGGGTTCTGCCCGAGTTTCGTGTCCCTGGAGGGAGCCAAGCCTCGCAAGGCCGCCGCGGCCGCCGCGCCCAGCCTGGAGGCGCTGCCGCCGCTGGACGAGCCGCAGGTGCCGGACCCGGTGAAAGCCGACCGCGCCGGCGGTGGCAACTACGGCATCCTGGTGGCCGGCATCGGCGGCACGGGGGTCATCACCATCGGACAGCTGCTGGGCGTGGCCGCGCACATCGAGGGCAAGGGCATCGTCACGCAGGACGCCGCAGGCCTGGCGCAAAAGGGCGGCGCGACCTGGAGCCACGTGCTCATCGCCGACGATCCCGCGCAGATCCACACCACGCGCATCGCGATGGCCGAGGCGGAGCTGGTGCTGGGTTGCGACCCCATCGTCGCCGCCGACCGCGAGACCCTGGCGAGGGTGCGCAAGGACCGCACCTTCGTCGCGCTCAACACCCACGGCGCGCCCACCGCGGCGCTGGTGCATCAGCCGCAGTGGCAATTCCCGGAAGCCGCCTGCCACCAGGCGCTGGAACAGGCCGTGGGCGCGCAGCAGGTGGCCGGCTTCGATGCCGATGCGCTGGCACGGCGCGTGCTGGGAGACAGCATCTATGCCAACCCGATGATGCTGGGCTTCGCCTGGCAGAAGGGCTGGATCCCGCTGCGCCGCGAGTCGCTGCTCCGGGCCATCGAGCTCAACGAGGTCGCAGTGGCGCAGAACAAGGCGGCCTTCGAGTGGGGCCGCCAGGCCGCGGCGCATCCGCAGCAACTGGCCGCGCTGGGTGCCACCGAGCAGGTCATCGCCTTCGCGCGCCGCCCCGGGCTCGAGGAACTGGTGCGTACGCGCAGCGAATTCCTCGTCGGCTACCAGAACGCCGCCTATGCCAGCAGCTACCAGGATCTGGTCAGCCGCGTGGCCCAGGCCGAATCGGCGCTGGGCAGCAAGCGCCTGAGCGAGGCCGTCGCTCGCACCCTGTTCAAACTCATGGCCTACAAGGACGAATACGAGGTGGCGCGCCTGCACAGCGACCCCTCCTTCGCCAAGGCGCTGCGCGAACAGTTCGACGGCGATTTCAAGCTGCGCTATCACATGGCGCCCCCGCTGTTCAGCCGGCCGGGACCCGACGGGCGCCCGCGCAAGATCGAGTTCGGCCCCTGGATGGGCTCCGTCATGCGCCTGCTGCGCCACGGCAAGGTCTTGCGCGGCAGCGCCTTCGATCCCTTCGGGCGCAGCGAGGAGCGCCGCGCCGAACGCGCGCTGATCCAGCGCTACCGCGACACCATCGAGCAACTGCTGGGCCAGCTGCGCGCGGACAACCTGGACCTGGCCGTGCGCGTGGCCGAGCTGCCCTCGCGCATCGCCGGCTACGGGCCGGTGAAGCAGCGCAGCATGGAGCAGGTGCTGCCCCAGTGGGAGGCCTTGCTGCAGGAGTGGCGCGCCACCGCCCAGGGCGCGCCCGCCTCGCGGCCGGCCGCCCTGGGCGCGACCATCGCGCAGGGATGAGGGGAAGCATGACGGGCGGCTCTGCGCTCGTCTGAGGGAGGCAGGCCCCGGGGCGACGCCGCGCCGGGCGTCGCGGAGGCTCAGAATTCAGTGGGGTCGACGTCGATCGCCCAACGCACGCCGCCCCGCAGTGCGTGCAAGGCCTCGCGCCAGCGCGCCAGGAAGGCGTGCAGCACCGCGCGGCGCGGGGCCTCCACGAGCAGTTGCAGGCGGTGGACACCCGCCAGCCGGGCCAGGCTGGCAGGCACCGGGGGATACACCGTGGGCGTGGGCGATCCCTCGGCTGCGAGCTCCGCAGCCAGCGCGGCCGCCTGCTCCGCGAACTCCTGCACGCGCTGCTCGCGCGCATGCTCGGCGCGCAGCAGGGCCTGGAAACTGAAGGGCGGCATTGCGGCACGCTTGCGTTCCAGCAGTTCGCGTTGCGCGAACCCCGCGTAGTCGTCCCGCTGCAGCGCCTGATACAGGGGATGCTCCGGATAGGCCGTCTGCACCAGCATCTCCGGCGCCAGCGTGGAGCCGGCTGCGCGCCCGGCGCGCCCGGCCGCCTGGACGAGTTGCGCGAACAGGCGCTCGGGCGCCCGCGGATCGTGGCTGAACAGGCCGGCATCGGGGTTGAGCGCTGCAACCAGGCTGACGCGCTGGAAGTCATGGCCCTTGGTCACCATCTGGGTGCCCACCAGAATGTCCACTTCGCCGGCATGGACCTGCGCGAAGCCTGCTTCCGCCTGGCCCTTGCGCGAGGCGGTGTCGGCGTCGATGCGTGCGATGCGAGCCTGCGGGAACAGCGCCGCCAGCGCCTCCTGCACGCGCTGGGTCCCGCGGCCCAGGGGTTGCAGATCGAGACTGCCGCAATCGGGACAGGCGCGCGGCACGGCTTCGCGGTGTCCGCAGTGATGGCAGCGCAGGCTGCGGTCATTGCGGTGGTAGACCAGATGTGCATCGCAATGCGGGCAGTCGGACTTCCACCCGCAGTCGGGGCAGCACATCACCGGGGCGTAGCCGCGGCGGTTGAGAAACAGCAGGCTCTGCTCGCCCTGCTGCAGGCGCTGCGTGATGGCCTCGAACAGGATCTGCCCGATCGGCCCGCCGGCGCGCAGAAGAGGGTCATGGTGGCTGGGCAGCAGGCGTACGCGGGGCAGCACGCCGCTGGCGCGCTGCTGCATGCGCAACAGGCCGTAGCGCCCCTGGGCCGCGGCGTGCCAGGACTCCAGCGAAGGCGTGGCCGATCCCAGCAGCACGGGCACCCCGCTCTGGCGCGCACGCCAGACCGCGAGGTCGCGCGCGGAATACCGAGCCCCCTCCTGCTGCTTGTAGGAGGGGTCGTGCTCCTCGTCGACCACCACCAGCGCCAGTCCCGGCAGACTGGCCAGCACCGCCAGGCGGGTGCCCAGGACGATGCGGGCGCGCCCGTGGTGGGCGGCGGCCCAGTGGTCGAAGCGCTCGGCCTCGGCCAGGCCGCTGTGCAACAGGGCCAGACGCTCGCCGGGGAAGCGCTCGGCGAAGCGCCGCAGCAACTGGGGGGTCAGGTTGATTTCCGGCGTGAGGACCAGGGCCTGGGCGCGGGGGTCGCGCTCGAGCACGCGCTGCACCGCGCGCAGGTAGACCTCGGTCTTGCCGCTCCCCGTCACCCCGAACAGCAGCTGCGCGCCGAAACCCTGCTGCTGCGCCAGCACGCGCAGGGCCTGCTCCTGCTCGGCGTGCAGGCTGAGGGCCGCGCCGGCGGACTCGGCCGGGGAGGCCTGGGGGAGCCGTTCGACCAGCCAGCCCTTCAGCGCCCATTCGCGCAGCAAGGTCGCGCCGCGTGGATGCAGGCGACGCGCCCCGGCCTCGTCGAGCATGCGCACCCCAGGCTCTGGGCTCTCGGACTGCGCTTGCCCCTCGGCACTGCCGGGAGCCTGCCCGGGCGATGGCCCCACCTCGCCCCTCGGCGCGGGCAGCCCCAGCGCCTCGGCCAGGCGCCACAGCGCCGTGCTGCGCCGGCCCAGGCTGCGCGGCAACTGCTCCCGGCCCGCGGTGCTCAGCGCATAGCGCAGGCCCGCCCGGCTCGCGGCCTGCAGTCGGCGCTGCACGGCCTGGGCACCCTGTTCGCGCAACCAGCCTGGCAGCGCCGCGGCCATCAGTTCACCCAGCGGGCGCTGGTAGTAATCGGCGGCAAAACGCAGGAGCTCCCGCCAGTCCGCACCGAGCGGGGCCAGCGCATCGCAGGCCTCCCGCACGAGCTTCAAGCCGGCGGCATCTCCGGCGGCCAGGGGCTGCGCCTGAAGCACGATGCCGCAGACCAGCTGGCGCCCCAGGGGCACGCGGACCACGGTGCCGGGTGCGAGTTCGCGTTCCGACGCATAGTCCAGCGCGCCCCAGATCGGGGCATCGACCGCGACCTGCACGCGCCAGGCGGCGGCCCCCTGCGGCGACTCCGGGAGAAGCCCCGCCGCCTGCGGGTTTACCACGAGGAGCGCCCCGCTCCGACGGCCCCATGTGAGTGGCGACTCGCCTTGCAGGAGGCTTCGCAGCGTGCGGGCCCTGCGAAGATCAGGGGAATCCCCAATCTGTGGATAACTTTGTGCATAGAGCGAAGTCTGATCATGTCGAGATCTGTGGATAACCGCAGGCACACATCATGTCGCTCCGCACAAATGAAGGAAAAATCCTTCTTGATCAATAAGTTGAATGACCCATCCTGAAGTAAGGTCTGGAATCTGGCGTCTATGTCCTAAAAACGGGCACGGTGTGTATAAATCGGTGCCTCAGGCTTGACAACAGGGCCAATTTGGGTCGCTACCGTCGCCTTCGCGCGTCGATTCACGCTCCGGCCCGGTGCAGGCCGCGACTGTGCGAGTGCACGGTCTCCACGAGCACGCCCACATGCTCGGGCGGGGTGAACTGCGAAATGCCGTGCCCGAGGTTGAACACATGCCCGGCCGATTCGCCCGACGCGATCGGGCCGAAACTGTCCAGGACCGCGCGCACCTCGCGTTCGATGCGCTGCGGCGGCGCGAACAAGACCGCCGGGTCCAGATTGCCCTGCAGCGCCACGCGCTGGCCCACCAGCTCACGCGCCCGGGCCAGGTTGACGGTCCAGTCCACCCCCAGCGCATCCGCGCCCGACTCGCTCATCTCCCGCAGCCAGGCTCCTCCCCCCTTGGTGAACAGGATCGCGGGGACACGGCTTCCCTCGTGCTCACGCCGCAGGGCGGCCAGCACCTGCCGGCTGTACTGCAACGAGAATTCCTGGAACGCGCCGTCCGCCAGGGCACCCCCCCAGGAATCGAACACCATCACGGCCTGCGCGCCGGCCTCGATCTGGGCGTTCAGATAGGCGGCCACCGCCTGCGCATTGATCCGCAGGATGTGGTGCATCAGGTCCGGGCGGGAGTACATCAGGGTCTTGGTCTGGCGCCAGTCGTCGCTGCCCTGGCCCTCCACCATGTAGCAGGCCAGGGTCCACGGGCTGCCGGCAAAGCCGATCAGGGGGACTCGCTGCACGCCGTCGCTCGTGAGTGCGCGGCGAATCTGCGCAACGGCGTCGAACACATAACGCAGGCGCTCGAGATCAGGCACCTGCAGGGCCCGGATCTGGGCCTCGGTGCGCAGCGCATGTTCGAAGCGCGGGCCTTCGCCGGCGGCGAAGCGCAGCCCAAGTCCCATCGCGTCGGGCACGGTGAGAATGTCGGAGAACAGGATCGCCGCATCCAGGCCCCAGCGCTCCAGGGGCTGCAGGGTCACCTCGGTGGCCAGCTCCGGGCTGGTGGCCAGCCCCAGGAAACTGCCGGCGCGAGAGCGTGTGGCGTTGTATTCGGGCAGGTAGCGCCCGGCCTGGCGCATCAACCATACAGGGGTGAATTCGGTGGGCTGGCGCAGCAGCGCCCGCAGGAAGGTGTCGTTCGCGATCGAGCTCATGGGGGTATTGTCGCAAAGCCCGCGTCTGGCGCGACCGCGACACTTTATGCAATCGGCTTGCATTATGATCGACGCTCCGCGCCCCGAAGCATCCCGAAGCGTCCCCACGCGCCCCCGACACCCCGCTCGCCCCGCATGGCCGCCGCGCCTGCCCTCGATCCCGAAGCCGTTCCAGCCGTGCTGGCCCGGAGCCTGCATCTTGCGCGTGGGGCGCGCGAGGTGCTGTCCGGGCTCGAGTTGCGCATCGCGCCAGGCCAGGTGGTGGGCCTGTTCGGCAGCAACGGCGCGGGCAAGACGTCCCTGCTGCAGGCACTGGCCGGGCTGCTGCCCGTGCGCCACGGAGATCTGCGGCTGTTCGGCGGCACGCCGGCGCAGGCGCGGCGCAGCATCGCTTACGTGGCGCAGGGTGTTCCCGACGGCGCCTACTCGCGCCTGCGGGCCTGCGATTTCGTGGCCAGCGCCTGGCAAGGCGAACGCTGGGGCCTGAGCCTGTCGCCCGCCCTGCGCGCGAGGCGCGCGAACGCGGTGTCCAGGGCCCTGGATGCGACGGCCGCCGCGCACCTGGCAGGGCGTGGCATGGACGAGCTCTCGGGCGGTGAGCGCCAGCGGGTATGCATCGCCCAGGCCCTGGTGAACCCGGTGCGCATGCTGCTGCTCGACGAGCCGCTGGCCAATCTCGACCCGCGATCCCAGCGCAGCGTGCTCGACCTGGTGCGCGAGCTGCGCGACCGGCAGGGCCTGACCGTGCTGCTCAGCGCGCACGACGTCAACCCCCTGCTGGGCGTGATGGACCGCGTGCTCTACCTGGCGGGCGGACGCGGGCGCCTGGGCAGCGTGGACGAAGTCATCGAACCCGTCGCGCTCAGTGCCCTGTACGGCCTTCCCATGCGGGTGGCGCGCCACGACGGCTACCTGTTCATCCACCCGGCGCGCGGCTTCATGGCGGAGGAAGGGGGACATTGCCACCACGGCGACACCGGCACCGGGGACCCGCAGGGCCACGGCCACGAGCATCGCCACGAGCACCCGCACGAGCACCCGCACGAGCACCCGCACCAGCACTCGCCGGAGCCCCCGTCCGAACACCCGTCCGAGCACCGGCCCGAGCAGGAGTGCGAACACCTGCCCGCGCCATCGCAGCCGGGGCGCTCCAAGGGGAATGCGCCTTGATCCTCGGGCTCGACTATGCCTTCATGCGCCAGGCCCTGCTGGCCTCCGGCAGCATCGGCGCGGCGGCGGCCGCCGTGGGCTATTTCGTCACGCTGCGGCGCCAGACCTTCGCCGCCCACGCGCTGTCGCATATCGGCTTCGCCGGCGCCGCCGGTGCCATCGTGCTCGGCCTGAGTCCCTACCTGGGCTTGTTCAGCTTCACGCTGGCGGCCGGCGTGGCGCTGGCCCTGGCCGGCAGGCGCCTGCGCCAGCGCGACGTGGGCATCGGCATGGTGCTGATGTTCGCGCTGGGCCTGGGGGTGCTGTTCCTCAGCCTGTATACGCGCAACGCGCAATCGGCCATGAGCATTCTCTTTGGCAGCATCGTGGGCATCAGCTCCGGCCAGGCGCGCCTGTCCCTGCTGGTGGCGGCCGGGGCGCTGCTCGGCCTGGCGCTGGTGTACCGGCCCCTGTGCCTGGCCAGCCTGAACCCCGACATGGCGCGCACCCGCGGCGTGCCGGTGAACCTGCTCGACCTGCTGTTCGCGCTGCTGCTGGCGGCCACCGTGGCGGTGGCCGTGCCGGTGATCGGCGCGCTGCTGATCTTCGCCTTCCTGGTCGGACCGCCCGCCGCGGCCCAGGCGTTGACCCGCCGGCTGGGCGCCGGCGTGCTGCTGTCCATGCTGCTCGGCCTGGGCATCGCCTGGACGGGCCTGGAAGCCTCCTACGCCATCGGCTGGCCCGCCAGCACATGGATCGCCGCGCTCAGCTTCGCGCTGTACCTGGGGGCGCAGGCCTGGCGCGCATGGCGCGAGAACGCCCGTTGATGCGACGCAGCATGCCCAGCGCGTTCCCGATGCTGCATGCGCAGTCTGGTGTCTAATATCGGACTGGAACGTTCCGTGGCGGGACTACCGTCGACCCGACACGGCGGCGCCGCGCCGGCGCCCCTTGGGACACGATCTGTCCCGACCATACCTAAGAGATCGAAACCCTGGAGATTCGCATGCAGCACCCCCAACTGCCGGCGGGCGTGACCATCACGGCACCGCACAACCCTGAATTCGATTCCGTGCTCAGCGCCGAGGCGCTGGGCTTCGTCGCCACGCTGCACCGAACATTCGAGGCTCGGCGCCAGCAACTGCTGGCCGCGCGCGTCGAGCGCGCCAAGCGACTGGACGCCGGCGAGCGCCCCGACTTCCTGGCCGAGACCCGCTCGGTGCGCGAAGGCGACTGGCGCATCGCGCCGGTGCCGCCCGCGCTGCAGACCCGCCGCGTGGAAATCACCGGCCCGGTCGACCGCAAGATGATCATCAACGCCTTCAACTCCGGGGCCGACAGCTACATGGCGGACTTCGAGGACGCCAACACCCCGAACTGGGACAACCAGGTCCGCGGCCAGCTCAACCTGTCGCAGGCCGTGCGCCGCGAGATCTCGCTGGAGCAGAACGGCAAGACCTACCGTCTGGCCGACAAGATCGCCGTGCTGCAGGTGCGCCCACGCGGCTGGCACCTGGACGAGAAGCATGTGCTGGTCGACGGCCAGCGCGTCAGCGGCGGCCTGTTCGATTTCGGCCTGTTCCTGTTCCACAACGCCCGCGAACAACTCGCGCGCGGCGCGGGCCCGTACTTCTACCTGCCCAAGATGGAAAGCCATCTGGAAGCGCGCCTGTGGAACGACGTGTTCGTGGCCGCGCAGGATGCGCTGGGCCTGCCGCGGGGCACCATCAAGGCCACCGTGCTGGTGGAAACCATCACCGCGGCCTTCGAAATGGACGAGATCCTGTACGAACTGCGCGAGCACAGCGCCGGACTGAACGCCGGGCGCTGGGACTACATCTTCAGCGCCATCAAGAAGTTCAAGAGCAATCGCGACTTCTGCCTCGCGGACCGCGCGCTGATCACCATGACCGCGCCGTTCATGCGCGCCTATGCGCTGCTGCTGCTCAAGACCTGCCACCATCGCGGTGCGCCCGCCATCGGGGGCATGAGCGCGCTGATCCCGATCAAGAACGATCCGGAGAAGAACGCCAAGGCCATGGAGGGCATCCGCGCCGACAAGCGCCGCGATGCCACCGACGGCTACGACGGGGGCTGGGTGGCGCACCCGGGGCTGGTGGGCCCGGCCATGGAAGAGTTCGTCGCCGTGCTGGGCGACAAACCCAACCAGTTCTCCAAGACCCGCGAGGACGTGAAGGTCAGCGCCGCCGACCTGCTGGATTTCCGTCCCGAATCGCCGATCACCGAAGCGGGCCTGCGCAACAACGTCAACGTGGGCATCCACTATCTTGGCGCCTGGCTCGCCGGCAGCGGCGCGGTGCCCATCCACAACCTGATGGAAGACGCCGCCACGGCCGAGATCTCGCGCAGCCAGGTCTGGCAATGGATCCACAGCCCCAAGGGCGTGCTGGACGACGGCCGCAAGGTGAGCGCGGACATGGTGCGCGCCCTCATCCCCGAGGAACTGGCGAAGGTCAAGGCCACCGGCGCCGAGGGCCACTTCGACAAGGCCGCGCGCATTTTCGAGCACATGGCCACGTCGAAGGACTTTGTCGAATTCCTGACCCTTCCGCTGTACGAGGAACTCGGCTGATTCGCCGCGCTGCTCGGGAAAGCCGCCCGCAGGGCGGCTTTTTTCCGCCTCCCGCGCACGCACGGCGGATCCTGCGAAGCGCGTGAGGGCGTCCAGAAGCAGGTCCGTTTCCGGCCAGCCCCCGGGGCCGGCACGCACTACAGTGCGGCTTCCAACAACGAAGCCGTCCCGATTCGCACCATGGCGCTCCTCGAACTCCTGCTGCTCGCCGCCATCTGGGGTGGCTCCTTCCTGTTCCTGCGCCTGTGCGCGCCGGTGCTCGGCGCGCTGCCTCTGATCGAGCTTCGCGTGGGCATCGCCGCGCTGGTCCTCCTGCCCGTGCTGCGCAGCCCGCGCAGGCGCGAGCAACTGCGGCGCCACTGGCGGGCGCTGGCCATCGTGGGCCTGAGCAACTCGGCCCTGCCCTTTTCCTTGTTCGCAGCCGGCGCCGTGCACCTGGGCGCGGGCTACGAGTCCATCCTCAACGCCACCACCCCCCTGTGGGCAGCCCTGCTGGGAGCGCTGGCCTTCGCGGCTGCCGTGTCGCGCGCGCAAATGCTCGGGCTGGCGATCGGCCTGGGCGGCGTGGTGCTGCTGGTCGCAGGCCAGGCCGACACGGGTCCCCCGGGCTCCCTGTTCACCGCTGGTTTCGTGTTGCTGGCCCCTGTGTCCTACGGCTTCGCTGCGCAATACGCCCGGCGCCACCTGAGCCAGGTGGACCCGGTGCTGATCGCCTTCGCCAGCCAGGGCTTCGCCTCGCTGATGCTGGCCCTGCCCGCGGCGGCGCTGTGGCCCAGCGCTCCCGTGCCGCCAGCCATCTGGATCTACGTGCTGGCGCTGGGCGTGCTGTGCACCGCGGTGGCCTATGCCTTGTACTTTCGCCTGCTGGTGCAGGTGGGCGCGGCCTACGCGGCCTCGGTGACCTTCCTCATCCCGGTATTCGGCATGCTGTGGGGCCGTCTGTTCCTGCATGAAGCGATTACCCTGGCGATGCTGCTGGGCTGCGCCACCATCCTGGCTGGTACCGCGCTGGCGGGCGGCCAGTGGCAGCGCCTGCTGCGGCGCCGCCCGGCCTGATCGCAGTCACGCCGGCGCCGCGCTGCGGCCTGCCGGACGCGCGCCGCTCAGCGCAGCAGGCTGGGCCGCCTGGGATCGAAGCGCCAGCCCGGAATCAGGAACTGCATGGCCGCGGCGTCGTCGCGAACCCCTTCGCCCAGGCGCAGGTAGGCCTCGTGGGCGCCTTGCAGCTCGGTCTCGTCCATCTGCACACCCAGCCCCGGTCCCACGGGCACGCGAATGCGACCATCCTCGATGCGCGGGGGCTCGAGGGTCAGGCGCTGTCCGTCCTGCCAGATCCAGTGCGTGTCGATGGCGGTGACCCGCCCGGGCGCCGCCGCGGCCACGTGGGTGAACATGGCCAGCGAGATGTCGAAATGATTGTTGGAGTGCGAACCCCAGGTGAGCCCGAACATGTCGCAGAGCTGGGCCACGCGCACCGAGCCCTGCAGGGTCCAGAAATGGGGATCCGCCAGGGGAATGTCCACCGATTGCAACTGGATGGAATGGGCCATCTGGCGCCAGTCGGTGGCCACCATGTTGGTGGCCGTGGGCAGGCCGGTGGCACGACGGAACTCCGCCATCACCTCGCGCCCCGAGTAGCCGTTCTCGGCCCCGCAGGGGTCCTCGGCGTAGGCCAGCACCTCCCGGCGGTCGCGGCACAGCCGGACCGCCTGCGCCAGCGACCAGGCTCCGTTGGGATCGAGGGTGACGCGCGCCTCGGGAAAGCGCTCGTGCAGCGCCACCGCCGCCTCCATCTCGGCGGCGCCGTCGAATACGCCGCCCTTGAGCTTGAAGTCCCGGAACCCGTAGCGAGCCTGCGCGGCTTCGGCCAGGCGCACCACGGCCTGTGCGTCCAGCGCAGGCTCGTTGCGCAGGCGCAGCCAGTCGTCCTCGGCATCGGGCTCGGCACGGTAGTCCAGCGGGGTGCGCGCGCGCTCCCCCACGAAGAACAGGTAACCCAGCACGTCCACCGCTTCGCGTTGCTGCCCGTCGCCGAGCAACGCGGCCACAGGCACCCGCAGGAACTGGCCCAGCAGGTCCAGTAGCGCCGACTCTACCCCCGTGACGGCGTGGATGGCCACGCGCAGGTCGAAGGTCTGTGCTCCCCTGCCACCATGGTCGCGCCCCGCAAAGGCGACGCGCATGGCCTGCAGCATCGTGGCGTACTCGCCGATCGGTCGCCCCAGCAGGATGGATCGCGCATCCTCCAGCGTGCGCCGGATGGGCTCCCCACCCGGCACCTCGCCCAGCCCGGTGCGCCCGGAGTCGTCGCGCAGCAGCACCACGTTGCGGGTGAACCATGGAGCGTGCGCACCGCTGAGATTGAGCAACATGCTGTCGCGTCCCGCGACGGGCACGACCCGCAATTCGGTCAGCACGGGGGTGCGGGAGGGCGTGGCGGATGCAGCAGGCATGGCTTCAGGATCGTGGAAAAGCGGGAGGATGGAAGGGCTCAGCGCAGCATGGCGGGACGCTTGCGGTCGAAGGTCCAGCCGGGAAGGAGTTGGCGCATGGCCGCGGCGTCGTCGCGCCCGCCTGCCGGCAGGCTGCGGTACAGCTGGTGGGCCTGCTCGACGCGCTGCATGTCCAGCTCGACGCCCAGGCCCGGACGCCGCGGCACCTGGATGCGCCCACCCTCGATGCGCAGGGGCTCGCGGGTCAGCGCCTGGCCCTCCTGCCAGATCCAGTGGGTGTCGATGGCCGTGGGCCGCCCCGGAACCGCGGCGCCCACATGCGTGAACATGGCCAGCGAGACGTCGAAGTGGTTGTTGGAATGGCAGCCCCAGGTCAGGCCCCAATCATCGCAGAGCTCGGCCACCCGCACGGCACCCGACAAGGTCCAGAAATGGGGATCGGCCAGCGGGATGTCCACCGCGTCGAGCATCGAGGCGTGGCGCAGCTCGCGCCAGTTGGTGGCCACCATGTTGGTGGCCACCGGCAGGCCGGTGGCGCGACGGAACTCGGCCATCACCTCCCGACCGCTGTAGCCTTCCTCGGCGCCGCAGGGGTCTTCCGCATAGGCGAGCACGCCGCGCAAGGGTCGGCAAAGCTCCACGGCCTCGCGCAGCGACCATGCGCCGTTGGGGTCGATGGTCACGCGGGCCTCGGGAAAACGCCGCGCCAGCTCGGCCACCGCGGCGATTTCCTCGGGTCCGGCCAGCACGCCGCCCTTGAGCTTGAAATCCCGGAACCCATACAGGTCCTGAGCGGCTTCGGCCAGTCGCAGCACCGAGCGGCCGTCCATGGCCGGCTCGCGACGCAGGCGGTACCAGTCATGCCCCTGGCTCGCAGCGCCTTCGTAGGGCAGGTCGGTGCGCCGCGCATCGCCGACGAAGAACAGGTAGCCCAGCACCGTCACGTGCTCGCGCTGCTGCCCCGGGCCGAGCAACTCGGCCACCGGCACGCCCAGGCACTGCCCGAGCAGGTCGAGCAGTGCGGCCTCCAGCGCCGCCACCGCATTGACCCGCAGCTCGAAGGTCCAGGCGCCGCGGCCGAAGGATTCGAAGTCCGCAGCCTGATGGTCGGCACGAAACGCCGACACCAGGCTGCGCATGCGCGCGACCGGCTGCCCCAGCACCTGCGCGCCAGCGGCCTCCAGCGCCTGGCGGATCAGCTCGCCGCCGGGAGCCTCGCCCACGCCCTGGTGCCCGGCATCATCCTCCAGCAGCACCAGGTTGCGGGTGAAGCAGGGCGCATGCGCGCCACCGATGTTGAGCAGCATGCTGTCGTACCCGGCGACCGGGATGACACGCATGCGCACAAGCAGGGGACCTGAGGAAAGGGACATGGAACGAGGCTGGACGGGGACCGGCGACGCTGCGCTCGCCTGGCGGATGACCTGCCTGCATTCTTCGGGAACATCGATTCCCGATCAATTCAAAGACTGGTGCCATTCATGCCGTTCATGCATGGATGGCCCGCCGTGCCAGCGGAGGCCGTGCCTCAGCGCGGCAAGGCGATGGTCACCAGCGCCGAGGCATCCTCGGTGGCGAGCAGGCCGTGCATGCAATCGCCCTGCAGGTACATCAGCTGCCGCGCGCGCATCGGGTGTTCCCTGCCGTCGGCGCTGACGCTCAGCGCGCCTTCCAGGCAGTGGATGGTGATGTCGCCAGGAACCTTGTGCGGCGCGAGGCCCTCCCCCTTGCGCAACACCAGCCGGACGACTTCCAGGTCCCGGGCCTTAAACAGCGCCTTGCTGCGCTCGCCCCGCACATCCTCCCCGAGGGGGCGAACGTCGACGGCTTCGCCGGGACGCGCATGATCGATGGCCATGGAGATCTCCTTGACTGTGAGAGGTGGATGGAATGGTCCGGCCAGGTCGGCGGGACTGGCTCAATCCGCGCCCGCGCCAAGCCCTTCCCCGGTCAGTAGACGGAAGAGTGGCTCGTTGATGTAGTAATTCGACCGTCCGATCTTGTGCTTGCGCACGAACCCGCCGGCCACGAGTTGGTCGAGATAGCTGGTCGCGGTGAGGCGGCTGACTCCGAGTTCGTGCTGGATGAATTCGATCTTCGTATAGGGGTGCGAGAACAGGTTGTTGATCAGGTCCTGGCTGTAGAAACGATACGCATCACGGATGCGGTGCTTGTAGTCCATCACCAGGGCGCGGATCGCCTTCACAGTCTCGATGGTTTCCATGGCCGTCTGCTCGACCGCCCGCAGCATGTACAGAACCCAGTCTTCCCACAGATCGTCGTCGCGCACCCCCTGCAGCAGGCGGTAGTAGTCGCCCTTGTTCCGCACGATGGCGCGGCTGAGGTACAGGACCGGGATGTCGAGCAGTCCCTGGCGCACGAGGTAGAGAACGTTGATGATGCGGCCGGTGCGGCCGTTGCCGTCGTAGAAGGGGTGGATGGTTTCGAACTGGTGGTGGATCAACGCCATCTTGACCAACGGATCGGCCGGGTACATCGCGTCGTCGTTGATGAAGCGCTCGAGGTCGCCCATCAGCGCAGGCAGATGCTCCGGCGAAGGCGGCGTATAGACGACCCGACCCGCACCATCCTGCAAAGCCGTCCCGGTCATCTGGCGCAACCCCGCTCGGTTGCGCTCGAGTGCCTCCTGGATCTGCAGGATGTGGGCCAGGGTCAACAGCCCCCGCTGGCGTACCGCGTCGAAGCCGACGCGCAGCGCCTGGGCATAGCGCGAGACCTCCTTCGCTGCCTGTCCACCGCCTGCGCCGAAGTGTGCGACTTCGCGAAAGAGTTCGTCATGGGTCGTGACGATGTTCTCGACTTCGGAACTGTCCTTGGCCTCCTGCAGCACGAGCGTGTTGATCAGGATGCCCTGATTGGGCATGGACATGGCCACGCCCTTGAGTTCGGCCAATTGGCGATGCGAAGCGACCAGCTGCTTCAGGATCGCGGCAGTCTCGAATCGGGCCGGATCAAGGCCTTGCAACGGCACCGGAAGACATGGCATGGAAGCAGGCGTAGGAGCTGCGATGTGCATAGAAAACGTGGATTCTTATACACAATCGGGCGATCTGTATAGCACTCGCCTCTTGTCCATGCAGGTCTCCCGCCGATGCGCTCGACTCTCTCCGACGGCCCACCGCGGCGACGTCTGCGAGGCGTCAGCCGCGATCCACGCGACACCAAATGGAAAATCGCACCTCTTCTTCCGCTAAAATTGAGTCAACTTCGCTAATTTTTCATTCACTTCGCGATGTCGACTGCTATAGTCTCGCCGTCTTCGCTATAGTCTCATTCACTTCGCGTCGGTGACATCAGACCCCGGCTTCGCGCGCCTGAGCATCGGCGTGGTAGCTGGAGCGCACCATCGGGCCGACCGCGGCGTGGCTGAACCCCAGGGACTGGGCCTCGCGCTCCAGCGCGGCGAAACCGTCCGGATCCACGTAGCGCAGCACCGGCAGGTGGTGGTTGCTGGGCGCCAGGTACTGGCCGACGGTGAGCATGTCCACCTGATGCTCGCGCAAGTCGCGCATGACCTGCACGATCTCCTCGTCGGTCTCGCCCAGGCCGACCATCAATCCGCTCTTGGTGGGTACCTGGGGGTGGGCCTGCTTGAACTGCTGCAGCAGCTTGAGCGAATGCGCGTAGTCGGCGCCGGGACGGGCCTGGCGATACAGGCGCGGCACGGTCTCGAGGTTGTGGTTCATCACGTCGGGCGGCGCGGCGTCGAAGACCTCGAGCGCACGTTCCAGGCGCCCGCGGAAGTCCGGCACCAGGACCTCGATCTGCGTGGCCGGCGAGCGCTCGCGGATGGCGCGGATGCAGTCCACGAAATGCTGCGCGCCGCCGTCCCGCAGGTCATCCCGGTCCACGCTGGTGACCACCACGTAGCGCAGGCGAAGGCGCGCGATGGTGTCGGCCAGGCGCTGCGGCTCCTGGGCATCCAGCGGATCGGGACGGCCATGACCGACGTCGCAGAAGGGGCAGCGCCGGGTGCACTTGTCCCCCATGATCATGAAGGTGGCCGTGCCATGGCCGAAGCATTCGCCGATGTTCGGGCAGCTGGCCTCCTCGCACACCGTGACCAGCGACTGCTCGCGAAGAATGCCCTTGATCTCGTTGAAGCGCGACGAGGCCGGCGGCGCCTTCACACGGATCCACTGCGGCTTCTTGAGCGCGGGCGTGTCGGAGACGACCTTGATGGGAATGCGCGCGGTCTTGGATTCGCCTTTCTGCTTCTGGCGCGGATCGATGGCTTGGCTCATGAGCTTCGGGGTTGGGGGTGGCCGCCGTGGCATGGGCTCGCGGCCTGCGCGCGCTCGATGTCCTCGGCCAGCATCGCCAGTTCGGTGGCGAAACACATGGCCACCGCGTCGGGCAGCGCGTGCACGCCCAGCGTGGCGAGGTCGACGCTGTCCAGGCCGCGGTAGCCGCAGGGGTTGATGCCCGCGAAGGGGCGCAGGTCCATGTCGACATTGATCGACACGCCGTGGTAGGTGCAGCCGTTGCGCACCTTCAGGCCCAGCGCGGAGACCTTCGCGCCGGCGCGCGCATGCGGCGCGCCGACGTAGACGCCGGGCGCGCTCGGGCGACGCAAGCCGACCACGCCGTGGCGCGCCAGGGTGCGGATCACCGCCTCTTCCAGGCGCTGCACGGTCTCGCGCACCATCCAGCGGCGGCGCCGAAGATCGAACAGGCAGTACACCACCGCCTGCCCGGGCCCGTGGTAGCTGACCTGGCCGCCGCGGTCGGTGGGTACGACGGGAATGGCGCCGGGATCCAGGACATGCGAGGGATCGGCGGCCTGGCCCAGGGTGTAGACGGGCAGGTGCTCGAGCAGCCAGATCTCGTCGGGGGTGTCCGGGCCGCGCGCATCGGTGAAGGCGCGCATGGCGCGCCAGGTCGGCAGGTAGGACTGCAGGCCCAGGCTGCGCAGCAGGAAGCCACCGGGCAGGGTCTGCGCCGGCCGGGCCAGCGCGCGCTGCAGCGCCTGTTCGTCCGCGTGGGCGATGGAGGGAGCGGCATCCCGCGCCAGAAACGCGGCGGACGATGCGCGACCGGGGCCCGGCGCGTCGGCCAGGCTGGCCTTGCCGTCGATCAGAGGGGAGCCCGGATGGAATGAGGCGACCATGCTCCCCATCCTAGCGCGAGAATCCGGGTTTCCCCGGATTTTTGGCATTGACCATGCACCGACTGGGCCAATCGAGCGACCCACCGGCAGCCCCAACGGGCGCCCCGCCTGGAGCTCCATCGGGCAAGCCGGCGGGCGCTGGCCGGGTGTTCATGGCCGGGGGGCACGGGGTGCGCGCCACGGCATCGACCTTCAGGCCTGTCGCTGCACCAGCTGGCCGATCATGGCCTGCAGTTCGCCCATGTTGGGCGGGCCCACGTACTGCTTGACGATCCGCCCGGAGCGGTCGATCAGGAAGCTGGTCGGAGTCAGGCGCACGTTGCCGAAGGCCTTGGCGACGTCGCCGGAGCGGTCCATCGCCACCGGGAAGGGCAGCCTGCCCACCGGCCCGGATCGCGCGAAATTCTCCACGTACTGCGGGTTGTCGTAGGACATGGACACCGCGACCAGGTCGAAACCCTTCGGCGCGAAGGTATCGTAGGTGTGCACCATGTTGCGCATGTCGCCGACACAGGTGGTGCAGCTGGTGGCCCAGAATTCGACCAGCACGACCTTGCCGCGCAGGTCCTGGGAGCTCAGCGTGCTGCCTCCGACCAGGTGGTAGTCCACGCTGGGGGCCTTCGGGTCGCGACCGAAGGCATTCCACGCCAGCACGCCAGCCGCCGCGACGAGCACGACGCCGGCGATCGCGCCCCACAGACTCTTGTTGGATGCTTGCATCGCAAACCCCTTGCCATTGCTTCGGACCGCTGCGCGGGGATCACGGCGCATGCGCCGGGCGCTCGCGGTCCCGGGCCCCAAACAGGCCATCGGTACGCAAAGAGGCCATAGTTTACGCCGCGGCGAGCGCGTGCGGGGCTGCGGGGTTCGGGCCGTCCGCGCGGCACGAGGCCGCGCGCGACGCGCCAGGCTTACTTCAGGTGGGCGTTGATCAGCTTGGTCATCTCGAACATGGTGACCTGCGCCTTGCCGAAGACCGCGCGCAGCTTGTCGTCGGCGTTGATCATGCGCTTGTTGCTCGCATCCTGCAGCTTGGCCGCCTTGATGTGCTCCCACACCTTCTTGACCACCTCGGTGCGGGGCAATGGGGAGGCGCCGACCACGGCGGCAAGCTGCGGGCTGGGCGTCAGCGGCTTCATGAACGCCGCGTTGGGCGTCCGGGCGGGTTTGGCGGCGGCCTTTTTCGCGGGGGCCGGTTTTGCAGTTGCCATGTCTTGTACTCCGTGAGATGCCTGAGGTGGTCGCCGCCCTCGCTCCGGAATGCGGTCCGGAGGCGCGCGGCGGCCCTGCTCGGCGCCCGCCCGTGAACATTCGCCCGGACGGGCCCCGTGCGCGCATCTTATAGCCCCCCGGGCGCCAGGCAAGAGTGCAGGTGCCGGGCGGGCGGCTCGCCGGCGGGAAAACGTCGGCCCGCTCCGCTGTCCCGGGACCTGCCCCAGGCCTGTCTCAGGCCTGTCTCAGGCGATCCAGGCGTAAGGGCACGAAGCGCCGGCCGGGCTCACGCCCGGAGCCCCTCCGGCCCCCGATGGGGGCCTGGGTCGCGGCTCCCAGCAGGCCGGCGAGCCGCGCCACGCAAGGCTCCACGGCCCGCAGGGGCAGGCCGGCGAAACCCAGGCGCAGGGCATTGCGCACCGGCTCCGCGCCCGCGGGATCGTCGGCGAAGCGGCATTGGGCGCAGTCGCCGAAACTCACGCAGCCTCCGGCGCCGACGTCGAACAGGCGCCCGGGCAGCAGCGGCAGGCCCTCCCTGTCGACCTGCCCGAGCATCTCGGCGGCATCCAGGCCCTGGGGCAGGTTCAGCCAGACATGCGCGCCTCCCCGCGGCCGGGTCCAGGCGACGCCGTCGGGCATGTGGCGCCGCAAGGCATCGAGCAGAGCATCGCGGCGCTCGCGATAGCGCTTGCGCAAGCCGGGAAGCTGGCTTTGCACGAAGCCCTCGCGCAACATGTGCAGCAGCACCCACTGGCTGAGGCTGCAGGCTTGCGGTTCGGCTGCGCGCTGCGCCTGGGCCAGCCTGGCGATCAGGCGGGGATGCCCGGCCACCCAGCCCAGGCGCAGGCCGGGGAACACGAGCGCGGAAAAGCTGCCCACGACCACGCCGTGCTCCACCCCCCGCGCCAGCAGGCCCGGCACGGGCGGCGTGTCGAACCAGAACTCGCCGTAGGTCTGGTCCTCGACCAGCCAGCACTGCGAGGCGGCGAGCTGGCGGGCCAGCTCGCGGGCGCGCGCCTCCCCGATGAGCTGCCCGGTGGGATCGTCGAAGCGTGGTTGCAGATAGGCCATGCGCGCTCCGGGCAGGGCATTGGCGAAGGCATCGGGCTCGGGGCCCTCCCGGTCGCAGCGCAGGCCGACCAGGCGCGGGCCGTAGGGGCGCAGCGCACGCAGTGCCCCCAGGCGTGTCGGGCGCTGTACCAGCACCGGGCTGGCGGGGTCGAGCAGCACCTTGCCCAGCAGGTCCAGCGCGTGGCGGGAGCCGGAGCTGATCAGGACCTGCGGGGGTTCCAGGCGCAGCCCCTGGGCCTCCAGGTGGGCACACACCCATTCGCGCAGGGGCTCGAGGCCCTCGCAGGGGCCGTATTGCAGGGCCTGGGGCGCGCGGCGCGACAGCACGCGGCGCATGGCCCGGTCCACGGCCGCGACGGGGAGGAGATCGAGGTCGCGGCCCTCGCCGCAGCCGAAGGGATCGTCCCGGCCTTCGCCGGTCTCGAGCAAGGTCGCGCGCTGCGCCATCGGGGGAAGGGTGGTGTACAGGGACATGCGTAGCCTCCGGCTGGTGGCGGCCCCGCCTGCGGCCTGACGGGATACCCCGGGCCGCCGCGTGGTCACAAATTGACACACCTTCAGCCTAGACCGACACTGCCAGCCCCACCAGCACAGAGGCCGGCCCTTCGCCGTTTGCTGATCTGGTCGTTTCGCCATGTCACACGCACACCCAGCCCCCCGGCCGCGCGAAGCCGAGGCACAGGCCCTGCACCTGCGGCTCGCCCAGCGCCTGCGCGAGCAGATCCGCCAGCAAGGCACCCCACCCGGAACCCGGCTGGCCTCGGTGCGCGCATGCGCGCACGAGCACGGGGTGAACCCGCAGACCGTGGTCGCCGCCTACGATCTGCTGCAGGCCCAGGGCCTGGTCGAGGCCCGGGCGCGCCAGGGGTTTTTCGTGCGCGGCCCGGCCCACGGCGCCCCGGGAGCCGGGGCGGAGCCCGGCGGCGCGCCTGCAGCCCGCGAGCCGCGTGGCGCGAGGCAGTCGCGTCTCGCGCCGCCCACCCAGGCCATCGCCATGCTGCGCGCCGGGCTGGCAGGGGCCGAGCAGCCCAGCCCCGCGCGCTCCATGCCCGGCTGCGGGAGCCTGCCCGTCGAGTGGCTGCAGGCCTCCCCGCTGGCGCAGGCCTTGCGCAGGCTGCTGCGGGAAGGCGGCACCCTGCAGGCGGCGCAGGGCTACGGCTGCCCCGAGGGCGACCCGCGACTGCGCACGCAACTGGCCCGCCTGCTGGCCGAGCAGGAAATCGCCGTCCCGGCCTCGCAGCTCTTGCTGTGCAACGGCGCCACGCAGGCGCTGGACCTGGTCGCTCGCAGCCTGCTGCGCCCCGGAGACGCGGTGATGGTCGAACAGCCAGGCCCGCCGCTGGCCTTCCAGCAACTGGCGCGCCAGGGCCTGCGTCTGCTGCCGGTTGCGCGCGGCCAGCAGGGGCCCGATCTGTCCCGGGTCTCGCAGTGGGCACGCAACCGCAAGCCTCGCCTGATGGTGGTGGCCGCGCGCATGCACAACCCCACGGGCGGCGACATCGCCACCGGCTGCGCGCATCAGTTGCTGGAGCTGGCGCGGGAGCACGACTTCCTGATCGCCGAGGACGATGGCTACGCGGCGCTGTGCGACCGCGGCCCGCCCCTGCTTTCGGCTATGGACGGACTGCGTCGCACGCTGCTGCTGGGAAGCCTGTCGCAGCTGCTGGCCCCCGGCTGGCGCGTGGGCTTCCTGGCCGCGCCAGCCGCGCTGGTGGAGCGGCTGCTGGAGACCAAGCTGCTCGCCGGCCTGGCCTCGCCGGCGCTCACCGAGCGCGCGCTTGCGCTGTTGTTCGAGCGAGGCTCGGTGCCGCGCCAGGCGGCCGCATTGCGCGAGCGCCTGGCGCGCGCACGCCGACAGGCGGTGCAGGCGGCGCGGCAGCGCGGCTGCCGTTTCGAGCTGCCGCCTCGCGGTCTGTTCGGCTGGGTGGACACCGGCGTCGACACCGAGCCTCTGGCCCTGCGCCTGCACGAAAGCGGCTGGCTGATCGCACCCGGGCGCCTGTTCGACCCGGAGGCCCGCCCCAGCACGCGCATGCGCCTGAACTTCGCCCACGCGCAGGACCCCGCCTTCTGGTGCGACTACGCGCGCGCGCTTCGCGCATGCGCCGACTGAGCGCCCCTTGCGCGGGGTCAACACCTGGGGAGCCCTGCTTGCCTAGGCTGCTACGGCGACCGGCGCGATCCCCGCGCCGGCCCTGAATCCAGGAGAAATTCGATGCAATCGGCGTGGACCAGCTTGCTCACCACCGATTACGGGTGGATGACCGTGGCCGTATTCGTGTTCATGCTCGGCATGGGCGTGTTTTTCGTCCTGTTCTTCCGGCGCAGGATTCGCGACGAGGAAGCGGGAGCGCGCGCCAGGAACTCCGAGGCCTTGAAACAACACCGCCCGGGCTGAGCCGGGCGGCGAGAATCGGACGGCGAGAATCGGGCGGTCGGGGGAACTCAGGCCGCTCGAGGGCCCTGCGAGGAGGCTTCGGCCACCCAGCGCTCGCCCATGACCGAGCCCAGGTAGTCGACCAGCAGCGGATGCTGCTGCATGGGCACGTCGGTCTCGACCGCGTAGATGGCGATGCCGTACTCGCCATGCCGGCGTGCATGCTCGCTGCGCGCCAGGCCCTGCACGGACTCCAGGCTGCCCACGGCGACCACGTAACTGTGACGCTCGGGTTCCCCATGCTCGAAGGCCTGGGCCAGGTAGAGATCTCGCGTCGCGTTCATGTCGCTCTCCAGGGTCGGGGCACGCAGCCCGCTCGCGGGCCGCGGCCCGCGAGCGGCTTCAGATGACCGTCTTCAGATGGCCGTCCACAGGTACACGTACAGACTGTTGTTGGCACTGGCCCCTTGCGCGGAACCGGCGAACTTGTTGTAGGTCGTGTACTGCACCCCCACGCGAAGGTTCTTCTCCGGATCCACCCAGCTCTTGCCGAAGGGGTTCCAGTCCAGCTCCCAGGTCACGCCCGAAGTCTGCGGGCTGGAGGCGGGGTTGTAAAGGTAGGGGTCGTTGCTTCCCGTGGTGTTGAAGAACTGGATGGTCGCGCCATAGGTGTTCTGGTACCAGTAGGCCGCGTTCACGTTCATCGCGTTGAGCGTGTCACTGGAGTTCGACGTCGCCCCGGTCAGGTAGCTCTGCGTGAAACTCTGGCGCTCGTGGATGTACAGGCCGTTGACCGACCAGATCCCGTTTTCACCAAAGTACTGGTAGCTGGCGTCCAGACCGATGTCGCGGTAGGTCTCGTCGGGCCCGTTGCCGGCCAGGGTGGGATCGAGGTTGTCGGCCACCTGGGAGTTCGGGTTCTGCGGGTTCAGCTTGGTCTGCATTCCCAGCACGCCGAACTCATAGTTGTTCGCGCCGATGGTGTTGGAGTAATTGAAGCGCAAGTAAGGGGCATAGCCCGAGACCACCCCGCCGCCGGCGCTCAGATCCGCGTTGGCCCCACCGGCGCTGTTGATCGGGTCGGCCGGGCCGCCAGCGTGCAGCTGGTTACCCCACCAGTTGGACATCTGGTGATACAGACCCAGCTCTGCGTACCAGTGGTTGTCCACCAGGGTGTAGAAGGATGCGCCGATCACGTGTTCGCCCAGGTCCTCGATGACCGGGGTCTGGCCATAGCCCGAGCCGAAGGGGCTGGTCATGAAGCCGAACTGCCAGGCCGGCACGGTGTTCCATACGTCGGACACGGTCGGGTTGTTGTTCAGCGACACCCCGAAGATGCCGGTGGTGGACCCGATCTTGTAGGTGTTGGCGAAACGCAGGTCGGAGTTGTCCCAGGCGAGGTTCTGCGAACCCGGATCCGAGTAGGTGGCCTGGGCCAGTACGCCCACATGGTCGCTCAGGCGGCCCGCCAGGAACACGGAGGCCTGTTGCAGCGCGGTGACGTTGTCGTTGGCGTTGAAGCCGACCGGCGGGGCGCTGTTGTCGCCGGTGGTGTGGGTGTAGGAAGCCACCAGCATCGCCGACAGGGGAATGTCATGCTTGGCGCTGCCGCCCTTCAGGGTGTAGCCCCCGAGCTTGAAGGCCCGGCCGAAGGGCGTGAGCTGCGGGCCGAAGCCCCCGACGTGGCAGGCCACGCAATCCTGTCCGGTCTGGCGTGCGAAGGCGGGGACCGCATGGGCTGGCGAGGCCGTCAGGCCGATGAAGGCCAGGACGCCCAGCCCCTGCAGCAGGCCGCGCGCGCGGGCCAGTGAGCGGGCCAGCGGGCGAGCGCAAGAGCGATGGTCGGATGGGTCGAGCGGTCCGCCGTTCGACGGCCGCCGGAAGGCAGGTGCGAGTCTGTTTGTCATGATGGCCCCCTCTGGGCACGAGCTGGGGAAAACCCCCTTTGCAACTCATGCTAGGGAACCACCTGGGGTCCGGCGCTTGACCGACATCAAAGGATGCCAATACGCCAGCGACGCTTACAAGCCGGCCCAGCGCGTGATCTCTCGTGCGGGCACCACGCCGCTATGACGCCGGATTTCCTGTCCGTTGCGAAAAAGCAGCAAGGTGGGGATGCTGCGGATCCGGTGGCGCACCGAAGCCTGGGGGTTGTCGTCCGAATTCACCTTGGCCAGCACGGCGCGGCCCTGCAGCTGTTGCGCAGCCTGCTCGAACTGCGGCGCCATCATGCGGCAGGGCCCGCACCACGGAGCCCAGAAATCGACCAGCAGGGGCAAGTCGCTGCGCGCGACGAAGCGTTCGAAGTCGGCGTCGCCCAGTTGCAGGGGCGCGGGGCCGAACAGGGCCTGGTGGCAGCTTCCGCATTGCGGATGCTGCTGCAGGCGTTCCTCGGGCACACGGTTGATGGCCGAGCAATGAGGGCAGACGACATGCATGGTGACTCCCGCTGGGCGAGGACGCCGGCCCCCAGGGCCGGCCAACAATACTCCGCTACGTATATGGGCGCCGCGAGGCCGGCTTCAAGACCTGGCGCTCAAGTCGTCGCTCCTTGCCGGCTACGCTACGCTGCGGGCGCAAGCCTTCCCCCCTCGCCAGGAGACTCGACCACCATGCCCCGCATCGCCTATCTGCCCTCCGACCTTGCCGAACCCGCCGAACTGGTGGCGGCGATCCGCAGGCGGCGGGGAGGGGAGCTGCTCAAGCTCGACCGCATGCTGCTGCACAGTCCGGAATTCGCGGCAGGCTGGAACGCCTTGCTGGGAGCCGTACGCGCACGACTGCACCTGGACCCCCGGCTGCGCGAGCTGGCGATCTGCGCGGTGGCGCGGCTCAATGACGCTGCCTACGAGTTCGAACAACATGCCCCCGAGTTTCTCGCCGCCGGCGGCACGCAGGAACAGCTCGACGCGCTCGACGACGTGGATGCCGCCAGCCGCGACGAGGCCCGCTTCGACCCGCGCGAACGCGCTGCCCTGCGCCTGACCCGCGGCATGACCCGCGACGTACGTCCTTCGGAGCAGGATTTCGAGGCCGCTGCCGCCCTGCTGCCCCGCCAGGAATTGGTGGAACTGGTCGGCGTCGTGGCCTGCTACAACATGGTGTCGCGCTTCCTGGTCGCGCTGGGCGTGCACAGCGAGATCGACGAGGCCGGCTGAGCCGCGACCCGCAGGCGAGGATTCAGGAAGGGTCGTCCTCGGGCGCGCGCCGGGGCTTGCGCCCATGCACACCCGCCACGCGATCCCACAGCCAGCGCGGCAGGACGTGCAGCAGCTTGCTGAGCACCGCCATGGGCCAGGGAATGGTGGCGTAGGCACGGCCACGATCGATGGCACGCAGCGCACGCCGCGCGAAAGCCGGCGCGTCCAGCAGGAAGGGCATGGGAAAGGGATTGCCGGCCGTCATGGGCGTGGCGATGAATCCCGGGCTGACGGTGACCACGCGCACCCCGCTGCCGCGCAGCTCGACGCGCAGGCTCTCCATGGAATGGATCAGCGCCGCCTTGCTGGCGCTGTAGGCCGCGTGGCCCGGCAGGCCGCGCACCCCTGAGACGCTGGCGATGGCCGCCAGGGTGCCGGAGCCGCGCGCTCGCATCGGCGCGATGAAGGGAGACAGGGTGCCCAGCGCGGCCAGCCAGTTGCTGTGCATGATCTCGCCGGCCACCTGCAGGTCCGGCCCATGCGAGAGGTCGATACCGTGGCTGATGCCGGCCGCGGCCACCACCACCTGGGGGCAGCCCCAGTCCTGCAGCAGCCGCACTGCCTGCTCGTACCAGGCCTGGGTGTCGCGCAGATCCACGCTGATCAGGCGCAGGCGAGCCGGATCCACCACCTGCAGGCCCTGGGCCTGCGCGCAGCTCATCGCGGTCGCGTCCAGCGCGCTGCCACGGCGTCCCACCAGCACCACGCGCCAGCCTCGCGCAGCATAGGCCTGGGCCAGCGCCGCGCCGATGCCGCTGGAGGCACCGGTGACCACGGCCACCGAAGCCTCCCCTCGGGCCTCGGCACCGCTGGTCACGAGCCCGCTCCCTGGCGCAGATGGCCGCGTACGGCGCCGTGCATGGTGAAGGTGCCGTCCAGGCCGTTCATCTGCAGATCGTTGCCCGAGAATTCCGAGTTGCCCTGCTGCACGGTGCTGGGGCGATTGGAACTGATGCGGCGTTCCTGCGGAAACACGTTCAGGAAACTGCTGCGCACGGTGATGGTCTGCGCCTTCGGGGCCTCGCGTTGCAGCACGGCCTGGCCATACAACTGCACATTGCTGCCGTCCGCGTTGCTCAGGCCCACGTCGGCACTGGCCAGGGTCACCGCCCCCTGGGCGTCGTGTACCCGCAGGCGCGGCTGCACGATACGTACCGTCTGGTTGCCGGGAATATGTTCCATCGCGGCCCCGCTGAGTTCCGCGCTGGATCGCCCGAGGGAGTCGAAATTGCGGGTCTGGAAGTCCCTCAGGAAATAGTCGGGCTTTTGCGGAGCCGCGGCGGAAGTCCCTGCGCGATGGATGGCCAGCAGGGCCTCGCGCGCCACCCAGGCGCTGAAACCCGCCAGCATGAGCATGAGCGCCAGCGGCAGCATGGTGGACACGCGGCGCCACCACAGGAACAGATTCAGGCGCGGGCGCCCCGCGCCCCGGCGTGCGGCAGGCTGCGGCGGCGTCATGGCGCTCACTCCTCGCGCACGGCCTGCTCCAGCAGGGCGGCGTAGGCGCCCTGCGCGCACAGCAGCAGGTCGCAGAGTTCGCGCACCGCGCCGGCGCCCGCGCCGGCACGGGTGCGGTAATGCACCCGCGCCAGCACCTCGGCGTGGGATTGCGGCGGGCAGGCCGCCAGGCGCGCGCGCACCAGCAAGGGCAGGTCGGGCCAGTCATCACCGATCACGGCCGCCTGCTCCCACTCCAGGCCCAGCGCGCGCAGCACGCCCTGGGCGCCCGGCAGCTTGCGGCTGCGCCCGAGCACCGAGTGCTCGAGCAGGCCCAGTTCGCGCAGGCGCGCCCGCAAGGCGGGGCTGTCGCGCCCGGACACCACCACGGGACGCACCCCGCAGGAGGCCAGCAGCTTGAGGCCGTGGCCGTCCAGGGTGCTGAAACGCTTGAGCTGCTCGCCCTCGGCGCCCACCAGCAGGTCGCCGGGCGTGAGCACGCCGTCCACGTCGAGCAGGAGCACGCGCACGGGCTGGGCGCGAAGCAGGATTTCGGGATCGAAAGCGACCCGGGGGGCCATGTCGAACATAGGGGAATCGGTCACGCGGGGAATCAGACCACCTTGGCGTCGAACAGGTCGTGCATGTGCAGCGCGCCGATCACCTGGCCGTGCTCATCGACCACCAGCATCTGGCTGATGCGATGGCGCTCCATGCGCTGCACCGCCTCCACCGCCAGCGCCTGCGCGTCGATGGTGCGCGGGTTCGGGTGCATGGCCTCCCCGGCGGTGAGGCTGCGCAGGTCCACGCCGCGCTCGACCAGGCGGCGCAGGTCCCCGTCGGTGATCACGCCGCGCAGGCGCTGCCCGGCATCGACCACGGCGGTCATGCCCAGGCCCTTGCGGGTCATCTCCAGCAGCGCCTCGGAGAAGGGCACGGTTTCGGCCACCCGGGGGATGCGCTCGCCGCTGCGCATGACGTCGGCCACGTGGGTCAGCAGCCGCCGCCCCAGCGCGCCGCCGGGGTGGGTGCGCGCGAAATCCTCGGCGCCGAAGCCGCGCGCGTCCAGCACCGCCACCGCCAGCGCGTCGCCCAGCGCGAGTTGCGCGGTGGTGCTGGTGGTAGGGGCCAGGCGCAGCGGGCAGGCCTCGCGCTCGACGGCACAATCGAGATGGATGTCGGCATAGCGCGCCAGGGTGGAATCGGCACGGCCGGTGATGGAAATCAGCTGCGTGCCCATGCGCTTGACCAGGGGCACGATGCGCGTGAGTTCCTCCACCTCTCCCGAGTTGGACATGGCGATGAACACATCCTGCTCGGTGACCATGCCCAGGTCTCCGTGGCTGGCCTCGGCCGGGTGCACGAAATACGCGGGCGTTCCGGTGGAAGCGAGCGTGGCAGCCAGCTTGCGCGCAACATGGCCGCTCTTGCCCATGCCGGAGACGACCACGCGCCCCTTGCAGTCCAGCAAGGTTCGCACGGCCTTCGCGAAAGCCGAGGCCAGGGGCTCGCGTTCCACGCGCTCGGCCAGAGCCTGCACGGCGGCGGCCTCGATCTGCAGGGTTTCGCGCGCCAGGCGCAGGACCTTGTCAGGGGAAAATTCCGATCTCATCGGCCGCAGTATAGGCAGCGGGACGGCCAGGGTCCCCCGGCAGGCATCCAGCCGCCGCCCGGTGCGGGGCAGAGGCGTCAGGCAGCCGGCCGCAAAGGCTGGTCACGCTGTTCGACCAGCCGGCGCAGCGCCAGCAGCATCAGCAGGCCGGGAGCGGCGCTGGCCACGCTGAACAGGTAGAAGCCGGGCCAGCCCAGGTGCTGCGCCAGGTAGCCGCTGAGCGGACCCACGTACACCCGGCCCACCGCCGACAGCGCCGACAGCAGCGCGAACTGGGTGGCCGAGTAGCGCGTGTCGCACAGCGCCGACAGGAAGGCGACGAAGGCCGCCGTACCCATGCCCGCCGTGAAATTCTCCACCCCGACCGCGCCGGCCATCAGCGGCAGCGAGGCCGGCAGCACCGCCAGGCCCCAGTAGGCCAGGTTGGACAGCCCCTGGGCCAGGCCGAACAGCATCAGCGAGCGCCACAGTCCCAGGCGCGCCAGCCAGGCCCCGCCCAGCAGCGCGCCGACGATGGTGGCCAGCAGCCCCATGCTTTTGTAGACCAGGCCGACCTGCGCGGGGCTGTAGCCGGCGCCACGGATCAGGAAGGTCGTGGACAGGGCCCCCGCGAAGGCATCGCCCAGCTTGTACAGCACGATGGCCACCAGCAGCGCGACGGCCTGCGGGCGCCCGAAGAACTCCCTCGCCGGCTCCAGCACCGCGGCGCGCAGCGTGGGCGGCGCCGCAAGCCCCGCGGGCGGGCGCGGCGCCCACAACGTGGCCAGCATGCACAGGGCCATCACGCCCGCCATGGCCGCGTACATGCCGCGCCAGCCCAGCCACTCGGCTGCCAGCCACAGCGCCAGGCCGCCCGACACCACCATGCCCAGGCGGTAGCCGAGCACGACCACTGCCGCCCCGGCGCCGCGCTGCTGCGGCGGCAGCAGATCGGTGCGGTAGGCGTCGATGACCACGTCCTGCGAGGCCGACACGAAAGCCAGCGCCACCGCCAGGATCACCACCGGCAGCAGGCGTGCCTGCGCGGCAGGCATCGCGCCGGTGAATACACCCAGCCAGGGGGGCAGGGCCCCGGCCTGCGGGATGCCCGACCAGGCCATCGCCCCCAGCAGCAGCGCCAGTCCCGCCTGCAGGGGAAGCAGCCAGGCCCGCCGGCGACCCAGGCGGGGAGCCAGGCCGGGCAGCTCGATGCGGTCCATCAGCGGCGCCCACAGGAACTTGAACACGTAGGCCTGGCCGATCAGCGTGGCCAGGCCGATGGCCTCCAGGCTGGCGCCGCGTACCGTCAGCCAGGCCTGCAGGGTGCCGGAACTCAGCGCCAGCGGAAGCCCCGAGGAAAAGCCCAGGAACAGCATGGAGGCCACGCCCCGATTGGCGAACACCGCGCGCAGCGTGGTCGCGGCTGGGGACGTGGATCGGGAAGTGCTTCGGGACGTGCTTCGGGACGTGCTTCGGGACGTGCTGCGGGGAGCGGGGGTGGGCGCGGGCATGGGCATTTCGGGCAGGCGCCACGGCCTGCCCTCGCCGATGCGCGGGGGTGGCGGGCAGGCCTTAGCATAGCGGCCTGTCGCGTCGCCGCAGGGGCGTTCGCCTCCAGGAAACGCCGGGCGGTCCGCCCGGTTCGCGCCGTCATTGCCCGCCATGTCCGAACCCAGCAGCATTGCCCAGGAATTCGTCCGCTTCGCCGTCGACAGTGGAGTCATCCGCTTCGGCTCCTTTGTCACCAAGGCCGGACGCCAGACCCCCTATTTTTTCAACGCCGGACTGTTCAACGACGGCGAGCGCCTGGGGCGCCTGGCCGGCTTCTACGCCGACGCGCTGCTGGCCAGCGGCATCGAGTTCGACATGCTGTTCGGTCCCGCCTACAAGGGCATCGCGCTGGCGGCCGCGCTGTCGGTGGAACTGGCGCGCCGCGGCCGCAACGTGGGCTTCGCCTACAACCGCAAGGAGGCCAAGGACCACGGCGAGGGCGGCCACCTGGTCGGCGCCCCCGTGAAGGGTCGGGTGGTGATCGTCGACGACGTGATCTCCGCCGGTACCGCGGTGGGGGAATCCCTGCGCCTGCTGCGCAGCGCCGGCGCCCAGCCCGCGGCCGTGCTGATCGCGCTGGACCGCCAGGAGAAAGCTGCCGTGGCCGGCAGCACCCTGCCCCACTCCGCCGTGCAGCATGTGCAGACCGAACATCACCTCCCCGTGGTGGCGATCGCCGACCTGGACGCGCTGCTCGCCGTGCTCGACGCCGCGCAGGACCCGGAACTCGCCCGCTGGCTGCCCGAGGTGCGCGACTACCGCGCCCGCTACGGCGTCAGCCGCGCCTGAGCCCAGGCCTCCGGGGCGGCAGCCCTCCCTTGTCGCCAGGGGACGACAGCGTCCGAGCACGGTTTTGCGGGCTTCCAAGAGCAAGCGCGGCGTGGTCTGTCGCCGCCCGGCGACGGCGAGGGGCTGAAATACCCCGCGAGGCCGTGGGCCTTCGGCTTCGGGGCGGCGCCTGCGTGCGCATTTTTCCCTGCCACACCGGGCACTTGCGCGAAACGCGCGGATCAGGCCCAGGCGTTAGCACGACAATTGCTCCAGTCCCCGGGAAGGCGCGGCAGGACGCCGCCATCCAGGAGAACGACATGAGCACGAATTCACGCCCCGGACGCAGCCGCAGCATCGACCACGACGCGATGTTCGCCCTCGCGCTGCAACGCGCCAGCGACTGCGAGCCGGCCCATGTCGTCCAGGAGCCCTGCGCGGCAAGCGTGCTGCTGGCCCGAGCCGGGCGCGTGTTCCCCTGCCCCTCGGGGGCGGCCGGTCGCGATCAGGTCCCGCCCACGTAGGGATTGCTGCGGCGCTCGACCCCGAATGTCGACTCCGGCCCGTGGCCGGGAATGAACACGGTCTCGTCGCCCATGGGCCACAGGCGCCCGACGATGCTGTCGATCAGCTGCTGGTGATTGCCGCGCGGAAAGTCGGTGCGCCCGATGGAACCGGCGAACAGCACGTCACCCACCCAGCAGCGCCGGGCCGGCGCATGGTGGAACACCACGTGCCCGGGCGTGTGCCCCGGGCAGTGCCGCACCTCGAACTCCAGCTCCCCGAGCCGCAGCTGGTCGCCGTCGACCAGCCAGCGCGCGGGCGTGAAGGCCTGCGCGGGCGGAAAGCCGAACATGCGCGACTGCTGAGGCAGCATGTCGATCCAGAACTGGTCGTCGCGGTGCGGCCCGATGATGGGCACCTCCAGGGTCTGCGCCAGTTCGCCGGCAGCGCCGGCATGGTCGATATGCGCATGGGTGAGCCAGATCGCACCCACGCGCAGATCTCGGCTACGGGCCTCCTCCACCAGGCGCTCGATCTCCCCCCCGGGATCCGTGAACACCGCCTCGCCGGTGGCGTCGTCCCAGAGCAGGCAGCAATTCTGGGCGAAGGGTGTGACGGGGAGGATCTGGTAGCGAAGCATGGGGGTGAAAGGAATCGGACAACAAAGTGCGAAAACGGACAACAAAGTGTAGAAGTCGACAGGCCGGCGCGCGCGAGGCCTCACGACAGAGTTCAGAAGCGCGTTGATTCTGCGGAACATTTTGCACGCGGCGCGTGGACTTCGCGACCGGCTGGGCGGCCGCATGCTGCGCAGTGGGCACGACGACTGGCTCGTCCTGCACCGCAATCGGGCGATAGCGGTGCCTACCGTTGTCAACGCTCCGCCCTCTCAGGCCCGGAGCGCTACTCGGCACGACCCATCCGGAACATGTTGCGGTTGCTGGAGAGCGGCACCTCGGCCAAAGCGGGCACTGGAATCAGCTAGTGACTGCGACCGCAATGCCACTGGCAGCGGTCGTCGACCTTGCCAGAATCCTTGCCAGCCTGGCCATCCGCCCAGCCTGACTCGAGCCTAGCGGGATCTACGGAACGCGAGGCGGTTCGGGCAGATCCACGCGCAGAACCAGACCGCTCCCGCTGTCGGGGCGATCATGCAGGGAGATCTCCGCGCCGATTCGTCGCGCCGCCTCGCGTGCGATGGCCAGCCCCAGGCCCGTGCCCTGGCCCCCCCGCTCGTCGATGCGGTGGAAGGGCTTGAAGGCATCATCGCGCTGCTCCGGAGCAATCCCGGGGCCGCTGTCGACAACCTCGCAGCGTGCGCCTGCGCCAAGCGCTTCGATGCGCAGGGTCACCTCGCCGCCGCCAGGCGTGTACTTCAGCGCGTTGTCGATCGCATTGCTCAGGATGGTGCGCAGCAACGCCGAGGAACTTTGCACCCTTACCGCGGCGGGCGCGTGCATGCCCAAGTCGATTCCCCGACCTTCGGCCACCGGGAAGTACGTCCCCAGCAACTCCCGCCCCAGCGCCACGAGGTCGATGCCATGCCTCGGCGCATCGGCGCTTTCGATGCGCGCGAGATCCAGCAGCTGCTCGCTCAGCCTGCTCGCGCGCTCGATGCCTTGCTCCAGCGGGAGCAGGCGCTGCCGAGCCTCCCCCAGGCTCCGCGCATGGCGCACGTTGCGCGCCTGCAGCGCGAGCGCCGTCAACGGCGAGCGCAGTTCGTGGGCGGCATCGGCGACGAAGCGCTGTTGTTGGTGCATCAGCTCGCGTGTGCGCTGCAGCAGCCCCTCGATGGCGTCGACGAACGGCTGGATCTCTGCCGGCATGGGGCCCAATTCCAGCGCGGGTCCTTCCAGGGCCGAGCGCGTCTCCAGGTGGCTGGCGGCGCGCGCGACCGGCTCGAACTCCCTGCGCACACCGCGGCCGATCAGCCAGATCAGCAGCGGCACAAGCAGCAGTGACGGCAGCAGCGCGCGAAGCGCACCGTTCCAGGCCAGTTCGTCCCTGGCGTCCGTGGCCTGGGCAACCACCGCGGTGTAGGGACCACGGGGTTGCACGAACACCCGCATACGGCCGGTGGGGCCGTCGACCGTGCTCAAGCCAGGGGGCGCCGCCGCGCTCAGCCACGAGGGTGTGGGATCGAGGGGCAGCATCGCCACGTGGATGCGCGAGTCGTGATCGTCGATGCCCGCACGCCACGGGGCCGCCAGTTCGTGACCAGGGTGCTGCAGCGCAAGCGCGGCCACCTGACGCAGCATGTCGTCCTGCGACTCGCGCAGTTCGCGCCAGGCCAGCACGAACTGGGCCGCGGCCGCGAGCAGGCCCAGGCCCACGACGGCGATTCCGAGGTGCAGCAGAAGGCGTCGTTGGAAGGAGCTTTTCATCGCGCCTTGTCCACCATCCATCCCGCGCCGCGCACGTTCTTGATCATGTCGGCCCCGAGCTTCCTGCGCACGCCGTGGATCAGGAAGTCGACCGCGCTGCTCTCGACCTCCTCGTTCCAGCCGTACAGCCGGTCCTCGAGTTGGGCGCGGGTGAGAATGGTGCCCGGGCGCAGCAGCAGCGCATGCAGCAGCGCGAACTCGCGCGCGGTCAGCACTACGCGCACATCGCCGCGCCGTGCCTCGCGCGTCGCCGGATCGAGGCCCACGTCGCCGTTGCCCAGCTCGGTGGCCGCCTGGCCGCCGTGGCGGCGCACTACGGCGCGCATGCGCGCCAGCAGTTCGTCCATGTCGAACGGTTTGACCACGTAGTCGTCGGCTCCGAGGTCGAGCCCGCGTACCCGGTCGGCGGCCGCGTCGCGGGCGGTGATCAGCAGCACCGGCACGCGGTCGCCCCGCTCGCGCAGGCGCTGCAGCACACTGAGGCCGTCGCGCCCGGGAAGCCCTATGTCGAGCAGCACGATCTGATGCTGGCCGTCGCGCAGCACGCGGTCGGCGGCTTCGCCGTCGCGCACGATGTCGACCGCGTAGGCGGCGTCGCGCAGCGCGACCTCAATCGCCGCCGCGATCATCGGGTCGTCCTCGATCAGCAGCGCGCGCATCGTCCTTGCCTCGTGGCTCAGTGCGCGACGGCCGCGGCGCGCTGCGGCAGCAGGCGAAGCACGATCACCATGCCTCCGAGCAGAACGGCCGAGGCCGCGAACCGGCTGAGCTCGAGCCCTCCGGAGGCGATCGGCTTGTCGAGGAAATCCCCCAGTACGGCGCCCAACGGACGGGTCAGGATGAAGGCGGCCCAGAACAGCGCGGTGCGCGATGCGGCGGTGCGCCAGTACAGCAGCGCGACCACGGCCAGCGCCGAGCCGAACACCACGGCAGCACCCTGGTAGCCAAGCCCCGCCGTGTCGGCGCTCCAGTCGCCCAGGGCGGTACCCAGGGTCTGCGAAAACATGATGGTCACCCAGTAGAACACTTCGGCCTTGCCTGATTGCACACTGCCCACCGCGACACTGCCGGTGGAACGCTGCCAGAGCAGCAGCGAGGCGCCCAGCAGAGCCAGCAGCAGGCTCGTACCGCCAGCGTAGCCGATGCCCAGCGAGCGGTCGGCAAAATCGGCCAGGGTGGTGCCCACCGTGGTCGTGGCGATGATGGTCGACCAGTACAAAACGGGGTGAAAGCGAATGGCGCGCATTTGCGCGAAAACCAGCGCGGCGAACAGAGCCGCGAAAATCCCCGTGGCGGCCAGGTAGCCCAGGTGCAGGGACATCGACACGGCGTCCCCGGCCGTCTCTCCGAGGGTCGTCGCGGCGATCTTGAGCAGCCAGAAACCCAAAGTGGCTTCGGGGACCTTGGCAAGGACGGATTCAACGCTTGTGGTTGTCATGGGTCGGGAGGTGATCGAGGCGAGGGGCGGGCCCCGGCATCCGCCGGGGCCGCTTCGGGCTCAGTCCTTGTTCGCTCCCTCGACGCTGTCCTCGAGCACCTTGCCCGTCCTGGCGTCGACGCCGACTTCCCGTTCCCCCTGGGGAGTCTTCAGGTCGAAGGAATAGCGCAGTCCGCTACCGCCCTTTTCGCGTTCGAGTTCGCGATCGGTGATGGTCGCCCCGGGAACGGCCTCGAGGGCGATCTGCGAAGCCTGCTCCATGGTGATGGCTGCGTCCTTCGCATACTTCTGGCCGTCGTAGGCATGCGCCGCGGTCGCGGCGATCAGGGCTGCGCCGGCGGCGCCGACGATGGCCAGGGTCTTGTGCAATTTCATGGAAACACTCCTGAGGATGATGGGCTCGACGGCCGGTTGGCCGTGGGCAGCGCCGATGCAGCGCATGAGCAGGAGTGTGCGCAGACAGATTTAGCCCACATTTAGCGCGAGGCGCGTCGTCGAGATGCGCCACGGTCAGGCGGTCTCGGTCAGGTCTGATTCGTAAGCGTATGTCAGCCTCAGGCGATTTGTCGGGGCATGGCGACACTGGAAAGCCGCGCAATTGCGAGGTTTGTCGCTTCAGCGAGCCACTTTTGTCCCGAATCAGCGACGCTTTCAGGCCCACGGCCCGGAATCGAGAGGACTCGAGGCTCCATCAAGGCCGGGATCCTGCTGATAACTCCTTGAAATCAAATGGGTATTTTCTTGTGGCACGCCGGTTGCGTTGTGCTCGGCAGGGTCCGACGCCCGGACCCTGCGGCCGCCATCGGCTGTGCCGTCTTGTAGAAACCTTCAAGAGGAGTTTTTCGATGACTGCTTCCCGTACATTCGCCCGCCTGATCGTCGCCGCCGCCGCACTGTCCGCGCTGGCCAGCCCGCTGCTTGCCAACGCCGCGACCATGGCCCACCACCATGGCAAAACCGGCGCAGCCGCTCAGCAGTCGAAGGCCGCGAAGAAGTAATCGCAGGCGAGCTCCAAGCAAGGCCGGTGGCGTTTGGCGCCCCGGCCTTTTTCATGGCCGCGCGCCGCGCCTGCTATGTCGACGCTAAGAATGGGCGGGGATACTCGGCGAGTCCCATACCCTACTTGACGATGTACGCGATCCAGAATCTCAATCACACCTTGTTCCTGCTGCTCAATGCCGGCGCGGCCACGCCACGCTGGTGGATCGACCTGGCGGTCTTCGTCGCCAACGACCTCGTCTACGGCGTACCCGTGCTGCTGCTCGGACTGTGGCTTGCAGGTGGTACGTCGCGTCGCGGTGCCGCTCTCCTGGCCTTTGCGATCTCCATGGTCGCGCTCGGGGCCAATCAGCTCATCGGACTCGCCTGGTACCAGCCTCGTCCCTTCGTGATCGGGCTGGGCCACACCTGGACGTCCCATGTGCCTGACGCATCGTTTCCCAGCGACCACCTGACGCTTTTCACCTCCATCGGGCTGGGGCTGCTCCTCGGCGGGCTCAAACGCGTCGGCGCGGCGACCCTCGTCGTCGGACTGCTCGTCGGCTGGGCGAGGGTCTACGTCGGTTTGCACTTCCCGCTGGACATGGCAGGGTCGTTGATGGTCGCGACCCTGTGCAGCGCCGTCATCGTGCCGCTGTGGCAGAGCATCGGGGTGGCCTGCACGACTCGCCTCCAGAGCGTCTACAGGATGCTGTTGGCGCGCCCGATTGCCAGGGGCCTGCTGCGCGCCTGACGAGAACCGATCAGTGCGCTTCGAATCCTCGCGAGCGCCACCCGGCCCGGGGGCAGGCGCAGCAGCCTCAGTCGAGGCTAAGTCGCTCCTGGTAGGGTCTCGCCGCTTTCATCCCCGCGCGGACCGTCCGTCTCCGTGGCCGTGCGTTGTTCGCCCGCTTGCTCAAGGCTTCGCATGACATCCTCGATCTCCCGTCTTCTGTCTGGCCTCATCCTCCTGGCATGTGTCGCTGGCATGGTGCAGGCAGCGCCCATTTCCCAGCAAGTTCGTACGATCCACGTGCCCGGCCATTCCTTGCGGAGTTTCGATATCGGCTACGCACAGGACGGCGTGTACGCCTTCGCCGACCGTTCCAACCACGGTATAGACCTGATCGACACACGTACCTTGCGATTCCTGGGCCGTGTGCCTGGCTTCGCAGGGCCGAGGAGCGGGGGCGAAGGTGGTCCCAACGGCGTGCTCATCGCGCAGGGAAAGCAAGTCTGGGCAGGTGACGGTGCCAGCCGGGTTCGCGTGGCGGACATTGCTTCGCGCCGCATCGTCGCCACCATCTCGACCGGCGGCAAAAAGCGCGTGGACGAACTCGCATACGACCCGCGGGACCATCTGGTGATCGCCGCGAATAACGCGGATCATCCGCCCTTCCTCAGCTTCATCTCCACCCGAGCTCCCTACCGCGTTCGCGCTCGCCTGATGCTGCCTCAGGCCACCGACGGATTGGAGCAGCCGCTATGGGATGCGCGCAGCGGCATGGTGTACGTGGCCGTTCCGCAATGGAGCGACATTGCGGCCCAAGGAGGGGTTGCGGTGATCGACCCGCGCAGCGCACGCCTGGTGGGCATGCACGAGCTGAGTCGATGCATGCCCGCGGGACTGGCGCTCGGTCCTGGCGGCAAGCTGCTGGTCGGCTGCAGCGACGACGCGGTCGCTGCCGGCTTCGAGGCGAAGACCCTTCTGATCGACCCCGCCTCCGGCAAGCTCCTGCGGACCTACGATCAAGTCGGCGGGTCCGACGAGGTCTGGTACGACCGGGCGCTTGGCGACTTCCTGCTCGCGGCCGTGGCCAACCCGGGTGGGCCGGTGCTGGGGGTGATCGATGCGCGCGATGGGCGCTGGATCGCCAACCTTCCCAGCGGCCGTCATGCCCATTCCGTGGCAGCGGATCCGATCGACGGACGCGCCTTCGTTCCGGTGGCTGCGGGCGACAGCGCCTGCGCCGACGGTTGCGTGAAAGTGTTCGGGAAGTGACGTCTCCCTACGCCTGCATCTTGGAATCATCGTGAAGCTGTTGCTCGTGGAAGACGACGAGATGATCGCCGAGGCGGTCAGCACGGCGCTCGGGGATGCGGGCTATGACGTGCAGGTCGCCCGAGACGGCGACAGCGCCAATAGCGCACTGCGTGAGCACGCCTACCAGATGGTCCTGCTGGACATCACGCTGCCGCGGGTAGATGGACTGAGTCTGCTGCGCCTGCTGCGCCTTCGAGAAGACTGGGTCCCGGTGATCCTCATCACGGCACGTCACGAAGTCGTGCACCGGGCCGAGGGCCTGGATCTTGGAGCCGACGACTACGTCGTCAAGCCCTTCGACATCGTCGAGCTGGCCGCGCGCATACGCGCTGTGTTACGCAGGCACCGAGGGCCTGCGGTTCGGCAATTGGGATACGGCAGCCTGCGCCTGGACCTGGAGAGTCGCGAGGCGACTCGCGGCGAGCGTCGCGCGGTGCTCACGGCCCACGAGGCGGCATTGATGCAGGCGTTGTTGGCGCGCCCCGGAGAAGTTCTTAGCAGGAAGGAGCTACAGGTGCGCGTATACGGTAAGGAGGCCGACGCCAGGAGCTCGCTCGACGTCTTGATCCACGGCATACGCAGAAAGCTTGGCGCCGACTTGATTCGCAACGTACGCGGAGCGGGTTGGATGATCGACGAACTCGGCTGAGGCCCGGCGCATCGGCGAGGATGCAGCTGTCGAAGAAACCCTTAAGCATTTCATCACGCCCGGTTCACATCACGCGTCTGTAATCCTCCAGACATCTTCGGTCATGTTGCGGCAAAGATCAGCAACACGGCCGACCCGCTTCGCCAATCCGTCTGGGGGAATCCGTGAACCACAAAGCGACTTCGCTCGCCGTCGCCGCAGCCTTGGCCTCGATGGCCCTGGGTCATACTTGTATTGCGGCCGCTGCCGATCTGTCGGCCCAAGCAGCCCCGTCTGGCCCGTCGGCCTCGACTGCGAGCACCGTCAATCTGGGCACCGCCAGTGACGAAGTGATCGTCACCGCGCGCAAGAAGCGCCACGCCAAGGGCTTCCGCTCGGGGCAGAGCACCAAGACCATGGACCAGGATCAGATCCGCGCGGCCGGTGCGGTCGGGGGCGTAGCCCACGCGTTGTCTCTGATTCCTGGCGTGAGCGCCGCGTCCTACGGAAACACCGGGTCCCAGAAGACCACCTTTAGCATCAATGGCATCAAGGCCGGCTGGGGCAATTTCACGGCGACACTGGACAACGGAAGCCTCGGCATCACCTTCGACGGGGTTCCGATGAACAACCCCGGCAACGGTCTGTGGCAGGCCACACTGATCCCGCAATCGGCGGTGTTGCAGACCATGGGTGTGACCTACGGCCCGGGTGATCCGAAGGATCGCTGGTACACCAATATCGGCGGCGCGCTCAACTTCGTACCCCTTCAGCCCACTGCCAAGGCAGGGGGCGAGGCCGCGCTGACAATCGGAAGCTACAGCGCGAAGAATCTGTATGCGAGCCTGCAGACGGGCCTGCACGACGGCTGGGAGACGGTGCTGTTCGCCGGCGGCAACAAATCCGGCAGCTTCATGCGCGGGCCCGACGGATTCGATCAGCCCAGTCACAACGATGCTCTGTACTTCAAGTCGCGCAAACTGCTCGACAACGGCGACATCAGCTTTGCCGGTTACGCCGGATACAGCGGTGCGTTCCGTCCGCTGCCCACGCCCGTCGTACCCATTCCAGGTGTCGGGGTCAACGGCTACGACGCCAATGGCAACAACCTGGGGGGCATTCCCTTCAGCCAGCAGACCAGCGGCTTCTATACCACCCTGGCCAAAAACGTGAACTGGAAGTGGGACACCAACCAGATCCAGATGTTGTGGTCCAAGGTGAACCTGGCGATCTCCGACGATTCCGTGCTGCACAACATGGTGTATTTCACCCATGAGGAGCGCCTGCACTACACGAGCCTGCACGACTATCAGTGGAGCACCAGCGACACGGGCAAGTACGAGACCAACAACCCCCACAGCTACGTGATCGGAGACAAGTTGTGGGACGAGATCGATCTGCCTCACAACCATATCGCCGCCGGCGGCTACGCCCAGTATTCCAACTATCACTCCGTCGAGCAGCTCTACAGCGGCCTTCCAGGCGTGGGGCCCAGCAACCCTGATGGCAATTACGACAGCGACATCTGGAACCAGTGGGACCTCGCATTGTTCGCGCAGGACACCTGGAGCCCGACGAACTCCGTGCATGTCACGCCAGGGGTTCGCCTGGTCAATTACCTGATCGATTTCACGCCGAACGGCGCCGCCCAGTTCCCCAATGCGACGGGAACCGACCTCAGCGTGTATTCGACCAATGGGCAGCCCGCGCAGGCGGCAACGAAGACGTTCACCAAGATCGAGCCGGGGATCAGCGTGAACTGGCAGGCGCTTCCCTGGCTGGCCCCGTTCGCGAGCTACGAAGTTTCCTACCGACAGCCTGAGAACGGAGGCGGCGTCGGCCCGTACGTGACCCTTCCGCCGTCCATGGTGCACCTGGAGAAGGGCCAGGACTACCAAGCCGGTCTGAAGATGCACTGGGACCGTGTCGGCTCGATGTCCGACGTGTCGGCCACCATCGCATATTCGCACCTGTTGTTCAGCAACGAGCTGCTCTCGACCGCGCTGCCCTCGGGCGGCGGTCTTCTGGCCCTCGGGCGATCCACCTACGACGCGATCAACATCTACGCGGATGCCGACGTCTATCGCGACATGTATGCGTTCGTGAACTTCGGTGCGGTGGATGCCAAGTTCAAGGATTACAGCAACGGCAACGGAACCTTCCACGACGTGAAGGTCGCCAACACGCCGAACTACAACCTCAACCTCGGCCTGTACGACATCGTGCACCTGCGCAACGGCCAGTTGATCAAGCCGCGCCTGACCTACGTGTACACGGGCAGCCAGTACATGTTCGACAACGGCAACAACATCACCAGCGATCAGAAGATCCCGGCCTACGGCATTTTCAACGCGTCGGCCGAGTGGGATGTGCCGATGAACGGCAAGCTGTTCAAGGCCACCATCGAGGTGGATAACGTCATGAACAAGCAGTACAACGCCTTCGAGTACATCTCGTCGGGCGGAACCTACGGGGCTGGGGCCGGGACCGCGCTGGCGCTGCCCGGGGCGCCCCGTACCGTGTACCTGACCTTGGCTACCGCATTCTGATTCACCGTCCTGGTTCCGGAGTAGTGGCGTTTTCTCCTGCGCGGGTCTACGGAGCCGCCCAGGAGTATTTGCTTTTGCCTTCTTCTGACTGAAGTACCCATGAATCTGGATGCTCTCGCCGCGCCGCCACCGGTGCCGGCTCCCGCGGCGCGCAGACTGCTGGGCCTGGGCCTGGTGATCGCGCTGCACGTCGCCTTGATCCTGGCTTTGGCGCTCGGCCTGGGCAAGCAGATGGTCGACGTGCTCAGCAAGCCGCTGGTGGCCAAGATCATTGTCGCACCCAAGCCACCTCCTCCCGAAGCGCCTCCACCGCCGCCTCCGAAGTTGGTCGTGCCGCCGCCCCCGGCCTACATTCCGCCGCCGCAGATCGCGGTGCAAGCTGCACCGGTGGTGCACCACGCCATCGCCGTAGTCACGCATGTAGCGCCTGCGCCACGGCCAACGCCCGCGCCGCCACCTGCACAGGTGACTGTGCCGGTGCCCAGCACGGCGCCGGTGATCGACGCCGCGCACTCCTGCCCGCAACCCAAGTATCCAGCGATGGCTCGGCGTCTGGAGGAGTCCGGCACTGTGACGCTGCGCTTCCTGATCGGAATCGACGGTCACGTGCTGTCGGGAACCGTCGCCCACGGCAGTGGCTTCAAGATGCTGGACACGGCTGCGTTGCGGGCACTTTCGCAGTGCCGGTTCAAGCCAGGTACCGTCGACGGCAAGCCGGTGCAGTCGTGGGCGGATATTCGTTACGTCTGGAAACTCGAGGACTGACCCCGTGACCGCGGGTCGTTCCAACCTGGAGAAATCATTGATGAAATCCCCTTTGCTTCGATTCACGCGCCGTGCCGCTGCACTCGGTGCGCTCGGCGCCTCGGCGAGCCTGGTCCCAGCCCTCGCCGCCTCGAAGGAAGTCGCCAACCCCTACGGCCTGGGCGCGCTGTGGGCGCACGGCGATCTGATCGCGCGCGGTACCCTGGTGGCGCTGCTGCTGATGTCCATGGGCACGTGGTACATCCTGATCACCAAGCTCATCGAGCAGTCACGCCTGCTGGCGCAGGCGCGCCAGGCGCAGCAGGGTTTCTGGACAGCCGCGTCCGTGCAGCAGGGCATCGAGACTCTTCCCGCCAACGGGGCGTTCCGGCGTCTCGCCGCCGCCGGCCAACGGGCCGCCGAGCACCACGAAGGCGTGCTGGGCGATCGCGTCGACCTGCACACCTGGGTCACGCTATCGTTGCAACGCATGGTCGACGAAATCGCCAGTCGCCTGCAGGGCGGGCTCGCAGTGTTGGCCACGGTGGCGTCGACAGCGCCCTTCGTAGGCCTGTTCGGTACAGTCTGGGGTATTTATCATGCCTTGACGGCTATCGGCATCTCCGGCCAGGCGTCAATCGACAAGGTCGCCGGCCCGGTCGGCGAAGCGCTGATCATGACCGCGGTGGGCCTGGCCGTCGCGGTGCCCGCGGCACTGGGCTACAACCTTCTGGTGCGGCGTAACAAACTCGCCACGGAGCGCGTACGCAGCTTTGCTTCGGACCTGCATGCGGTTCTACTCAGCGGCAGGCCGTCGGACGACCTGCCGGCTGCGCGCCTGAGCAAGGTGGCCTGAGCCATGGCGATTTCCATCGGCTCCGAGCCGGGCGACGACGAGGTGCTGGCGGTGATCAACACCACGCCCCTGGTGGACGTGATGCTGGTCTTGCTGATCATCTTCCTGATCACCGTTCCTGTGGTGCTGCACACCGTCCCGGTGAGCCTGCCCAAGTTCCGCGACCAGCCAGCCCACGTCATGCCTCGGGACATCGACGTATCCGTAGACCGCAGTGGGGGCATCTACTGGGGCGACCGTCGCCTGCCAGACGACAAGACCCTGCTCGCCCGTCTGGAGGCCGTGTCGACGCAGCTGCCGCAACCACACATTCAGATTCGCGGCGACCAGGATGCGCGCTACGAATACGTCGGCAAAGTTGTCGACGCCTGCGAGCGCGCGGGCATCGCGCATGTCGCCTTCATCACCCAGCCACAGCCGCACGGGCATTGATCCATCCGTTCGGCGCCGAACACGGAGTACACCACCATGGCGATGAATCTCGGAATGACCGCGGGAATCCACGAGCCCGAGGTGCTCACGGAAATGAACACCACCCCGCTGATCGACGTGATGCTGGTCCTGCTGGTCATGTTGATCATCACCATTCCGATTCAATCCCACGCCGTGAAGATGGACCTGCCGACAGGCCATCCGCCGCCTCTGGTCGCACCCCCTCCGGTAGTCGACATCGATATCGACTTCGACGGAAGCATCAGCTGGAACGGGGTATCCGTACCTGATCGCGCGGCGCTCGATGCACGTATCCGCTCAGCGGCTGCACAAGCGGTGCAGCCGGAGGTGCACCTGCGCCCCAACAAGCTCGTTGCCTATCGCTATGTGGCCGAAGTGATGGCCGATTCGCAGCGCCTCGGCTTGAAGACCATCGGTATCGTCGACAACCGATAAGCCGTGCCGCCCTCGATGAAAGCTTCCAAGATGCCTCAGATCTTGCGCGCGGCCTGCACGGCAGCCTTGTTCGTGCTGTGCGGACTGGATCCTTCCCACGCTGCCGATGCCGTCAGTGTGCGGCCCGAGCTCGCCAGGCCCCTTCAGCAAGCGCAAGCGCTGATGGCCGGCAAGCACTGGCGCTCGGCGTTGCGTGTGCTGCAGAAGGCCGATGCCACGCCACACCTCACTCCTGCCGAAGGATTGTTGATCGAGCGCTTTCGCGGCGCGGCTGCTGCGGGCGCGGGCGACGATGCGCTTGCGGCACACGCCTTCGAGAAGGTGATCGCCGGAGCGACCCTGCAGGCGCCCGAACGCCTGACGATGATGCAAAGCATCGGCGAGCTGCTCTACCAAGCGCATGACTACGTGCACGCCGCGACCTGGCTGCGACGCTACCGGCAAGCCGGTGGAGCGGATGCGGCGACCGTCGAGCTGCTGCCCCAGGCCGAATATCTGGCGGGCGATGCAGCTTCCGCCGAGCAGGACCTGCGGCATGACATCGCTGTCAATGGAACCAGCGTCCCCCGGTTGCAGTTGTTGGCCGCTTGCCAGCGCCAGCGCAAGGAACAGTCGGGCTATCTGGCCACGCTGGAACAGCTGGTCGTGCTCGACCCGCGGCCGGCCTACTGGCAGACCCTGATCGACCACGCAAGCTCGGCGCCGGGGTTCGGGCAGGGTCTGGATGTAGCCGCCGGCTACCTGCGCCTGCTCACTGGGTCGCTTGCCGACTCCGGCGCCTACGTGGACCTCGCCGAAGTGACCCTGCAACAGGGGCTGCCGGGTTTCGCCGTGGCCACTCTGACCCGCGGCGCCTCCGCAGGCGTGCTCGGTCATTCGGCCGATGCGTCACGCGAGCAGCGCCTCCTGACCATGGCGCGGCATGCGGCGGCCGCCGATCTGGCCGAACTTCCGCATGAACACTCGGTGGCTGCGAGCCGCACGGACGGAGGTGCGCTGGTCAACCTCGGCTGGGACTGCCTCGGCTATGGACAAGCGCGCCAGGCGGTCGCGTGGATCGAGGAAGGCGTCCGCAAGGGCCGGCTAGCGCATCCGAACCGGGCCCGGCTCGAACTCGGTATCGCCCAGATCGAGGCGGGCTCTCTCAAGGCTGGTGAGAAGTTGCTGGCCGAGGTGCCCGATACTTCCGCCGCCGGGGCCCTGGCGCGCCTGTGGCTCGCCTACGCCCGCGGCAAGTCGCGCAGGGCCGTCTCGGGGTCGTCGCCCGGCGCATGAGCTACTCCTTCCAGCGCCGCCTGCTGCTGTCCGTCGGAGCATGCGTCGTGTTTTTCGGCGCGCTGGGCGCGGTGGCTCAGTTCCTGCTGACTTTGCGCGACCTTCGGGCATTCCAAGACGACATGCTGCGCCAAGTCGCTGCCCTGGCACTAGCGCACCCGGGTCGCGACGCATCGACCTTCGGCCGCCTGCGCCTGGGCGATGACGACGCACGCATTCGGGTTGCGCTGCTGCCCATCGACCCGACGCCGACCTGGTATCGCCGGAGTTGGTCCGACGGACTGCACGCCGCTCAAGGGGCGTCAGGGCCGACCCGAGTCCTGGTACGTCGACACGCAGGGTATACCGCCGTGGTTTCGCAGACCCTCGATGCCCGTAATGACCTTGCGGAGGATGCCGCTTGGCACGCATTGCTGCCGTCCGCGTTGTTGCTGCCACCGTTGCTCTGGCTTCTCGGTGTCCTGGTGCGGCGGGTGTTTCGCCCCATCTCCGCAGCGGCGAAGGACCTGCGTACGCTCAGCATCGAAAACGCCACCAGACTGCGGTTGGAAGGAATTCCCGACGAGATTCGTCCTTTCGTCGATGCCATCGACGCTCTGCTGGAACGCACCGACCGTCTGTCACGCCAGCAGCAGCGCTTTATCGCCGACGCGGCGCACGAACTGCGTTCGCCGCTGACGGCCCTGGCCGTTCAGGTGGCCAACATCGGCAACGCGGTATCGCTCGACCAGGCGAGGGAACGACTCGTACCCCTGGAGCGTGGCATTGCGAGAGCCGGCAGACTCACCGAGCAACTGCTTGCACTGGCGGGGGCAGAGGGGCGCAAGGTCGAGCTCGCGCCCATAGGCGTACGCAGTTTGATCTATGAATGGCTTGGGGGCTGGCATACCGCCGCGAGGCTGCGGGGCCTCGACCTCGGGCTTGACGCACCTGAGGAGGTCACGGCGCTCGCCTCTCCGCTCCTATTGCGCATGGTCTTGGCGAACGCCGTCGACAACGCGCTGAAGTACACGCCGTCCGGCGGTCACGTGACGGTGAGCCTGCGCGAGCTTCCAAGCGGAATTCGCTGCGACGTGGTGGACACAGGGCCGGGCATTTGCGCCTCGGCGCGTGCAAGCGCGTTCGAGCCGTTTCGACGCTTGCATGACAATCAGTTTGAAGGTACCGGACTGGGACTTGCCATCGCGCTGGAGGCGGCCAGGCGAATGGGAGGAAAACTTTCGCTGCATGACGGTCCCGATGGACGAGGTCTCTTGTTCCGACTGGAACTTGTCCGAGGCTGAACGCGGCCTTCAGGCACACGGGCATAAGCATGCGCGGGATGTTGGCCATACCGATCGACGCCTGATGGCGGCCTGGGATCGTAGGTCCATTCGCCGATTCAGGAGCATGCTTCAAGAACGAAAACCCGCGCCGGCGGCACGTTGGCCCAGACCACCTGGCTGTCGCGCAGCTTGAGGCCCGACGGTTCATGGTGCAGTCTGTTGCGCAGGTCGTAGCTGAACTGAACGGCGTGTCCGCCGCGGCGCAGCAGCTGTTGCCATTGCGAAACGATTTGCCGCGCATCCGCCTGTGGGAGCGATCGCAAGGGCAGGCTGGAAACGATGGCGTCCACTTTCGCTGCGGGTGGCACGAGTTCCGCCAAGTGCTGCGCATCGCCATGCAGGATGTTGAGCGAGGGAAAACTGCGGCGCAAGTGCCGAACGAAGTTCGAGGAGCGTTCCACGACCACGAGGCGGTCCGCACGAATGCCGCCCTCCAGCAAGGCCTTGGTCACGCACCCGGTTCCGGCACCCAGTTCGATCACCAGTCCGTCGCCCGATCGCGGCACGCAGGTGGCCATTCGTCGTGCGAGGCGATCCGAACTCGGCCACACCGCGCCTACCTTCGCCGGATGGCGTATCCATTCGTTTAGAAAAACCGACGCGGCGATGCGGCCCATCCTCGAGCGTAGAGGCGCCGGCGAGGGAAACGGCGCCGATTGGGTTCGACGCAGTCTGTCTGCAGCGGCTTCGGTGTCGTTCATGGGCTCGCGAGCATGGATGGCTTGTCGGCAAGATGAAGTATCCACAAACAGACTTAGGGTAGACATAGCCAAGGCGCGAGAACACAACGATAGGAACATGCCGGATCAAGGCGACGCCGCAACGGCTCGCGGACAATGCAACCCAGACGCAGTGTCGCGCCCCATGGAGAGGCCACTGCGCGGTGCTCCACGCACGTCGAAGGGACCATGATGGCGGCCCAACCGGATGAATTGCGCTTACCCGGCGGCTTGAGCGACGCGCAAGTCGCCGAGCGGATTGCACGCGCACAAGTCAACCGAACGCGCTCGCGGCCCAGTCGAACGCTGCGGCAGATCGTCGCCGCACATGTGTACACCCGCTTCAACGCACTGCTGGGTGCGCTGTGGTTGCTGGTCATCGCGGTGGGGACCTGGAAGGACGCCCTTTTCGGCGGGGTCATCGTGGCCAACGCCGGCATTGGCATCGCGCAGGAACTGCGCGCCAAGCGCACCCTGGATCGGCTGGCGCTGCAGTCTGCGGCGCGCGCTCGTGCACTGCGCGCCGGCGGCATGGTCGACCTTGCACCCGAGGACATCGTGCAGGACGACCTGCTCGAGCTGAGCGCGGGGGATCCGGTTCCCGTCGACTGCACGGTGCTCGACGCTACGGACCTGGAACTCGACGAATCCCTGCTCAGCGGCGAAGCGGATGCGGTGACCCGCAGCGCCGGCGACACGCTGCGCTCGGGCAGCCTGGTCGTCGGTGGTCGCGCCCGTTGTCGTGCCACCGCGGTGGGCGAGGCAGCATGGATCCAGGGGCTGGAGCGGCAGGCGAGGCGTTTCAACCTCGCCCATTCCGACTTGCGCGCGGGAATCGACCGCATCCTGCGCGTCGTGGGCTGGGCGCTGTTGCCCACAGCCACCTTGCTGTTCGTCACCCAGTTCGCACTTGGACTGCCCGCCCGCGCGGCGTTGCTGTACGGGGCGGCCGGGGTGGTCGCCATGGTGCCCCAGGGGCTGGTGCTGTTGACCAGCCTGGCGCTGGCGGTGGGGGCGATGCGGCTGTCGCGTCGCCGCGCACTGGTGCAGGACCTGGCCGCCACCGAGGCGCTGGCCCGGGTGGACGTGATCTGCCTGGACAAGACAGGCACCTTGACCGAGCGCGACTTGCGCGTGGCGCGCATCGAGATGCTCGTCCAGGAGCCATCGGCCTTGACCGCGCTGGCCGCATTGGCCGCCGCCGAGCCGCGGCCGAATGCCACGCTGCTGGCCATCGCCCAGCGCTGGCCCGAGCGACCTGGCGCGCCAGCGGTGCTGCGCAGCGTCGCGTTCTCCTCTGCACGCAAATGGAGCGGCGGCGTGCTCGAACGGCTCGGCACCTGGCTGCTTGGCGCTCCTGACGTGCTGCTGGCGAAGCACGGCTCGGTCGATTCGGCCCATCCCGTCCTGGCTCAAACGGCTCAATGGGCGTCGGAGGGCTTTCGCGTGCTGTTGCTCGCGAGCGCTGCAGGTGAACCGGACGCGAGCCATCCGCCCATGGAGGTCCGGCCGGTGGCGCTGGTCCTACTGTCCGAACAGATCCGTGCCGATGCTCGCGCGACGCTGGACGATTTTGCCGGACAAGGTGTCGCGATAAGACTGATCTCCGGAGATCATCCGGCAACGGTCGGCGGCGTCGCACGCCACCTGGGCATCGGCGACGCCGCCGAGGTCGTCGACGCCTCCCGGCTCAGCGACGCCGAGCTCGCCGCACGGGTGCTTGCGCGCAGCGTGTTCGCACGCACCTCGCCACGGCAGAAGGAGTTGATCGTCGGCACTCTGCAGTCCGCGGGCCACGCGGTGGCCATGGTCGGCGACGGTGTCAACGACATCCCCGCGCTCAAGCGCGCCGATGTTGGCGTGGCGATGGGCGCTGGCACCCCCGCGTCGCGCGCCGTGGCGCAACTGGTGCTGCTGGACAACCGTTTCGCCGGCATGCCGGCGGTGATGGCCGAGGGGCGCCGGGTGGTAGGCAACATCGAACGCGTGGCCGTGCTGTTCCTGACCAAGAGCGTCTACGCCATGCTGCTGGCGCTTGCGGTGGGGGTGGCCGGAGTGGCCTTTCCCTTCCTGCCCAGGAACATTTCCCTGGTCGACGCGCTGACCCTGGGCGTACCCGCGTTCCTGCTGTCGCTGGAGCCCAACGGGCAGCGTCTGTGCCCGGGTTTTGTCGAGCGGGTGCTGCGATTCGCCATTCCGGCAGGGTTGTTCGTGGCCGCCGCGGCCTTTGCGGCCTTCGACCTGGTGCGCGTGCAGAGCGGGGGGACTCTGCCGCAAGCGCGCAGTGCGGCCACGCTGGTGCTGTTCGCGACCGCGCTGTGGGTGCTGGCACTGGCGGCAGCGCCCTTGCGTGCCCGACGGGCCTGGCTGGTCGCCGCCATGGTGCTGTCGTTCCTCCCGACGCTGCTGGTACCCCAGCTTCGCGAGTTCTTTGCGCTGCGCATTCTGTCGGGCACTGCATGGCTGGAATGCGCGGCGATCGCCGCTGCCGGGATGCTTGCGTTGCACTGGAGCCGCGCCGTCGCGCTGTCCGTGCCCGAGGGTCGCGCACGCCACCGCCGCTGGGATCGGCATGAAGTGTTGCGCTGGCTCATCGGCGTCGACAGCCCGAAGGTGTTCCTCGCGGTATCGGCGCTGCTGGTGATCGGCGGTGCCTGGTTGTTCTTCGGCGTGCTGGAGGATGTGCTCAGCCATGATCCCCTGGTGCTGGTGGATGTGCAGGTCTTCCACCTTGCGCAGGCGCTGCGCGGCACGACCACGGATCACCTGTTGGTGGGCATCACCGAACTCGGCGACGCCGCCGTGCTGCTGCCGTTGATCGTGGCCGCGCTCGCCTGGTTCGTGGCGCGCAGGCTGTGGCTGAGCGCGGCGTACTGGGTGGGGGCGGTCGGCGTGGCGCAGCTCCTGGCCCAGGTCATCAAGCTGGCGCTGCACAGGCCGCGGCCGATGCCGCTGTACGCTGGCGCCCAGGCGTTTTCGTTTCCCAGCGACCACGCCGTCATGAGCGCCGTGGTCTACGGACTGCTATCTTGGCTGTTGTTGCGGCGGGCCTCCCCGCATTGGCAACGCATGGGTGGAGCCGCAGCCATCGCGCTGGTTTTGCTGATCGGGCTGTCGAGGGTCTATCTGGGTGCGCACTGGCTGTCGGACGTGCTGGGCGGCCTGGGATTCGGGGTCGCTTGGGTCGCGCTGGTGGCGATGGCCTACACCTACCAGTGCACGGAATGCTTGCGCGAGCGCGGGCTCGCTGCGCTGTTATTGGGGGCATTTGGCGCAGCCGCCATCGTGCATATTGCTACGGCCCACGGCGCGGACATGCAGCGCTACGCTCCTGCAGCGGTGGCCGCCCACGAGCGCCCACGGAGTTTCTGGATTCCCCTTGGCCCTCGACATGCTGAAGTTCGCTAGACAATGGACCCGCTCGCTTAAGCGCGACGTGCATGCCCTTTGGCTGGCCAGCCGCGATCCTCGTACGCCTTGGTATGCCAAGGCGGTGGCAGCAGCCGTCACGGCCTATGTGCTCTCGCCCGTGGATCTGATTCCCGATTTCATCCCCGTGCTGGGCTTGGTGGATGATCTGGTGATCGTGCCCCTGGGCATCGTGTTGGCACTGCGATTGGTTCCTGCCGATGTCATGGCCGAGCACCGAGCGACGGCAAGTCTGGCTGGGGCGCGGCCGGTCAGTCGAGTCGCGGCCGCCGTAATCGTGCTCGCCTGGATCGGTGGCGTCGCGGCAACTGCCTGGTTCTTCCTGCGCCACTAAGTTGTTGAAGCCGTTGCTGATTTGAGCCCTGCGCCAGGTTTGCAGTGAGCCGGTTGGAACGCACCGAAATTCAAGCTTGACGGCTCGCACAGCGCATTTGCCATGGCCCAGTTGCCGAACGGTATGTGGCTCAAATCGGCGTCGGCGCCCACAGTTCAGGCCGACCTCCCGCCGTTGGCTAGGCGTCTTCAGCTCGGCCTGAGCAGCCGTTGGCTGCGGCTCGTGGCGACGACCGCTCTGCTGCTGCCAGCGGTTGCCCGCGCCGTCAACTTCCTCCGTCCGCTTGCGGACATCACGGGAAGCAAGCTTCTCCACCGCACGCGAGATCTCGCACTGCCTAGGCTCCAACAGCTGCAGTCGGCCATGGCCGATCGCTGGTGATGCGGCCACTTGTGAGTCCGACGCTAGAGCGATACAACGACCTTTCTGGCTGAGACACCTCGCCGCAGAAGGGCCAGGGCCTGCGCGATGTCATCCAGGCCCTGCCCTGCGACGAGGGGTTCGGGCGCGGGAACGAAGCGTCCGCTTGCCAGCGCTGGGCCCAGGAAGTCGTGGAAGATCTGCGCGCCGAGCGGTCCCTTCAAGAGCGCCGTGCCCCAGATCGATCGAAGTTCGACGCCCCGCAGACGCGCTCGAATTGCAAGCCCGAGGAAGCCTGCGGCCAAGCGCGGCAGGCGCTTCAGCTTCCAGACGAGCTGCCTGGCCAGCGGCGCATCGTCGATCGGCGACGGGGCACTGGCCATCGACACGACGCGACGCCCCTGGCAACGGCCCAGGATGTCGATGCACGGTGCACCGGAGCCCACCGCGATCGCCAAGGCCCCCGCCATGTCGCGGCCCCCGAGGAACCGCACCATGCTCGCGACGACGTTCGCGTCGTGGTAGTCGAAGACGTGGCTGGCGCCGAGTCGTCGCACGTGGTCGAAGTTTCTCGGCGACGCGGTGGTCACGACCTCGTAGCCAGCGGCGACCGCGAGCTGGATCGCCGCGCTGCCGACGCTGGTGGAGCCCCCCCAGATGAGCAGGGTCTTGCCGGTCGGCTCCGGCGTTTGCACGCAGGGCCTGCGCAGACCAAGTTGATCGTCGAGGAACAATCCGCTGGCTGCCGTGGCGACTGCGAGCGGCAGCACCGCGGCTCGCTCGAAGCCGATGCCGTCCGGCAGGGGCGTGGCGGCTTCCTGCCGCAGGATCACGTAGTGCTGGAACGCCCCTTCGCAGGCGCGGTTGGCGAGCTTGTCGATCCCCAGCGCCAGACCCAGCACGCGGTCGCCCGGCTGGAAGCGGCTAACCGACGGTCCCACGGCGACGACGTCCCCCGCGACGTCCGATCCCAGGATCGCAGGGTAGCTCACCCAGGGCGTGACCAGCCCCCCAAGCGTCTGGACGACGCCGTCGAAGGGATTCAGGGCGAGCGCCCGGTTGCGAACCAGGAGTTCGCCGGCGCCGGGCTGCGGCATCGGCGCGGCCGCCACGGTCAGGGGCTGACCCTTGGCCTGGACCCAGGCGGCCCGGTTGGAGAGGGTGGGCATCGGATGCTCCTTGAGAGGGGGATCGACGTACCGGCCCGGAACCTCGAGACCCCTGGGCATCCGCGTCGAGGGCTTCACTGTAGGGACCGGACCTTGGATGATCTATGATGAACTGTTCATTTTTCCTATTCGTTCGTTCAAGCCTTCGATGGATCCTCTGTCCGAAGTCATCCGTCAGTCGAGGCCCCGCAGCATCACCGTCGGCGCGACGGATGTCGGGGGAGACCTCGCCATCCGGTTTCCGGCCCACGAGGGCGCGTACCTCTATTGCGTGGAGTCCGGGGAGTGCTGGCTGCGGGTCGAAGGCGAGGCGCAGGCCTTCCATCTGCGCGCGGGCGATTGCGTCGTGCTGCCCAGCGGCCGGGGCTTCATGCTGGCCAGCGACCTGGAGCTGCCTCCCCGGGATGCCGCGGTCGTCTTCGCGGGCCGGCCCAACGGCTCGATCGAGACGTACAACGGTGGCGGGCGCTGCATGATGTTCGCCGCCCACTTCGAATTCGAGGCCGGCTTTTCCCGGTTCCTGCTCGGGGGGCTGGACACCGTCGTGCGCGTCCAGGACCCCGAGGCGAAGGCCAGGCTTCGCGAGGCGATCGGGCAGATGATCGACGAGCTGCAACAGGGCCGATCGGGCTGCGAGCTCGTCGTCGATCATCTGGCGCACATCGCGCTGGTCAAGATCCTGCGGTTTCACGCGTCCGAGGTGGCCCACACGCGATCCGGGTGGCTGTACGCGCTCGCCGACGCGCGCATGGGCGTCGCCATCGCCGCCATGCACGACGCTCCGTCGCGGCGATGGACCGTGGCCTCGCTGGCCAGCGCGAGCGCGATGTCGCGCACCGCGTTCGCGACCCGATTCAGGAGCACGGTGGGCATGACGCCGCTGGACTACCTCACGCAGCTTCGCATGCTCATCGCGGCCAGGCAGCTGGCCGAGCCCGGGGCCCGGGTGGCGAAGGTCGCCCAGCATCTGGGCTACGAATCGGAAAGCTCCTTCAGTGCAGCGTTCAAACGGGCGATGGGGATGCCGCCACGCCGCTACGCGCAACAAGCGCGGGGCGACATACCAGCACCGGGCGCGCTGGCACCGGGCGGCCGCCTCGGGCCGGAGAGCTGCGCCGCGCGCGGGTCCTGAGCGTCTGCACGGCGGGCATGGATATCGCCAAATGCGTCGACGTCATGACCCACTTGGGCCGGAATTGGAGAAGACCCTGCCCTGGGATCTATCCGCTGCACCCTCGGTGCGGGCATCGGAATCTTTCCTTCATGGAGCGGTTGGCGCTCGGCAACGCGTGCTCTTGCGCGCGCCGGCACCCGCGACTCCAGTACCCAAGCAGACGAGGGCATCCGAGGGCAAAGCCGCGGCCACGTAGCGGCCAAGAGCCGCGCGGATGCGGCTCGATCTGGCCTCGGGCGTTGTCCAGGCACGACTGCCAGCCTCTGGGACAGGGGCCGCTACCTCCGCCCCCGCGCTTGCCCCCTCGGTCACCGGCTCGAAGGCCGATCAGCTCGCGGCTGCATGGCAGCCCCGGCAGCTCACCTCCGCCAGCGCCTCGAAGATCGTCGGGGTGCGCTCCAGGCGGGCGATCGTCCGTGCCCCTTCGAGGGCGGCCACGAGAGCAGCTGCGCTCGACGATGCGCGTGCCGGAGCGAAACCGCAGCCCCGAAAGTGCTCCGCAATCACCTCGGTCGAGTCCGCGAATCCGCGCGCGATGCGCTGGGCCAGTTCGGCGTCCATCGTGGCCAGCTCGTTCGCCAGATTCTGCATCAGGCATCCGTACCTGAAATCGGAAGCGCGCATTTCGTCCGCGAAGGCCTTGAAGAGCCGAATGACGAATTGTTGCGGATCGCCTGTCGTGTCGGCCGAGATGCTCCGGAACACGGCGATTCTCTCCGCGACGTAGCCATCGATGGCCTCTTCCGCGAGCTGCGTCTTGCCGCGCGGAAAGTGAAAGTAGAACGACCCCTTCGGAGCACCGCTTTCCTCGAGGATCTGGGTCAATCCTGTCGCCGCGTAGCCCTGGATGCGGAAGAGTTTCACGGCGGCGGCAATCGCGCGGGCGCGGGCGTCGGACTTTCGGACCATGGCGAAAAGCTACCACGTTTCCCCAGCGCGACCGCGGGGCGGGGCGCCATCTGCTGCGAGGAACGCGGGGCGAATTGACACGAGTATGGTGATCGACCTACTATGGTGATCACCATACTTTGCGCGGGCTGGCTCGGGAGGGGCGCGGCTCACCCGGCAGCGACACCCTCCCGACCAACCCATGCACCCCCCAAGGAGAAACCGACTTGAGCACATCGCCCTACCACGAACAAACGCTTCCGGCGGGAGTGCGCTCGCGCATGCTCTGCGGGATCAACGGCCTGGATGTCCACATCCTCGAGGCTGGCGGCGAAAGGCCTGGCCGGCCCCTGGCACTGCTTCTGCATGGGTTTCCGGACCTCGCGTACGGCTGGCGACACCTGATGCCGATCCTCGCCAAGGCTGGGTACCACGTCGTGGCGCCGGACCAGCGAGGCTACGGCCGCACCACCGGGTGGTTGAACCAATATGAGACATCCCTGGCACCGTTCGGTCTGCTGAACATGGTGCGCGACGCACTCGGGCTGGTCTTGGCCCTGGGCCATCGGCGCACGGCGCTGCTGGTCGGCCACGACTTCGGCTCGCCGGTCGCGGCCTACTGTGCGCTGGCCCGACCGGACGTGTTTCCATCGGTCGTGTTGATGAGCGCGCCGTTCACCGGCCCACCCGCGTTTGCCGGCTCCTCGGCGCAGGATGAGGCGCCAGCCGCTCGACAAGCCAACCCTGCCCGGGAACTGGCAGCCGCGTTGGCCGCACTCGAGCCGCCGAGAATGCATTACCAGCAGTACCTCGGCAGCCGGCGGGCGAACGACGATCTCTGGCATCCACCGCAGGGCCTGCGCGAGTTTCTTCGGCAGTTCTTTCACGTCAAGAGCGGTGACTGGCCGGGGAACGAGCCGCATCCCTTGAAATCCATGGCCGCCACCGAGTTCGCGCGCATGCCCGCCTACTACGTCATGGAGCAGGGCAAGACCATGCCCGAGACCGTGGCGGCACTTCAGCGCTCACACGCCGCGCCGACTGCCTGCGGATGGCTCACCGAGACGGAGCTCGGTGTGTATGCCCGTGAATACGAGCGCACAGGGTTCCAGGGCGCCCTGCAGGGCTATCGCGTCGTCTCCGATGCGGAGCTGAACTCTGAGTTGCGGCTGTTTTCGGGACGGACGATCGACGTTCCATCGCTGTTCATCGGCGGCACGCGGGATTGGGGTCCCTATGCGGCCCCAGGCGCACTCGATGTGATGAGAACCAAGGCTGCAACCAAGTTGCTTGGCATCGAGCTGATCCAGGACGCCGGTCACTGGATCCAACAGGAGAAGCCCTCCCAGCTCGGCACGCGCCTGATCGAATTCTTGGATGAGGTGGGTAGCGTGGTGCCCTGAGCGGGGGCGGATCGTTCACGGGTACGCCAACTTCTCGCGAACTCGGCGGCCGCTGCTCCGTGCATTGCCGCCGCCGGAGCAGATGGTGCACAGCGTCTGCTATGGTTTAGGTTTGTCCGATGCCTGCCCGCGCGCGCAGGCGAGCTCACGCAGTCCACGGTGTGAGGGTAGGCGTTGGACAAAGCTCCAGGGAGGAAGCCGCGGCGCGTGTGGCAGCCGTGGTCGAAGCC
>JAKBBP010000040.1 GCA_021808445.1 Pseudomonadota bacterium
GCTTCGATGGATGGTTTGGAATTGCGGGTACCACAGCCGCATTCGCTATGCTTCCCCCAAGCATTCCTTCGGATCATCCGGTCGACATCGCAATCCATGCTCCCTATCCGAGCTTCAGCGCCTCGACGGCAACCCGCTCATGCAAGCCCATGAAGCCCAGGGAACCGTCTGAACCCCGCATCGGCCGAAGCGCATGGAGCCCGGCGACCGTCGCCATGCGCGCCCGGCGTGCACTCGGAACCATGGCCCCTTCCCTGTTCCTGCGCGAGTGGGTCCATCATCCGGCGGCGATCGGGGCCATCTGGCCCAGCTCCAGCCGTCTCGCGCGCCGCATGGCCGCCTGCGTGCCGGGATCCGGAGACGGGCTGGTCATTGAACTGGGCGCGGGCACCGGGGCGGTGACCCAGGCCTTGCTGGACCGTGGCATCCGTGCCGAGCGCCTCGTGGTCGTCGAGCGTTCCGCGACCTTCGTCAGGCATCTGCGCCGAAGCTTCCCGGGCGTCACGGTGCTGCATGGCGACGCACTGCGGCTGGCCACGCTGCTTCCTCCCGCCGCGAAAGTCGACGCCATCGTGTCCAGCCTGCCGCTGCGCTCGCTCCCGCAGACCGATGCGCGGGCCATCGTCGCGCAATGGCAGCAAGTGCTTCGCCTCGGAGGCTGCGCCATCCAGTTCACCTACGACCTCAGGGCCCGGCTGCGACACAAGCCGGCCGGGCTCAGGCAGCACACCAGTCACCTGGTCTGGGCCAACGTCCCGCCGGCGCGGATTTTCATCCTCGAGGCCTGAGCGCAGGGGGGCCCTGCCACCCTGGCTCGGGCACATTCTCGGGCGTGACCACGACGACCTGGGAACAGGGGCCGATCGAGGATGCCGGCAGCAGGCCATGAAAGCACATCACATGCTGGCAGGCTGAACGAAGGTCCTGCCGGAGCTCGTGGTGCAGCACCGCCTGAATCCTTCCGGAGCGCAGGAGTTGCGTGTTCTCCTGGTCCAGGTCGTGACCGATGAAACACACCGGACGGACGCCCAGGGTCGCCAGCGCCCGCAGGATCGCCAGGTTGCCACCGCCCATCGAATACACCGCCGTGACATCGGCCAGCCCGGACAGGGCATCGCGCACCCGCTGCTCGGTCGGGACATCCAGACCATGGCCACCGCTGGCATCGACCAGGCGCAGCCCCGGAAAGCGATGTTCCAGGACCCTGCGGAAGCCGGACTCTCGCTGCTCCTCGCCGCGGAAGCCTTCATCGCTGCGGGTCAGCAGGACGACTCCCGGCCGCTGCCCCGCCCACTGCCCCACCAGATAGGCCGCCGTCGCGCCCGCGACCCGGTTGTCCAGACCCGCGTAGGCGACACGCCGCGAATCCGGGATGTCCGTGAACAGCGTCACCACCGGCACGCCCCTGGCGCTGAGCCGGGAAATCGCGTCGGCCACCTCCGGGACGTCGCGCGCCTTGAGCAGCACCCCGTGGCTGCCTCGGGTGCCGATCGCATCGAGCGCTTCGACGACCTGCGCGGTGCTCATGGTCTCGCGCATGTCGAAGCTGGGCAGGAACACCGCCGGTCTCAGCCCGGGCAACTCCGCCTCGAGCGCTGCCCGGAGTTCGACCGCGAAGCGGGTCGGCGCCTCGACCACGACATCGATCCTGAGCTTGCGGCCCGTCATCGCCGACAGGCTTTCCTGGCGCTCCAGATCCCGGATGGCCTGCCGCACCCGGTTGCGCGTGTGCTCGCGCACATGCTCCCTGTCGTGCAGCACGCGATCCACGGTGGCGGGAGCCACTCCGGCCTGGCGCGCGATCTCCTTGACGAGAAATCTGTGCGGCATGCTCCTCTCCGCGCATTTGAGGTGTTTTTGAGGTGCTCATCCTAGGGCGAGGCGGGCATCGCTGGCTATGCTGACATGCAGGCCAAGACGGGAAGGAGACGACATGCAGCGCGCCGGGCAGACGATGGATCGGGACGATCGGGACGATCGGGACCATCGGGACCATCGGGAGTGGTACCGGGAGCAGGACTGCTCGCTGGAGGATCTGTCGGCGCTGGTCGAGCATGGCGCAGAGCCGCGTCTGCGACATGCGCGGGAGATTTCCCGGGGAATCCCCATCTACGACGGCGCTGCGTGCAGGAGCCTGATCCGGGAGGCGGGCTCCCGCTCCTCGCTGCAGGCCGAGTGGTCCAGCGTGCTGCGCGACGGGGCGGGCGCCATCGTGCTTCGCCAGGCCTACGAGGACACCGGGCCCATCGACGAGGCCACCGGGGTGTTCGAGTCCATCATTCGCAGCGAGCGTTCCCGCGCCACCGGGGGAGGGGATCATTTCGCGAAGCCGGGGGAAAACGAGCGGATCTGGAACGCGCAGGAGAAACTCTGCCTGCAGGCGCCTGACACCTTCGTGCGCTATTTCGCCAATCCCCTGCTGGCCATGGTCTGCGAGGCCTGGCTCGGTCCCAACTACCAGATGACCTCGCAGGTCAATCTCGTGCGACCGGGCGCACAGGCGCAGCTGGCGCATCGCGACTATCACCTCGGCTTCCAGACCGTGGAGCAGGCGCAGCGCTATCCCGCGCACGTGCATCGCATGTCGGGCCTGCTGACCCTGCAGGGTGCGATCGCCCATGTGGACATGCCGGTGCAAAGCGGGCCCACGAAACTCCTGCCAGGCTCGCAGCGTTACGCGCTGGGCTATCTTGCATGGCGCAGGCCGGAGTTCCGCGCCTATTTCGAGGAGCACTTCGTGCAGTTGCCATTGCACAAGGGCGATGCGCTGTTTTTCCATCCCGCCCTGTTCCATGCCGCCGGGGCCAATCGCACACCCGACATCCAGCGCATGGCCAATCTGCTGCAGGTCTCCTCGGCCTTCGGCCGGGCCATGGAGGTCCTGGATCGCCGCAGCATGTGCGAGGCCGTCTATCCCGTGCTGCGCTCCATGCTCGATGCAGGCCGCATCGATGCCCCGCACGTCGACGCCGTCCTCTCGGCCTGCGCCGAAGGGTACCCTTTCCCCAGCAACCTGGATCGCGACCCCCCGATGGGCGGGCTCGCGCCCAGGAGCCAGCAGGAGCTGCTGCGGCAGGCCCTGGAGGAGAACTGGCCCGAGTCGAGGCTCGCGGAGGTGTTGAAGGACCACGCCACGCGCCGTTGCGTGGAATCCGAGGCAGGCCCGACCTCGGCACCCCATGGCTGATCAAGGAGTGCGTGCACCATGGAATCCACCTCCCGACGACGGTCTGGCTGGGCCATGTTCCTCGGCTTCGCGCTGCTCGCGCTGACGCCTGCTCGCGCCTTCGGCCAGGCGATGGTCAATCCCTTTCACGACCCCTTCGAGCGCGTGACGCAGGGCCTGGGGGCCTGCGTGGCACCCCGTCCGCCCAGCTACACCCCTTCCGCCATGCGCGACGAAGAGCATTGGCGGGTGGAACAGGGCAACAGTTGCTACCTCGCAGGCCGATGCCGCTATTCCAACAGCTACCTCTACGACGCGGGAATCGCCCGTCGCCTGAAGCAGGCCCTGGGGTCCAGCCCGCGCCTGCGCGACACCAGCATCTGGATCCTGGTGCAAGGCCGCATCGTGGAGCTTTCCGGCTGTGTGACCTCGGCTTCCCAGGTCGGAACCGCCCGGCGATGGGCCCGGGCAACCCCTGAAGTGCAAGGGGTCATAGTCCATCTGATGGTCGGCGTACGGGGCCCACGGCCGTACAAGTGAGCGGGGCGCCGGCCCCGCCGCACACCCGGCTGCTTCTCCAGAAGCTTCTGACTTCCTCCACCCCGTGAACGAGGTGGGTTCCAACGCCGGTGTCTCGCGTGAAGCGGAGCACCATGCCGCGGGGCACTCAAGCCGCCTGATGGGCGCTTGAGCTCAGACCGCGGTGTGCTGGACTTGGGGGCGAGACACTGCTCCGAGCCCGCAAGGGGAACTCGCACGAGGAGCCAGGCTCCTCGCTTCGTGTCTTGGAAACGAACAACCCCGCCCGACGCAGGGAAGCTTCCACGCGCAGCCACGCCGTTTCCAGCTGCTGCGGGTTGTTCGTGAGCCCTTGCGCATGCAAGTGCAAGAACGCGCTGTAGACGTCGCGCTGCACGCGACCGCGTCCGTCTCGAAATACGTGCCAGCGCTCGGACAAGGTCTTTTTCTCGAAGCTGTCGCTCGTGTGGTCGTATTGCGAGCTCTTGAGCGCGCGCACATCCACGCTGGTGAGCTGCCCGCCGGCTCTTTCAGCCTTGCGAGACAGCAGCGCCAGCATGGAGCCAGGCGCGCGCTGTGAGACTGCGCGCCCGTAGTTCTTTTGCAAGGACCGCGGCGAGACGCCATCGTCCTTGAAGGAGCGCGCCACGCTCAAAAGCCGGTTCGTGAGCGCTCCGTGTTCGTTCTTGCGGTGAGCTGCTGCGAGAGCATGAGCTCGGGCGAGCTGCGCCTGGGTGCGGCGCATGTCGCGACTGGCCACCCAGCGCCGCGCGCCGCGCTTGGGCGTGCCGTCGGCGTTGTAGTTCCCGGGATTGTTGGCCCGGCGCTGACGATCGAGCTGGCGCTGCAAACGGCGCAGCTGCGCGAAGTCCAGACTGGCGCTGGGCGCCAGCCGCTCCACGCCCGCCGCGGTCTCGGTGGCCCAGGCCACCGTGCTGACGCCCAGATCCAGGCCTGCGACGGAGTTCTCGGGCGCCAGGCGCGCAAGCACCGTGGCTTTGACGGGGCTGTCGCCCTCCAGGACCAGCTGCACGAACCACGCTCGGCGGCTGCCGTGCATGCGCCAGACCAGGCGGCAGTACTTGGCTTCGGCTTGGAGCGCGCTGGCCATCCACTCGTCGCGCCTCAGATCTGGGAGTTTCGCGCGCAGAACCAGGCCGCGCTCGACCTGGAGAGAGCAGGACGCGTGCTGCCACTGCAGCATGCCCGCGTTGTTCTTGCCCTCCAACGAGTGCAGAGGTCGCCGAGTTCCTTTGAAGCGCGGGATGCCGCGACGGCCCAACACCCACTGCTCGCACGCGGCAAAGACACGCTGCGCCAGGGCCTGGGTCTCATGCGCGCCGATGCGCCCCGAGAACCCGGCGGCGTTCTTGTGCGCGATGGCCACGCGCTGGAATGCGGCACTCGAAAACCCATGTGTCTCGCGCAGCGCCTTGAAGAGGGCGCGACGTTCGGTCGAGGCTTTGGGCCAGCGCAGAGCCTTCTCCCAAGCGGGGTCTTCGCGCATGGCGCGCACCACGCATCGGCCGTGCTGCACCATCACGTTGTGCAGCCGAGCGCCCACCCGCATGCGGTCGAGCAAAAGCCGCTCGGCGTCCTGAGGGACTTCGAGCGGCAGTGTGCACACAAAGGAAGGCGTAGACGCGCGAGGCATGCGCAAAACAGTTTAGGCGAGAAATTCAAACCCCGGCGCTATCCTTCCCCGCCCTGAACGGCGGGGCTTGTCGCGCCACTGGTCAGGAATTCCCGCGCATGCCGACCAAGGGGCATGGTCGGTGCTTTGGCACCACCATCGAGACATTCCTACCCGAGGAGACATTCATGAATACCCCTACCAGCCCAGTGGCGAGCCTGAAGCACGGAATCGCAGTCGCAGCCGTCGTGCTTCTTTCCATTCCGGGAGTGCTGACCGCGATTGCGCCGATCGCGATGACCCTGGCCTCGACGGGCGCGCAGGGGACGGCGACGTCCCATGCCGTGGCCGGTGGCAGCGCGTTCAACGGACTGCGGGGCGGCTGAAGTCCCGGCGTCCCGGCACCCCGGCGCCCCGGCGCCCCGCCTCCACGCCTCAGCTTCGAGGCGGCGGCTGCAGTTCCAGCGCACGGGCCAGCGCCTGGCCGCTGCGCCAGGCGCCCTCGATGCGCCCGCCGCACAGCCAGTCGCCGCACACTCCGAGGCCTCTGGAGCCGTCCCACAACGCGGGAGGAGCATCCGCCAGCGTGCCACGCGCATAACGCCAGCGGTGGGCCACGGCCTGCCGCGGCATGCCTTGCGCGCCCAGGCCCCGGAAGGCCTGCAGCAGGGCCTCGATCACCTGCTCGGGCGCCGCCTCCAGATGCTCGCGGCTCCATGCCGCCTGGGCATGCAACACCCAGCGCGGGGTGGGGCTCCGCCCGGGCTTGCGGTGCTCTGCGCAGACCCACGACAGCACAGGCTGGTTGACAAAGGCCGCATCGAAGCGCGGCTGCGGATCGACGTCGTACACCGCGATCACACTCCAGCAGGGCTGCATGTCAGCCAACGCCACACGACGCGCCATGGGCTCATGCACACCCTGCAGCAGCATCGCCGCCTGCGGCGCCGGCATGGCCAGCAGCACGACGTCGAAGTCCTGTTCGCTCCAGCCATGCTCGCGGCTGCGCAGCCGCCAGGCGCCAGCTTGCCGGCGCAGCGCATCGATGGTGTGAAGCAGCTCGATGCGGTGGGCGCCGGCCATCCAGCGCGCCGGGGCCGTCATGCCCGGGGTACCGACGAAGCGGCGTGTCGGCGCCTCTCGACGCCTGGGCTCAGGCGCTTCGCCGAAGGTCTGCAGGCGCGGCGTCCATTCCACGGCCACGCCCGCCTCGCACCAGCGCTGCACCTGGGCGGTGAACGCGGGATCGTCGGCGGTGAAGTACTGCGCCCCATGGTCGCAGGCCCAGCCCTCGCTCCGTCGAGTGGCCGCGCGACCCGAGGGGCCTCGGCTTTTCTCGAACAGGAACACCTCGTGGCCGGCTTCGCGCAGACGCTCTGCGCAGCTCAGCCCGGCCAGGCCCGCACCGATGATGGCAGCACGCAGGGGCGCGGCGCAGGACGCCGCAGGCGAAAGATCGGGATTCGTTCCCATCGGATGCAGGGGTTTCGGATCAAGGGTCGGAAGGCTACCAGCCAGCCGCCATTCGCGCCATTCGCGCGCGGACCTGCACGGGAGTAAGCTTTTCCGACGCGCCGTCCGGACGCACTCGTACTTACCCGCATTCCTGTCCCACTCCCCCTCACGCCCTGGTCATGGCCCACGAACTCTCTGCCGCCGAGCAAGCCCTGCGCGACGCCGCACGCGATTACCACCGCAACCCCACCCACGGCAAGATCGCCATCGGCCCGACCAAGCCGCTGTCCAATCAGCGCGACCTGTCGCTGGCGTATTCGCCGGGCGTGGCCTACCCCTGCCTGGACATCCAGGCCGACCCGCTGAAGGCCTTCGAGTACACCTCGCGCGGCAACCTGGTCGGGGTGATCACCAACGGCACCGCGGTCCTCGGGCTGGGCGACATCGGCCCCCTGGCCGGCAAGCCGGTGATGGAGGGCAAGGGCTGCCTGTTCAAGAAGTTCGCCGGCATCGACGTATTCGACATCGAGCTGGCCGAGCGCGACCCGGACAAGCTGGTGGACATCATCGCCGCGCTGGAACCCACGCTGGGCGGCATCAACCTGGAGGACATCAAGGCCCCCGAGTGCTTCTACATCGAGAAGCAACTCAGCGCGAGGCTGAACATTCCGGTGTTCCACGACGACCAGCATGGCACCGCGATCATTTCCTCGGCGGCTCTGCTCAACGCCCTGGAACTGGTGGGCAAGGACATCGCCGAGGTGCGCATCGCGGTGTCCGGCGCCGGAGCGGCCGCGATCGCCTGTGTGGACGTGATGATCGGCCTGGGAGTGCAGCGCAGCCATGTGTTCATGGTCGACTCCAAGGGCGTGATCTACGAAGGGCGCCCCGGCACCCTCGACGCCTCGAAGGCGCGCTACGCGCAGAAGACCGAGGCGCGCACCCTGGCCGATGTGGTGGCCGGCGCCGACGTATTCCTCGGCTGCTCGGCTCCCGGCGTGCTGACCGCGGAGATGGTCGCCAGCATGGCCCCGCGCCCGGTGATCCTGGCGCTGGCCAACCCCGAGCCGGAGATCCGCCCCGAGCTCGCCAAGGCGGTCCGGCCCGACTGCATCATCGCCACCGGGCGCTCGGACTACCCGAACCAGGTCAACAACGTCCTTTGCTTCCCCTACATTTTCCGGGGAGCGCTGGATTGCGGTGCGACCAAGATCACCGAGGCCATGAAGCTCGCCTGCGTGCGCGAGATCGCGGCGCTGGCCAAGGCAGAGACCAGCGACGAAGTCGCCGCCGCCTACCCCGGCAAGGAGCTGGTGTTCGGCCCCGACTACCTCATCCCCACCCCCTTCGACGCGCGGCTGATCCTGCGCATCGCGCCCGCGGTGGCTCGCGCCGCCCAGGAGTCGGGCGTGGCCACGCGCCCCATCGCCGACCTCGACGCCTACCGCGACGGGCTGACGCGCTTCGTCTACCAGACGGCCATGTTCATGCGCCCGGTGTTCCATACGGCCAGGTCGCACCCGCAGCGCGTGGCCTTCGCCGAGGGCGAGGACGAACGCGTGCTGCGCGCCGTGCAGGTGGTGATCGACGAGGAGCTCGCGCGTCCGATCCTGATCGGACGCCCGGCGGTGATGCAATCACGCCTGCTCAAGGCGGGGCTGCGCATGCGCCTGGGCGTCGATGTCGAGTGCATCGACCCCGAGGATGACCCCCGCTTCCGCCAGTACTGGGAGGCCTACCACCGCCTCATGGGGCGCGACGGCATCACGCCCGACGCCGCCAAGGCGGCGGTGCGCCGCTCCAACACCCTGATCGCCGCGCTGATGGTGCGCCTGGGCGACGCCGACGCCATGCTGTGCGGACTGGTGGGGCGCTACGACCACCACCTGGAACACGTGCGCACGGTGATCGGGAAGAAGGCGGGCGCGCATGAATTCGCCGCGTTGAACGCGCTGATGCTGCCCGAGCGCACCCTGTTCATCGCCGATACCTACATCAACGAGTCGCCGGACGCCGAGCAGCTCGCGCGCATCGCGCTGGCCGCCTCCGACGAGGTGCAGCGCTTCGGCCTTCCGCCGAAGGTGGCCTTCCTGTCGCACTCGCACTACGGCAGCTCGACCCGCCCCTCGGCCCTCAAGATGCGCGCGGCCTACCAGCGCTTCCGCGAGCTGGCACCGCACATCGAATGCGACGGCGAACTGCAAGGCGACGCCGCGCTTTCACAAGCCGTGCGCGCCACCGCCGGCCTGACCGACAGCAGCCTGAGCGGGGCCGCCAACGTGCTGGTCTGCCCGAACCTGGACGCGGCCAACATCCTGTTCAATGTGCTCAAGACGAGCAGCGGGCACGGCATGACGGTAGGCCCGATCCTGCTTGGAGCAGGCGCCTCGGCCCACATCCTGACGCCGTCGTCGACGGTGCGCCGCATTGTCAACATGGCTGCGCTGGCCGCCGCCAAGGCGGCCGCCTCGCGCAGCGGATCAGGAGCCTGAGCCCGCCCGGAGCCGCAACTCAGCTTCCAGGGCTCGCCCCGCCCGCCAGGGCCTCGACCAGGAAGTCGATGAACACCCGCACCTTGCTCGGAAGATGGCTGCGGCTCAGGTACACGGCGTAGAGGTGCAGGTCCAGGCTTGAATAAGCCTCCAGGATCGGCACCAGGGTGCCGGCGCGCAAGGCCTGCTCGACGATGAAGCGCGGCTGCAGGATCACGCCGCCGCCCGCGACCGCCAGTTCGCGCAGCAGGTCGCCGTTGCTCGAATGCACGGCGGGATGCACGCGCACGGTCTGACTGCGCCCGTCGGGACCCTGGAACGGCCATTCGTCTCCGGCCCACAGGTAGCTGAAGCTGAGGGTCTCGTGTTCGGCCAGCTCCGCGGGTTCGCGCGGCAGCCCCCGTCTGCGCAGATAGGCCGGCGCGGCGCAGACCACCGTATCCAGAGCCGTGATGCGACGCGCGACCACGCCGGGCGCCAGCCGGGTCGCGATACGCAGCGCGACGTCGATGCCCTCATGCGCCAGGTCGACCACGCGGTCGGCCAGGTCGATGTCCAGGTGCAACTGCGGATACCTGTCCCTGAACCGCGCCAGCACGGGCGCCAGATGCGAGATGCCGTAGGACAAGGGCGCCGAAACGCGCAGCAGGCCCACCGGGCTCTGTGTGCCGCGCGCGGCGGCGGCCTCGGCCTCGGCCACCTGCTCGAGGATCACGCGCGCGCGCTCGTAGAACTCCTGCCCGGCGTCGGTCAGCGACATGCGACGCGTGGTCCGGTTGAGCAGCCGAGCACCCAGGTGGGCCTCCAGCGCGGCGACCTGTCGGGTCACCACGGCTCCCGACAGGTCCAGCGCACGCGCGGCGCGCGCGAAGCCGCCCACTTCGACCGTCCGGACGAACACCCTGGTTGCCGTCAGCATATCCATGAGGCTTCAGTCTATTGCCGATCCCGCAATAGTGCACCGCGCACCAGGGTGTTTTTCTGCGCATTTCGCCCCTCCACCGCAACGGGTCCAGGCTGGACGCCTGGCCCTGTGCGGGCAAGCGACGATCGCTCCCGCAGGCACACGAACGAAATGCCAGGCATCTACGGGACAGGACTCTGGTAGTGCATTTGCATCATGTTCTGGAGCCACATGTGTTCCTACCCTCTTGCTCGGCACATCCTGTCCATGGGTGCATGCCAAGCAACGATACGAGGGGGACATCATGGAATCGCGCGCAGGCCACCAAGAGAGCAGGTCCACACGTTCATGCACGACCGCCGCAGCATGGCTGGCGTGCATGACCCTCGCCATCGCCGGCTGCGGCGGTGGCTCGAACCCGGTGACGCAATCTCCGAATCCGACAAGCCTTGGCGGCGTTGTCGCGAGCGGGGGACCGGTTGCGGGCGCAAGTGTCCGCGCCATCGACAACACCGGACAGGTCATCGCGAGCACGACCAGCGCCAGCGACGGCAGTTATTCCCTGCCCTTGCCGGCCGGAACCTCCGGCCCCCTGCTGATCCGGGCGACCACGGCGTCCGACGGCCTGAGCAGCATCTGGCTCCCGGCCAACGCGCCGGCAGGCGCTTACACGGTCAACGTCACGCCTCTGACCAACCTTCTCGCGAGCATGCTGTCCCGGGACGGTGACCCAGCGAGCACGGGGCCTGCCGCGCTGGACCTGAGCCAGATCTCGGCCACGTCCATGGCTGCGGATACCCAGCTCATTCAGGGATGGATCTCGAAGGTCGAGACATCCATCGGAGGTGCCGCTGCCGGAATGAGCGACCTGATCACCACCCCCTTCCAGGCCAACGGAACAGGAGTCGATCAGTTGCTGGATTCGCTGCATGTCAGCGTCGTGCCTGCCGGCGCGACCGCGGATATCCAGATCTCGCTGAAACAGGTACTTGGCGACGCATCACCGCCTGCCGGACTCGCGTTCACGAGCGCAAACCCACCACAAGGCGCCAGTCTCCCCGCGCCCAGCCCGGGCTCACTCGTGCCGGTCGGCCTGGCGGCCGACATGCAGACCTTCGTGAGCAACTTCAACGCCTGCATGGCCCAGTCCCTGGCCACCCGCTCCAACGGAACCTCACTGGTCGGATCGACATGCACGTCCCTGTTCCTCAACAACGATCCGAGCAACTACCTGTCCAACGGCAAGGGTATCGCCAAGGCGTGGCCGATCTTGTTCGACGGCTCGCAGACGGGGGGCAGCCTGAGCAACGCACAGCTTCAATACGGCCGCACGATGACCTTGCCGGGGGGCTCAGCGAGCGTAAGCACCTGGATCTTCAGTGTCCAGTGGACCTCGCCGTCGGGAAGCGTCAGCTTCTATCGTGACAACTTCTACCAGGCGAGCGCCGGGGGAGGCAACGCCATGGTGCTTCTGGGCAACCAGTATGCCTACAAAGCCAGCGCCAATCCCATCAGCCAGGAGCGCGAATTCGTGAACAACCCGCCGGAAGCCTACTGGAGTTCGGGCTATACGGTGACGATTCCCAACTACACCGACAGCAGTGGCCATCCGGTCATCGATCACGTCCTGGTCACGCCGCCCCTGGGAAGCCCGTTCACCCTGCTGCCCAGTGCGGGATGCAGCTTCCTCGTTCAGACGGGATTCGGCTGCACGAGTTTCCTGCGCTATGCCTGGAGCAGCGTGTCTCCGCCCCCTGCAGGCGTGACCGCCGCGAATCCTGGAAGCCCGTCGACCTACGAGTCGCTGCTGTTCATGACTCCGAACACGATGAGCGATTCGCAGGTCGCGGACATTCCCGATCAATCGTCGTGGCGCTTCGACTTCTACATGGCCAGTGCCCCGTCCGTCCTGGCTGCGACCCAGTACTACCGCACGTCGAGCCGCATGATGACGATCGCGGAACTGCAGGCTCTGGGCGTTCCGCAACTGACCAGCCCAACCCTCGCCCAACTCGCGGCGTCCTCGACCACGACCGTGAACTGGCCATTCTCCCGATACCTCTCTGCCAGCGCACCCTCGGTGGCCATGCCACCCCCTTCCAGCGGTGGCATCGGGCTCGCCTGGAGCATCCCTGCACAGCAGCAATTCCAGGAGGCCTCGGTCTATGGATATGACAACGCGTCAAGTGCGGGATTCAACGATGTGACCTATCCGGGCTCCGGGAGCACGAGTGGCACGGTGTCGTGCCACGCGCAGACCACCTCCGACCTGCACTGTAATGCTGGCAACTATGCCTCCGGAACAGGCATCATCGGCATCGAGCTGGATTCGGCCGACTTCGAGGGTCGTAATTACAGTCACTTCTACGCGCTCTACAGGATCTACTGACCCGGGATCCTGAACGCAGGCACCCTCCGGGCTGCACGCGGCGTCAGCCCCTTGCAGCCCGGCCCTGATCCGCTCTCAGAACGGAGGCATGCCATGGATCGGTCGACGAAGTCATGTGACACCGCCTGGTTCCTGCACGGCGGGCCCGGCCTGTGCTGCCAGGCGGAGCGCATCCTCTACGACACCAGCCTGCCGATCCACTGGTGGGACCAGCCTCGTTCCGTGGCCTTGCTGGCCAGGCCCTACTGCGATCTGGTGGAATTCGTGATGGACGAGTTGCAGCGAATCGCCGTCGCTGCGCCCGTCCACGTGATCGCCCACTCCTTCGGAGCCGTCCTGGCCCTCGAGGCCGTGCGTCGTGCACCGGAGAAGATTCGATCCTTGACCCTGCTGGCCCCGGTCCACGACGTCGGCGCCACCTTCGTGCAGGTCGCGGCGGCCTTGATGCCCAGTCGCTCACCGCAGCAGGCCCCGATCCTGGCGCAGGCGCGCGATGCCTGCCTTGCCCGGGCCGGCGATGTTCATGCCTTGCTGGCGCTTGGCCGAGCCATCATGGCCCATGCGGACTTTCTCGACGTCTACTGGGGGCCGGCGGCCGATGCTCGGCGCGACTGGTTCTACGCCTTGATGAGGGAGCACGCTCTGTTCGATCTGGCAGTTTTCGAGGCTGTCGTACGAGATCATGTCCACTCGGAGCGCAGGCCGCCGCCGGAGCACGGCTCCGACCTGCCGGTGCGCGTCGTCCTCGGACGATTCGATGCCGCATTCGACGGCAGGGTGGAACTGCCCTACTGGGAGTCCTGCTTTCCAGGAGCCAGGATCCACACGGTACCCGCCGGACACATGGTGCACCTGGAACTCGCGCCGGCGACATGGCTCGCGGGTGTGCTCGACGCAGCGTGATGCATTTGCACTATTCGCCGGGCTCCGTGGAACTTCTAGGCTGTGTCACCGGGGAAGCCTGTCCCCGGCAAGCCACCGAGGAGATCGATCATGTCCAGACTGCTTGTGATGTTGCTGCTCGGCCTGTCCGGCTCGGCGTTTGCCGCAGCCATGTCGACCCAGTTTCCGCAAGGGAGCACCGAACTGACGCCCGAAGCCCTCAAGTCGGACCTTTCCGACAAGACCTTCATCGTGCGACCCGCGCAGGGGCCTTCCTGGCGCTGGGAGCTCAAGGGCAACGGCTACTACTTCATCAACATCGGGAATTTCAGCGACAGCGGGACCTGGAACGTGAAGGGCAGCAGCTTGTGCAGCGCCGGCCAGAAAGTCGCCACGGGTAGCTGCAACGACGTGCGCATGAAAGACGGGGCGCTCTACCTCAAGCGCGACAACGGCGAGGTGGTGGAACTCGAATCGAAATAGGCTTCGACCCAGGCACTTTGTAGTGGATTCACCCTGTTGCCTTTTCGAACATTTCGCATACAACACCGCGTATAGATAAATATGCGGACTGATGCGCCACAAGACCCCGAAGCTACGGGGTCTTTCGATCCGGCCTCTCCGCAACGTCGCGGGGGAAGCCATGAACAGGGTGGTCCGACGCATAGCCGCGCAGTCCTCCGATCCGGTCGGCACTGTGCTGCTGAACCTGTACCAGGTTTCCCACGAAACACCGCACGCCCAGTTCCACGATACGGCCCTGGGCCTGCTCAAATGCCTGATCCCCTTCGACTTCGCCAAGTGGGGAAGCAGTCACCTAAGCAGCCAGGGGGTCATTTTTCACGAGGCGCACCTGCACCAGGAACCCCCGGAGATCATGGAGGCTTACACCCATGTCTACCACGAGGACTCGGCGGCGCGATGGGTCGCGCGAAACCTGGGGATCACCGCAAATTTTCACAACCCGACGGTCTTCGCGGGAGAGCGGCATCGGGCGATCCGCGACTACACCCGGCGCTACCGACATGCCAACGCCCTGATCACCGGGCGCCGGGACCCTCGCACCGGTTTGATGCATTCCCTGTCGCTATACCGGGCAGATCCGGAACGGACCTACACCGAGCGCGAACGCCGGCTTTGTCAGTTCCTCGTGCCGCATTGCGCGCAGGCACTTGTGATCAACCGCATGCTTCAGGTGGAACAGGTGCGCAGGCCGGACTCCCCTGGCACGGTGGCCATGGCCATCGCCGATCCCTTCGGAACCTTGCATTTCGCCGAGCCTGCCTTCCTGGCGCTTGTTCGTTCCGAGTGGATGGGCTTTGAAGGAGCGACGCTTCCCTCCCCATTGCAGCTGGCCTTTCTGGGATCCGGACCCTGTCGCTTCCTGGGGCGCACCCTGCTTCTGTCCTGGATGTCCTGCAAGGGTCTGTACTTCCTGCGCGCTCGCCAACGCCTTCCCGTGGACAGCCTGACCCCGCGGGAGTTGGCCATCGCCCGCGAGGTGTCCGCCGGCCTGACCCACAAGGAAATCGCCCGAAAACTCGGAATCGCTCCAGCCACCGTGCGCAACCACCTCAACCTGATTCACGAGCGATCCCACGCGCGCAACAACGCGGAACTCGCCGCGCAGTTACGCCTGGCCGGCTATTGACAGGCTGTTCGACGACCCCAGGGGGACCGCGCATCCCATGGCGGCGCGCACCGGCTGCCCCAGCAATTGCCGGTACTCGCTCTCGGCGCAGCGCAGCGCCTCCTCCATGCGCCGGCCGGCCTCGTAGACCCGCTGACCATCCAGCGTGAGCGAGCAGCCACGGCCACTGCGCTGCAGCAACTGCCGGCCGAGGCTGCGCTCGAGTTCACGCAGGCACCGGCTCAGCGCGGGCTGCGCGACCCCCAGGCTCCTGGCGGCACGGTTGATGCTGCCGGTCTCGGCCACCCGCACGAAGCTGCGAATGCGGTGCAGGTCCCTACGCAGCATGGCCTCATGCTTGGCAGCGGGGCTCATGGCTCGTCCCACAGACCGTAGTGCACCCCGGCGCGACGGTGGGTGGCGGTCTTGCGTTCGACCTCGCGCAAGGACACGGTCGTGCGCAGCTTCAGGTCGCGACGCCAGGCGTACAGGCGCTCGCGCATCTGGGCGCGCACCTGCTCATGGCCTGCGACGCGTCCGAGGTCGCGCAGTTCCCGGGGGTCCTCCTGCAGGTCGAAGAGTTGCGGGGGAAGTCCGTTCCAGTCGATGTACTTCCAGCGCTCGCCGCGCACCATGGCCGCCTGGCATTGGCCGGGTGCCAGACCAAGATCCAGGCGCGCCTGACGAAAGCTGAAATCCAGCTCGGAAAACACGGCGTCGCGCCGATGCGCCGTTGGCTCCTGCCGAGTATGAGCAAGCAGCGAATGTCCCTCGAGGCGGTGCTGGGCAAGCTCGGCCCCCAGGCCTTCGAGGGCAGTGGGCACCACGTCGATCGCCTCCACCAGCGCCGTGCTGCGCGAGCCGCGCGTGGCATCCGCCCGGGCACTCGGGTCGTACACGAGCAGGGGAACGCGCTGCACGCAGTCGTGGAACAGCTCCTTTTCCCCCAGCCAGTGATCCCCCAGGTAGTCCCCGTGGTCGGCCGTGAACACGATCAGCGTGTCCTCCCAGCGCCCCAGGCGATCCAGGGCAGCCCACAGACGCGCGAGGTGGTCGTCCACCTGGCGCACCAGCCCCTGGTAGGCCGGGCGCACCCGCCGCCAGACTTCGTCCCGTGCGAAGTGGCTCGACTCGGGATGCGACATGTAGGCCGCATAGGCCGGGTGGGGGTCGAGGCGCTCGCTCTCGCTTCTCACCGGCTCGAGGCATTGCTCGACTCCGTACATGGCGTGATAGGGGCTGGGCGCGACGTAGGGCCAGTGGGGCTTGACCAGGGACAAATGCATCGACCACGGCTGCGCGCCGCGTGCGCCGATGTAGTCGATGGCCTGGCCGACCGTGTACGCCGTCTCGGAGTGCTCCTCGCGCACGCGCGCGGGCAGGTGCACATTGCGCATCTGCCAACCGCTGTGGACCTTGCCGGACGCATCCACCGTCGAGATCGCGTATTCGCTCCAGGGGTCCGGGCTGTCGTAGCCACGCTCGCGAAGCCATCGCGCGTACGGGCCCTCGGGCTCGGCGTGATGGCCGTCGTGCCTGGCCAGCTCCACGAAGCCTCCCTGGCGCAGCGGGCTGCCGGATGGCGGCGCCAGCCCGAGGCGTGCCAGGCCGTGTTCGTCGGGCAGCCAGTGGGTCTTGCCGAACAGGACGAAATCATGGCCGAGCTCGCCCAGATAGTCGCCGAGCAGGCATTCGTCCAGCGGCAAGGGGACCCGGTTCCAGGTGGCTCGATGACTGCTCACATAGCGCCCGGTATAGAAGGACATGCGCGACGGACCACATACGCCCGACTGCACGAAGGCGCGCTCGAACAGCAGGCCGCGCCGGGCCAGCTGGTCGATGGCGGGCGTGTGCAGGTGCGGATGGCCGTAGCAGGACAGATGGTCCGCGCGCAGCTGGTCGCACATGATGAACAGGAAATTGCGAATGGTGCGCATGCTGCCGATCCGTTCCGCGAGGGCCTGGGCTCGATGGGGTGGATGGATCAATAGACCTGGTGGACGAATCGCGACTCGAGAAAGGCCTCCATGCCCTCGATGCCGCTTTCGCTGCCCATGCCGCTGTGCTTCACGCCGCCGAACGGCGCTTCCGGAACGGAGACCGCCACGTTGTTGACCGCCAGGGCCCCCACCTCCAGGCCGGATTCGCAGGCGTGCACCACCGAGGCGCTGTCCGTGAACAGGTAGGCCGCAAGCCCGTAGGCCGTGGCGTTGGCCTGGTGCAGCGCCTGCTCCAGGGAGTCGACCGACAGCATGGGCGCCACGGGACCGAAGGGCTCTTCGGTCAGGACGCGTGCTTGCGGCGCCAGCCCGCAGAGCACGACAGGTGGCGCGTAATACCCCCCAGTCGGATCAGGGGCCGGCGCGGCCTCGATGACCTGCGCGCCGCGTCGGCGCGCATCCAGCACCAGCTCGGACACGGACTGCACCCGTCGGGCATTGGCCAGCGGCCCCATGGTGGTGGCGGGGTCCATGCCGTCGCCCACCCGCAGGGACGACGCGCATTCGACGAAGGCCTGGGTGAACGGCTCCAGCACATCCTGGTGCACGATGAATCGGCTGGGTGCCAGGCAGGCCTGCCCGGCGTTGCGGAACTTGTGGGCCGCGAGCAGACGGGCAGCCTGCCCCACATCGGCATCGCGCCAGATGATGGCCGGCGCATGGCCACCCAGCTCGAGGGTCATTCGCTTGAATCCTTCGGCAGCCTGGCGCGCGAGCAGGCGTCCCACCTCGACCGAGCCGGTGAAACTGAGCTTGCGCACCACGGGCGACTCCAGCAGCTGACGCGAAAGCGCCGCCGGCTGCCCGAACAGCATCTGGAGCGCTCCTTCGGGGAGACCCTGGTCGTGAAAGCACTCGACCATGGCGGCCACCGCGCCCGGTGTCTCCTCCGCCGGCTTGAGCAGCACCGAGCAGCCCGCGGCCAGCGCGCCGCCGATTTTTCTCGCCGACAGCACCAGCGGAAAATTCCACGGGGAAAAAGCCGCCACCGGCCCGACCGGATGGCGCGACACGCGCATGTCCGCGCCGGGCAGGCGCGAGGGCAACAGCCTGCCGTACACCCGGCGTGCCTCCTCGGCATACCACTGGATCAATTCCCCGGCCATGTCGACCTCGGCAAGCGCCTCGGCCAGGGGCTTGCCCTGTTCCAGGGTCAGGGCCGTGGCGATGGCCTGGCGCCGCGCGCGCATCGCGCCCACGCCCTGGAGCAGCAGCTGCGAACGGCGAGCCGCGGGAACGGCGCGCCAGGCCTCGAAGCCGCGCTGCGAGGCCTGCAGTGCGCGGTCCACGTCGGCTTCGTGGGCCAGGCCGAGCTCATCGAGCACCTCACCCGTCGCCGGGTTGCGCACGGACCATGTCTGCGCGCTGGCCCCGCGGCACCACCGACCGTCGATCAACAGGGTCGGTGCGCGATAGGAAGCGTGATGGGACGACGGGCTCACAGGTTTCTCCCCCCATCGACATCGATGCAGCTGCCCGTGAGAAAACTCGCGTCGTCGGAAGCCAGGAAGGTCGCCGCGCCCGCGACGTCATCCGGGCGCGTGAAGCGCCCCAGCGGAATGCGCGACAGGAAGCGCTGGCGATTCTCCGCCGTGTCGGGCATGCCCATGAACTGCTCGAGCAGCGCGGTCTCTCCGATCATCGGGTTGATGGCATTCACCCGGATGCCCTCGCGTGCGAACTCCAGCGCCAGCCCGCGGGTGATGTTGATCATGGCCGCCTTGCTCGCGCTGTACCAGCTCAGGCCCGGCCCGGGGCGCACACCGGTGGTGGAGGCCACGTTGATCATCACCCCGCCGCGCTCGCGCAGCACGGGGATGGCGTGTTGCGCCGACCAGTACAGGCTTTTGAGATTGACCCGCATCACGCGGTCGAACTCGCTCTCGGACACCTGAAGCGCCGGCTTGTTGGCATGCGTGGTTCCGGCATTGTTGACCACGATGTCCAGGCTGCCGAACTCGGACACGGCGCGCGTCACGGCCGCGGCGTAGTCCTGGCTGCTGGAGACGTCGCAGCGCACGGCGACGGCCTTCGCACCCTGCGCGCGCAGGGATGCGGCCGTGGCCTCGGCGCCTTCGCCATCCAGGTCGGCGATGAGCACCGAGGCGCCTTCGCGCGCGAAGCGCTGGGCGATGGCGCGGCCGAAGCCGGAAGCTGCCCCGGTGACCAGCGCGGATTTGTGTTGCAGTTGCATGGAGGAACTCCTGCTCAAAGATCAAGGGTCAGGCTGTCGCCGGCGCAGCGCGACACGCAGGGGAAGAAGCGGTCGCCGTCACGGCGCTCATGCTCCTCGAGAATCTGGTCGCGGTGATCGCAGCGCCCGTCGAGCACGCGTGACTCGCAGCTGCCGCAGATGCCTTCGCGGCAGGAGCTCGGGTGCGCGATGCCGAGCCGCTCGATGGCCTCCAGCACGCTGGCGCCTGGCGCGACCTGGACGCTCAGGCCGCTTCGCGCCAGCCGCAGCTCGAAGCCGCGCGCGGGCGCATCCGTGCCTGTCGCGGACTCTGCGCCGCCGAAGCTCTCGAAGCGCACGCTGCCGGGCGCGCGTGCGCGGCTGAGGTCGCGCACGGCCTGCATCAGCCCCTGGGGGCCGCAGCAATACACCTGCGTGGCCGCGGGGGCCGACTCCAGCAACGCGGCGAGGTCGAGGCGCCGATCCTCCTGCCCGGAGACGTGCAGGGTGACGCGCTTCGCGTCGAGTTCGAGCAGCTCGTCCAGATACGCGGCCCTGTTCTCGCCGCGCACCAGGTACACCAGTCGCCAGTCGGCGCGCGCCGCCGCGGCCGCGCGAGCCATCGGAAGCAGCGGCGTCACGCCGATGCCTCCTGCAATGAACAGAGCGGGTTGGGCGGGGTCGGTCTGCGCGAACAAATGCCGTGGCCGTCCCAGGCGCAGCCGCGAGCCGCGGCGGATGGTGTCGTGCAGCCAGTCCGAGCCCCCCCTGCCGTTGGCCGCCCTGGCGACAGCGATGCGATAGCTGTCCAGCGTGCCGCGGGGCCGGGCGTTGGTGATCGAGTACTGGCGCAGCTGCGAGGCGCCGCCGGGCTCGACCTGCAGGTCCACATGCGCCCCCGGCGCGGCTGGCTCCAGCGGTGCACCGTCGATGCGCGCCAGTTCATACTCCACCACGTCGCGGGCCAGGGCGCGCGTTGCGCGGACCTGCACCTCGATGGGGTCATGTGCGGGCATGGCCGATCAGGCGGCGCGCGCGTGGTCGCGCTCGCTCTTCAGGCGTTGGTCGATCATCCAGCGGGCCTGGTTCAGCGCGGCATCCGCCGGGATCGGCAGCATCGGCTGGCCGGGCGTGGCGTCGATGGTGCGCTGCTGGGCCTCGATCATCTCGCGGTCCTCGTCGAAGGCCTTCACCACGTCGGCGTAGATGCGCTCCGTGAGCCCCTGCTCGTCCAGCCGGAAGTTGTGTGCCTGGCAGAACCAGTAGTGCGTGGTCGACTCGGTCTCCGGGGTCTGCACCGAGGTGTGGCGAAATTGCAGGGCCTGTTCCACCCGGGTGCCCTGGGGCGCTCCGGTTCCCGCAGGAGCCGAGCCGGAATCCATGCGCATGAACGACGGTGCGTTCCACTCGTAGAGCTGCCAGCGGTCGACCGGCCCGTCGAAGGTGGCCACGCGTTTGTGGTTCGGCGAGATCTGGTCGTTGAGAAACCACCAGTGGATCTTCAGGCTCCGGGCATCGCGCTCGATCCTGGGGCGCGCCTCGGCGTTGCTTGCCGTGCCCAGCGTGGTCGGATGCACGAAGGCCAGGTGCGAGAAGTCGAGCAGGTTGTCGACGATCAGCAGGTAGTTCGCCTTGTAGTGGAGATACCCCGGCTTCATGCGCCATTCGGCCGAGTCGTGCCAGGGGAATTCGAGAATCTCCGAGGCGTCTGCCAGGGCCGGATCGCCCATCCAGATCCAGACGAAGCGGTCCTTCTCGACCACCGGATAGCTGCGCACGCCCAGCTTGGGCGGGATGCGCTCGCAACCCGGCGCCTCCACGCAGGTTCCCGCGGGGTCGAACTTCAGGCCGTGATACATGCAGCGCAGGCAGTCGCCCTCGCGGCGCCCCAGCGATAGCGGCGCCGCCCGGTGGCAGCAGCGGTCCTCCAGCGCCACCACCTGGCCGCGCTGGCCGCGGTAGAACACGATGGCCTCGCCCAGCAGCTTGCGACTGAGCAGGCCGTCGGCACGGAACTCATGGTCCCAGCCCGCGACGTACCAGCAATTGCGCACGAATTCCATGATGTACTCCTCGTGATGGTTGAATCGAAGCCGGGCCTCAGCGAGCAAACGCTGGCAGCCAGGTCGCGAGCATGGGAAAGGCGATGATCAATCCCAGGGCGACGAAATTGGCCACCAGGAAAGGAATGGTTCCGGCGAAGATGGTGCGGGTGCTCAGCTCCGGCATCATGGTCTTGACCATGAACACGTTCATGCCGATGGGGGGATGGATCATTCCGATCTCGATCATCATGGCCACGAACACCCCGAACCACAGCATGCTCACCCCGAGCGGACCCAGCACCGCCGCGAACACCGGGACCGTGAGCAGCATCATCGAGATGGCTTCCATCATCGACCCCAGGACCACGTAGACCAGCATGATCACCAGGATGAGCCCGGTCACCGGAAGATGCAGCCCGCCGACCAGCGCGACCAGCCCGCTGGTCAGCCCCGACATGGTCACGAAGTTCGCGAACACCATGCCCCCGAAGGCCACCGCGAAGATCATGGCCGTCGTGCGCCCGGCCTCGCACAGCGAGTCCATCAGCACCGATCCGCGCAGCTTGCCCCGCGCGGCGGTGAACAGCGTGGCGCCGGCCGCCCCGACCCCTCCGGCCTCGTTGGCGGTGAACACCCCGCTGTACAGGCCCCCCATGACGATGAGGAACAGCAACACGATGGGCCAGACCTTGGCGATGCGGCGCAGGCGCTCGCCCCAGCTCAGCTGCGGCCCCGCCGGGCCCAGCGAGGGATTGCGCGACACGGTCCACCAGATGGAGAGCATGAACAGCACGCCCAGCAGGATTCCGGGCAGGATGCCGGCGACGAACAACTTCGCGATGTCCTGCTGGGTCACGATGCCGTAGATCAGCAAGGGCACGCTCGGAGGAACCAGGGCCCCCAGGGTTCCCGCCGAACTCACGCAGCCACTGGCCAGGCTGTCGTCGTAGCGCAGCCTGCGCATCGAGGGCATCGCCACCTTGGTCATGGTCGCCGCGGTGGCGATGGAGCTTCCCGAGATGGAGGCGAAGCCCGCGCTGGCCAGCACCGTCGCGTACGCAAGACCGCCACGCTTGTGCCCGACCAGCGCATAGGCCGCGTCGTAGAGCTCATCGGCCAGTTCCGACTTGTAGATCAACGCCCCCATGAGAATGAACATGGGCAGCACCGACAAGCCCTCGTTGGTGGCCAGATCGGAAATGGTCTGTCCCGCCATCATCAGCGCCGGATGCAGGCCACGCAGGGCGGCGAACAACCCGACCCCGACGCTGAGCATGGCGAAGCAAAGCGGCACTCCCAGGAAGGCCAGCGCCAGCACGACGGCAAAGCCCAGCAGCGCGGCGCTCATCGCGCGGCTCCCCGCACGCCATGCCACAGGTGGCTCAGCAAGGCGGCCGCGATGCCCAGGAACGCCAGCAGGGAAAGCGCGCTGATCGCGTAGTTCAGCGGGGCCAGGGGCAGTTGCAGCACCATGGTGCTCATCTGTTCGGAGGCCATCAGCCGGCCCTGCTGGAACAGCTGCACGGTGACAATGCCACAGCCCAGGGTGCTGACCCCCAGCTCCAGGGCCTGGCTCCAGTACTTCCAGGCTCCGCTGGCGCTGCGCGCGAGCAGCGAGACCGAGAAGTGCCGGCGTTCCACCGTGACCAGCGGGAAGGCCGAGAAAATGAGCAAGGCCAGCAGAAACTGCACCAGCTCGTCACTGCCGCTGATGGGGCGCACGAACACGTAGCGCATCAGCACGTTGACCACGGTGATGCCCATGATGCCCAGCATGGTGGCTGCCACGCTGGCGCGCAGGAACATGCGCGCCAGCAGCTCCGCGCGGGAGCCCTTGCCTGCGGGGGCGGGGTTCAGGGGATGCATGGCAGCCTCCATCGAGCTCATTGCGCCTGGGCCTGGGTCTGGAAGTACTGCAGCGCAGCTGCCCCGTCGACGCCCTGGGCGTGCGCGGCGGCCAGCCACTGCTGCACCAGGGGCCTGGCGTAACCCTTGAGTTCAGCGATCAGCGCCGGCGAGGCCTCCACGATGCGAACCCCTTTCGTGCGAGCCTGCTCGCGGGATTGCGCGTTCAACGCGGTCATGACCTTCATGCGTTGCGCGAAGGCCAGGCCTGACAGGGCCTCGATGGCCTTGCGATCAGCCGGTGCGATGGACTCCCACCGGCTCTTGTTGATCACCAGGGAAAAGCTTGGCACCGAGAGCCCGCCCGGGATCAGGGTTTCCGACTTGACGTAGCCGACCACCTTGAAGGCCTTGGCGTTGTAGTCGCCCATGCCGGCGAAGGAGTCGACGGTGCCACCGGCCACCAATTCACTGAGTTGCACCGCGGGGGTGGACACCACGCCGGCCGGGCTGTGGACCAGCACCTGCTGCGGCACGCCCGGCATGACCCAGAGTCGCCGACCGCTCAGGTCAGCCGGCTGCACGATGGGCTTGCCCAGGCTGAAGATCTCGCCCGGGGGCAGGGAGAACAGCGCCAGCAGCTTGACGTTGCGGTACTCGCCCGACTTGGCGAAGTACTTCTCGTGGGTCTTCCACAACGCCACCGAGGTCTGCGCGGCCGTGCCGCCGATGAACGGCAGCGCGGCAACCTGCTCCAGCGGCAACTGGTGGGGCAGCAAGCCGTTGAACACATAGGCGCCGTCCACGATGCCGCCGATCACCGCATTCCACAACTGGTTGGGCGCTGCCACGGGCGCGCTCGGCAGGGAAATGCGCACGCGCCCCTGGGTGACCTTCGCCACATCCTGGGCCCAGGGGCGCAGGACCTGCTGGTTGAATGCGTCGCCGGGTGGCAGAAGCTGGTTGATGACCAGGGTCGTGGCGGCCTGCGCGGGAGCCGGCGCGAACGCGGCAAAGGCGCAGGACAGGGAAATGGCGGCGGCACGCAGCCACCGGGCGCGACATTGCGACATCTGCTGTCTCCTCGTGGTTCGACCTCATGGGCGGGAGTGCTGGCAAGCCCGCGGCGGGTGCTCATTGATCTGGGTCGATCCTAGGCGGCACAATGGATCGTCGAATAATCGAATTTCCATGTCTTGATCAGTGGATCTGATCACCCCTCCATGAAACTCCAGGCCATTCGCTACTTCATCGCGGTCGTCGAGGCGGGGGGATTCCGCGCTGCAACAAACACGGTGCATGTCTCGCAATCGGCCATGACTGCTGCGCTGCAACAACTCGAGGAGGAGCTGGGTGCGCCGCTGCTGCATCGTTCCAAGCGTGGGGTAACCCCTACGCAATTCGGCCGGGCATTTCTGGACCGGGCCCGTGCGATCGAACGCGAGAGTCGCAAGGCGCGCGAGGAGATCGCGCAGCTACGCGGCCACTGGGAAGGCACGGTGTCCTTCGCCACCTCGCCAGCCATCGGCATCAGCATCGTTCCGGCGGTGCTCCGGGCCTTCCGGGAGCGTTTCCCGGCGATCCGGGTGCGCTGCGTCGACGGCCTGTATCCGGGCGTGCTGGGCGGACTGCGCGACGGCCATCTCGACTTCGCGATCAGCCCCTGCGCCCTGGAGCAGCTCGAGGCGCCCTTTGTCGCCGAACTGCTGCTGCCGGCCGACGTGGTGATCGTCTGCCGGCGCGATCACCCCTTGCGCAAGGCGCAGTCGCTGCTTGAACTGGCCGACTGTGAATGGGTCATTTCCACGGGGGCCGGCGGTGCCGGCGCCTTGATCCAGCAGGCCTTCGAGCAAGCCGGTCTCCAGGGCCTGAAGGTGGGGCTGGTGTGTGAATCCTTCATGGCCCTGCCCGGCGTGCTGGCCCTGAGCGACATGATGGGAACCCTGCCCCGCGCCGTGCTCGACGACACGCGCTGGCGCCAGGAACTGGCCATCGTGCCGATTCGCGAACGCCTTCCCGCGCCGCAGATCGCCATCCTGCGGCGCGACGACATTCCCCTGACCCCCGCCACGACCGAGCTGATCTCGTGGGTCAAGCACTTTGCCTCCAAGCTGGGGCGAGCGGATGTCTGAGGCCGTCGAGCGCCGAGGCCGCGGGCTGCCGACAGCCATCGCCTCGTGCGTCGTCCCTTCATCGCTTCGCCGTGCTCCGGGGCCGTTCCACCGCGCCTGGTCGTGGGAAGGGACGACGACGATGCCCGGGGTCTTTCAGGAAGGACTCGCGAGGGATTGAACATCGAAGTCGTGGCCCGACACACGCAGCGGATTCACGCCGCTGTTCCACCAGACCACATCGATGCTCGGAACCCCCCTGGCGATCATCACGGCCTGGCGCAGCTCCGATTCCACAAAGCATGAGATTCCAAGCGTGTTGATGGTTTCAATCTTCGACGCAATGGCGCCCGCTTCGTCATGGCCGTAGCGCAAATGATCCCGACAATACAGCGCAATGTCATGCATCCCGTACCGATCGAGCCATTGCCGGGTCCGGTCGTAGTCCATTTGAGGCCGCCCCGTCACGATGGCCGCGCGCTTGCGCATGGAAAGCGCGATCCTGGGCGATGACTCCAGCAGCTGCAGGGCATCACGCATGGACAGCGCGGCCTCCAGCTGCCGCGCATAGGTCTCGGCAGGCACATCATCGAGAAAGACACCGTCCAGGTCGAAGCCGAAAAAGTCCTCTTCATCGAGGAAATGAAAGGCATCCGCCGAGCCGGCCCTCTTTTTTTGCATCGACCCCGGCGTGTTTTCGCGTCGTTCCCAGGGAAATCTCACGTAGTCCAGTGCCAGACTCCCGATGTCCGGGCGAAGCGCCGTGCGTTGATCGTAAAAGACCGTGTTGGTGCAAACGATCATGCCGGCAGACTCCAGAAAAGCCTTGGCCTTCAGAAGGGTCTGTCCGCTGGATGCTATGTCGTCCACCAACAGGGCGCTTGGCCGCCGCGCGGACGAGCTTGCGACCTCTCCCGGCGCATACGTCCACGACACGGGAGCGGATCCTCGCGTGACTTGTATCAGGTACAGAGGAACCCGCAAATTGCTTGCGACGATGGAAGCGGGAAGAATGCCTCCCCTGGCGATTCCAACGACGAAATCCGGACGGAATCCATGCTGGCGCGGAACCTGGCTGTGCAGGATCGCCGCGATCTTGTCGTAAGACAAGTTGATGATGCGCCCCGTTTTACGAAAGCCAATCCACTCCGATGGACGGGCCTGCGCATCCTGGATACCTTCGAATGGGGTTGTTGCTTCTTCCGAGCGATCCTCCAACTCCATCAAAATCTCCCCGCTTCAGCCTTTCCATGAATCCTGCACGCACACCATCGCATGCTTCAGGTTTCGGTCCCTGGCAGGCTGTCGAGGGGACCGACGATGAACGAGAGTAGCAAGGTTTCGGTGGTGCATGGCCTGGCGCTGGCTGGACAATGCGGCATCTTCGGCTGTCAGCAGGCTGCTACGCTTGGCCTCTGGCATCGCGTCGTGCAGCGATGCGTGGCGAAGAACCCCATGGTCGAACGGAAGATGGTGGAACTGAAGGACGTTGATCTGCGCGCCGACCCGGAGGCAGCGAGTTACATCAAGACGGAAGTCGTGAGTGTGCAATTCGCACTGCAGGACGGCGAGTTGCTCAGCCTGGAGGGGCCGAACCGATACCACGCAGGCGATGCCCTGGTCAGCGCTCAGGGCGGAAACCGCTGGAGCGTCTCGCGTGAGCGTTTCGAGCACAAGTACCAGCCCGTTCCCCCGACCGTCATGGGGCAGAACGGGGCCTATCAGGCGCGCCCGATTCCGGTGCTGGCCAAGCGCATCGAGCACGCCTTCAGCATCGCCCGCTGCGCCGGCGGCGATCGCCTGCAGGGACAACCGGGCGATTGGCTGCTGCAGTACGCTCCCGGCGATTTCGGTCTTGCGGCACAGTCGCGCTTCGCCCAGGTCTATCGCAAGGTGGACTGAGTACACAGGGGTACTCGCGGATCTCGCTGCGGGCATCCTCGCGTGACCGTCTCGGTTTGACCGTCGGCCCGCAACGCATCTACGAAGGGGCCGTCGGATGGGCGAAGCCGACCGAGTGCGCGCAGCGACCTCCGATGCATGACATGGTTGTAAAAGACTGCTGCGTGCTGTCACCTTAGCGCAGCACGAGCACGTTACAGGCACGCCGTGCTCACGCAGTACACCGCGCCGGTCTGCGTCGCCCATGGTCGATGCATGCTCGCCCGGCGCTCGGTGTCGGCTGCGGGGAATGGATCCCTGAATTCCCAGGACTCCCAAAAAGGTTGCCGTCATGCTCGTGCTTCGTGGGTCGCGCATCCCTGCCATGCTGCTTCTGGCTTTGTCTGCCCTGGCTCTGGCCGGTTGCGGTGGCGGGGGGGGCGCGGGAACACCATCTTCCCTCAACGCTGGATCGCCTTCGGGGAGCGGCGCTGCGGGTGGCACCACGACCTCGTTTGCCGTCACCGCCACGGCTGGAGCCGGAGGGTCGATCAACCCGGCGAGCACGACCGTCCCATCCGGTCAGACCACGACCCTCAGCGTATCCGCGAGCACCGGGTTTGCTGTCCAGGGTGTCAGCGGTTGCGGCGGCTCACTTTCGGGCGCCACCTACACGACCGGCCCCGTGACAGCCGATTGCACCGTCAGCGCCACCTTCGTACCGAGCTCGGCGCCGCAGTCTGGCGCGCAGACTTCGGCCAGCGTCACCGTCGATGTGTCGGCACCCATGGGCAGCGTACCGGCCCAGGGCTATGGCGTTGACTCCGCGGTCTACGACAACTACCTGACAACCCCCGGACTCGGCGCCTCGCTGAAATCGGGCGGCTTCAACGCCATTCGCTATCCCGGGGGCTCCTATGGGGATCAGTTCAACTTCC
>JAKBBP010000101.1 GCA_021808445.1 Pseudomonadota bacterium
GAAGCGGGGGACTATTTTCCCAGCGAGGACCCCTACACGGGACGCGACTGGGCGCTGATTGCGCGCGGCTCCGCCCGGGATGTCGACCGCGCGGTGCGCGCGGCCCGGCGTGCCTTCGAGTCCGGGGTCTGGCCGGCTCTGAACGCCTCGCAGCGCGGCGCCCTCATGCGCCGGCTGGCCGAGTTGATCCGGGAGCATGCGCCTCGACTGGCGCAGATCGAGCGACGTGACAACGGCAAGCTGGCCGCCGAGGTGCGGACCCAGGTCGACTATCTCTCCGAGTACTTTCAGTACTACGCGGGGCTGGCCGACAAGGTGCAGGGCAGCGTGATTCCCACCGACAAGCCCGGGGTCCTGTCGTACACCCGGCATGAGCCGAAGGGGGTGGTGGCGATCATCACGCCATGGAATTCGCCCCTGACCCTGACCAGCTGGAAACTGGCGCCGGCCCTGGCGGCGGGATGCACCGTGGTGATCAAGCCCTCCGAATTCACCTCGGCGTCCATGCTGGAATTCGCCGAGCTCTTCACCCTCGCGGGCTTCCCACCCGGCGTGGTCAATGTGGTGACCGGATTCGGCGCGGAGGTCGGCGCGCCGCTGGTGGAGCATCCGCAGGTCGCGCATGTCGGCTTCACAGGCGGCGAGATCGCGGGCCAGAAGATCTATGAAGCGGCGGCGCGCGGCCTGAAGACCGTCACGCTGGAGCTGGGCGGCAAGTCGCCCAACATCGTGTTCGACGACGCGGACCTGGATCGCGCCCTCCTGGGGGTGGTGAGCGGAATATTCGCGGCGGCAGGGCAGACCTGCCAGGCCGGTTCGCGGCTGCTGGTGCAGCGAAGCATCCGCGATGCCTTCGTGGCGCGGCTGGTGGACTTCGTGCGTGACATCCGCCTGGGGGATCCGGCGGATCCGGCAACCCAGGTCGGGCCCATCGCCACGCCGGCCCAGTTCGACAAGGTGCTGAGCTACATCGAGATCGCCAAGGCCGAAGGCGCGCGCTGCGTGGCCGGAGGGCGTGCCCGCCCGGACATCGGCTCGGGCCGCTTTGTCGAGCCCACCATCTTCGTGGACGTGGACAACCGCATGCGCATCGCCCAGGAGGAGGTGTTCGGGCCGGTGCTGTCGGTGATCGCCTTCGACGACGAGGAGCACGCCGTGCGCATCGCCAACGACGTGCAGTTCGGCCTGGCCGCGGGTGTGTGGACCGCCAGCCTGCAGCGTGCCCTGTATGTGACGGAGCGCGTGAAGGCGGGCACGGTGTGGGTCAACAACTACCGCGCGACCAGCTACACCTCCCCCTTCGGCGGCTTCAAACGATCCGGCATCGGTCGCGAATCCGGCGTCGATGCCATCCACGAATACCTCGAGACCAAGTGCGTCTGGCTTTCTCCCGGGCTGGACGTGAGCAACCCCTTCGTGCGCCGCTGAGACTTCCGCGGCGCGGCCCCTCAATTCACCATGGAGATGCAGGAAAATGGCTGAAGTGCAAAGCAAGAGCGAGATCACCGGGGAGCAGCAGGCCGAGCTCGACCAGGCCTTCGAGCGCGCCCGCAAGGCGCTGGCGATCGTCGAGACCTACGATCAGGCCCGCGTCGACCGTCTGTGCCAGGCCATCGCCTGGGCAGTGGCCAACAAGCGGACCTTCACCCGCCTGGTTGCCGAGGGTATCGAGGAAAGCGGCCTGGGCGATCCGGACAGCCGCATGGGCAAGCGCATGAAAATCCGCGGCGTGCTCCGCGATGCATTGCGCCAGAAGAGCGTGGGCATCATCGAGGAAATTCCCGAGAAGGGGATCGTCAAGTATGGCAAGCCGGTCGGGGTCATCGCCTGCATCGTGCCCACCACCAACCCCGATCTGACGCCCGCCGGCAACGCCATCTATGCGATCAAGGCGCGCGACGCCGTGATCTTCTCCCCGCATCCCCGCTCGAAGAAGACCTCCTTCGAGACGGTGCGCCTGATGCGCGAGGCCCTGGAGCGCGAAGGCGCGCCGGCGGACCTGCTGCAGTGCCTGACCCGCGTGAACATCCCCATGTCGCAGGCCCTGATGGCCCGCGCCGACCTGGTCATCGCCACCGGCGGGCAACCGATGGTTCGCGCGGCCTACAGCTCGGGCACCCCGGCCTATGGCGTGGGGGCGGGCAACTCGACCATGATCATCGACCACACCGCCGACCTGGCCGAGGCGGCGCGCAACACGCGCCTGTCCAAGACCTCGGACTTCGGCTCCGGCTGTTCGGCCGACGGCAACCTGATCATCGATTCCAGGGTGTTCGACGGGCTGCTGGCCGCCCTGCAGGCCGAGGGGGGCTACCTGGCCAGCGAGGAGCAGAAGGCGGCGCTGCGGCGGGTGATGTGGGACGACGAGGGGCATCGCCTGCCGGGTACCGTGGCCATCGCGCCGCAGGCGCTGGCGCGCGCGGCGGGCTTCACGATTCCCGAGGATCGCAGGTTCATCATCGTGCACGGCGACGGCATCGGCAAGCAGCATTTCTTCTCGCGGGAGAAGCTGACCACCCTGCTGGCGGTGTACCGCTACGAAGGATTCGATCAGGCGCTGGACATGATGCGCGCCGTGTACGAGGTCGGCGGCAAGGGACATTCCTGCGGCATCTACTCCTTCGACCAGGAGCACATCCACCGCCTGGCGATGGCGGCCCCGGTCAGCCGCATCATGGTGCGTCAGCCGCAGTCCAAGGCCAATGCCGGAGCCTTCAACAACGGCATGCCCATGACCTCCAGCCTGGGCTGCGGAACCTGGGGCGGCAACATCGTGTCCGAGAACGTCCACCTCAAGCACTACCTCAACACTACCTGGGTTTCAGTGCCCATCGCCGAGGACCGCCCCTCCGACGCGGAATTGTTCGGGGACTTCTACGAACCCGCGCTGGAAGCCTGAGGACAGATCATGAACAAGATGGAGGACGCCGAGTTGCTGCGCAAGGCCTCGGACTGGTGGACCACCTCGATCATCGACATCCACCCGGGGCAGATCGCCATTCGTGGCTATCCGATCGAGCAACTCATCGGCCATGTGGGATTCGCGGACATGATCTGGCTGATGCTGCGCGGTGAGCTGCCCACGCGCGAGCAGTCCGCGCTGCTCGAGGCCGCGCTGGTGCCGGGGGTCGATCATGGGCCCCATGCGCCGTCCATCGCCATCTCGCGCATGGCGGTGAGCTGCGGCCTGCCGGTCAATGGCGCGATGGCCTCGGCGGTCAACGTGCTCGATGACGTGCACGGCGGCGCGGGACAGCAGTGCATGGAGCTGTACCGCGACATCGAGGCCGAGGCCGCCAGCGCCGGCGAGGAGGATCTGCTGCGGGCCGCCGGGCAGGTGCTCGAGCGTCGCCGCGCGGCGGGGGACAAGATCGTGCCGGGCTTCGGCCACAGGTTCCATCCCGTCGACCCCCGCACCGAGCCCCTGTTCGCCCTGGTCGACCGCGCGGTCGACGGCGGGGTGGTGCAGGGGCGCTACGCGCGCATCGGGCGGGCCGTGGAGTCGGTGTTGCGCGTCAGTCGCAGTCGCCCGATCCCGATGAACATCGACGGCATCACGGCGGTGATCTTCTGCGAACTGGGCTTCGAGCCCGAGCTCGGCCGCGGTCTGTTCGTGCTTTCGCGCTCGGTGGGCATCCTCGCGCACGCCTGGGAGCAGAAGCAGCAGGGCGGGCGCATCAAGGGGCCGATGCCCAAGGAGATCGACTATCGCTACGCCGGCCCGCCACGCAGGGACCTTCCGGAGCGCGGCGACTCGAATCCACAGTGATCCAGCGTGATCCACAGTGATCCCCAGTGATCCCCAGTGAACAAGAACACGGAGAGGAACATGGAAAAGACCTTCAGATTCGCCGGAGTGATGGGTTGGCCCGTCGCGCATTCGCGTTCGCCCACGATCCACAATTTCTGGGTGCGCGAGCATGGGCTGCAGGCGGCCTACGGACTGTTCCCGGTTCGGCCCGAGGCCCTGCCCGACGCGGTGCGCGGACTGCGCGCCCTGGGCATCGCGGGATGCAACGTGACCATCCCGCACAAGGTGGCGATCATGCCCCTGCTGGATCGCATCGACCCCCTGGCGCGCAGGATGGGGGCCGTCAACACGGTGGTCGCCGACCCCGACGGCAGCCTGACGGGCTACAACTTCGACGGCTACGGCTACATCCAGTGCCTGCGCGACGCCAAGCCCGACTGGAGCGCGGCCGCCGGACCGGTGACCGTGCTGGGTGCCGGCGGCGCGTCCCGCGCGGTGGTTCTGAGCCTGCTCGACGAGGGCGCGCCGCGCATTCGCCTGATCAACCGTACCCGCGAGAAGGCCGAAGCCCTGGCCGCGGAGTTCGGCGCGAAGGTCGAGGTGCATGACTGGAGCGAGCGCCACGAGGCGCTCGCCGACGTTGCGCTGCTGGTCAACACGACCAACCAGGGCATGCACGGCCATGCTCCGCTGGACCTGCATCTGGATCGGCTGCCCGCAAGCGCGCTGGTGTCGGATGTCATCTACATCCCTCTGGAGACGCCCCTGCTGGCGGCCGCCCGAGCGCGAGGAAACGCCACGGTCAACGGGCTGGGCATGCTGCTCAACCAGGCGCGACGCGGCTTCGAGCTGTGGTTCGGCGTGCAGCCGCGCATCAGCGATGCACTGCGCGCGGCCCTCGCCGCCACCTTTTGAACCCGAAGCGTTCCCTCGCGCGCACACCCCATGAACGTCTTCGACCAAGTCAAGATCGACACCCACTGCCACCTGCTCGATCCGCAGAACTTCCCCTACGCGCCCGACGTCGCCTATCGTCCCCAGGGACAGGAGATCGGCGCGCAGGGCTACTTCGAGCAGGTGATGGATTGCTTCAACGTCCGGCATGCGGTGCTGGTCGGCCCCAACTCGGGCTACAACGTGGACAACCGTTGCCTGCTCCACGCGCTCGACACCGGCAAGGGCCGGTTCAAGGGCATCGTCGTGCTGCCCCAGGATGCCTCGCGCCAGACCCTGGAGCAGCTGCAGGCCCGCGGCGTGCTGGGCGTGGCCTTCAATCCCGCGATGTATGGGGTCGCGCACTATGCGGGGCTGCGCCCCCTGCTGCAGCGCCTCGCCGACCTGGGCATGTGGGCGCAGTTCCAGGTCGAGGCGGACCAGCTCGTGGAACTGCTGCCCTTGTTCGACGGCATCGCGGACCTGCGCCTGATGTTCGACCATTGCGGTCGTCCGGTCATCTCGCGCGGCCTGCGCCAGCCGGGCTTCCAGGCCCTGCTCGCGCTGGGTCGCGAGGGGCGCGCCGCGGTGAAGCTTTCGGGTGAGGCCAAATTCGCCGAGACGCCGTTTCCCTTCGATGACGTGCAGCCCTACATCGAGGCCCTGGTGCAGGCCTTCGGACCCGAACGCTGCATGTGGGCTTCGGACTGGCCCTATCTGAAGGCACCGTTCCGACTGGACTTCGGCCCGATGCTGCGGCGCTGGGAGCGCATGTTCTCCGCGTCGGAGCGGCAGCAGCTGATGCACGACAGCGCCGCGGCGCTGTTCGGATTCGCCTGAGCCCGCAGGGTGCGCGCCGCCAGTTCAAGGGGCGGCGCGGGGCCGCGGGCTTGCGCTCCGCGGCGCCACGCAGCGTGCTTCTACTCGATGGCCTTGGCGATGTCCTCGATCACTTTCTTGGCATCCCCGAACACCATCATGGTTTTATCCAGGTAGAACAGATCATTATCCAGTCCGGCATAGCCGGTGGCCATGGAACGCTTGTTGACGA
>JAKBBP010000041.1 GCA_021808445.1 Pseudomonadota bacterium
GGCTTCGACTCGCGCCGCCTGGCGCTGCAGTCGGCCATCGACGCCGGGCGCATGGCCGCGGAATTGCCCTTCGTGTGGCTGCGCGGCGGCCCGCGCGCCGCCGTGCATCGCGTGCAGGTGCAGGGACAAGAAGCGGTGGAGCAAGCCCGGCGCGAAGGCCACGGCGTGTTGTTTCTCACGCCGCACCTGGGCTGTTTCGAGGTCTCCGCCCAGGTGGCCGCGGGGTGGGGTCCGATCACGGTGCTGTACCGTCCACCGCGCAAGGCCTGGCTGCGGGGGCTGGCGGGCGTGCGTCCGCGCGAGAACCTGCGGATCGCACCGGCCAGCGTGGCGGGCATGCGCCCGCTGCTGCGCGCGCTGCGCAATGGTGAGTCCGTGGGAATGCTGCCCGATCAGGCGCCCTCGGCCGGCGAAGGGGTGTGGGCGCCGTTTTTCGGACGGCCCGCCTACACGATGACCCTGCCGGCGCGCCTGGTCCAGCTCACCGGCGCGCGCATCGTGTTCGCGGTCGCCGAGCGCCTGGGCTGCGGCAGGGGCTACCGCCTCAGCCTGCGGGCGCTGGAGCAAACCCTTCCGGACGACGCGCAGCAGGCGGCGGCGCTGCTCAACCGCGAGATCGAACAACTGGTGCGGGCCTGCCCTCGTCAGTACCTCTGGGGCTACAACCGCTACAAGGTGCCTGCGGGTGCCCCGCTGCCGCCCGGCACTCCGGCGCCTGCCGCGCGGGGGGCCTCGTCATGACCCGCGCCTTGCTGCTGGTGCTGTGGCTGCTGCACTGGCTGCCCTACCCGGTGCAGGCCGCGCTGGGCTGGGCCCTGGGTCAGGCCCTGTGGCCGCTCGCGCGCAAGCGCCGGCGCATCGCGCTGCGCAACCTGGAGCTGTGCTTTCCCCAGTGGAGCGCGCAAGAGCGCGAGCGGGTGGCGCGGCGGCATTTCGTCTGCGTGGTCAGGGCCTTGCTGGACCGCGGCGTGCTGTGGTGGGGAGGCCCGCGGCGGCTGCGCCGCCTGCTGCAGCTGCGCGGGCCGGTGGAGGAAGCGCTGCACGGCGAGGGCGCGGTGCTGCTGGTGGGCCTGCACTTCGAGGGCATGGACGCCGCGTGGACCGCGCTGACCCTGGCCGCCCGGCGCCCCCTCTCCGGCATGTACACCCCGCAGAAATCCCAGGCGCTGGACCGCTGGGTGCTCAGCGGACGCAGCCGCTTCTCCACCGAGCGCATCGTCTCCCGGCATGAAGGCGCCACCGGGATGCTGCGCGCGCTGCGCCGCCACACCCCCTTCTACACGCTGCCGGACATGGATTTCGGCCCCAAGCATTCGCGCTTCGTGTCCTTTTTCGGGGTGCCGGCGGCCACCCTGGACGTGGTGCCGCGCCTGGCCGCCTCGGCCCGGGCCCGGGTGTACCCGGTGGTGGCGCGCATGTTGCCCGGCGCGCGCGGCTACGAGGTGACCATCCATCCCGCCTGGGAGGACTACCCGGGCCTGCGCGACGGACGCATCGCCGACCTCGACGCCGAACTGCTGCGACTGAACCACTTCATCGAGCAGCGTGTGCTCGAGATGCCCAGCCAATATCATTGGGTGCACAAGCGCTTCAAGACCCGCCCGCCGGGCGAGCCGCCGCTGTACTGAACGGGCAACGCACCCCACCGCCTTCTCCATGGTCCTGCATTTCGCCAAGATGCACGGCGCCGGCAATGACTTCGTGGTCATCGACGCCACCCACGAGCCCTTCACGCTGCAGCCGGGGCAATTGCGCCTGCTCGCCGACCGGCATTTCGGGGTCGGTGCCGACCAGATCCTGGTCGTGGAGCCGGCCCCCAGTGCCGACGTGGATTTCCGCTACCGCATCTTCAACGCGGACGGCGGCGAGGTCGAGCAGTGCGGCAACGGGGCGCGCTGCTTCGTCGCATTCGTGCGCCGGCGGGGACTGACCAGCAAGCGCGCCGTGCGCGTGCTCACGCGCTCGGGCGTCATCGAGCCCGCCATGGGTGACGACGGCGAGGTGCGCGTGGACATGGGCCCGCCGCGTTTCGAGCCTGCGGACATTCCCTTCGATGCCTCGGGGCTGCGCGGCCTGCCCGAGGGCGATCTGCCGCGCTGGGAGCTGCCGCTGGACGAGGCCCTGCTGCGTCTGAGCGTGGTTTCCATGGGCAATCCGCATGCGGTGCAGCGCGTCGACGACGTCGACCTCGCGCCGGTGGGCGTGCTGGGCCCGCGACTGGAACACCACCCGCGCTTCGCCCAGCGCGTCAACGCCGGCTTCCTGCAGGTGCTGGACGAGCACCATGCGCGCCTGCGGGTCTGGGAGCGCGGTGCCGGCGAGACCCTGGCCTGCGGTACCGGCGCATGCGCGGCGGCGGTCGCGGGCATTCGGCACGGCTGGCTGCGCAGCCCCGTGCGCATGCAGGCGCGCGGGGGCGAGCTGGGCATCGCCTGGGAGGGCCCGGGCCGGCCGGTGTTCATGAGCGGGCCCGCCGTGCACGTGTTCGACGCCAGCATCGACCTCGATGCGCTGCCGGCGCCGCTGGCCCCGGCTTGAATTTTTTCTGGAAGGACCCCGATGGAACTCAGTGAACAGGACCTCGCCGCCTACCTGGCCGAGCACCCCGATTTTTTCGAACGCCACGCCGAGCTGCTGGCGACGGTGCAGCTGGCCAGCCCCCACGGCAACCGGGCGGTGTCGCTCCAGGAGCGCCAGATGGAAATGCTGCGCGACAAGATGCGCGCGCTGGAGCACCGGCTGGCCGAGCTGATGCGCAATGCCGCCGACAACGAGGCGCTGTCGGGCCGCCTGCTGGGCTGGGCGCGCTCGCTGCTGGAGCAGACGGAAGCCGCCGCGCTGCCGCGCTGCGTGGTCGACGAACTGCGCCAGCGCTTCGACATGCCGCTTGCAGCCTTGCGCCTGTGGGGCCTGCGCCCTGAATTCGCCACGCTCCCGGAGGCCGCGCCGGTGGGTGAGGACATCCCCGTGCTGGCCAGCAGCCTGAGCCAGCCCTTCTGCGGCGCCAACGCCGGCTTCGAGGCCGCGCGCTGGCTGGCGGCGCCGCCGCAGTCGCTGGCCATGGTGGCCCTGCGCGAGCATGCGCAGGCCAGCGCCTTCGGCCTGCTGGTGCTGGGTTCGCAGCAGTCGGATCGCTTCACCGCCGACATGGGCACCGAGATCCTCGCCCGCCTGGGCGAGGTCGCATCGTCCGCGCTGCTGCGCCTGCGTCCCCAGGCCTGAACCATGTCCACGCCGCGGCCTGCCGTTCCCGACGCAGCGGCCGTGCCGCCGCGGCTGGCGCAGGCCTGCGAGCGGCACCTGCAGCGCCTGGAGCAGGTGCGGCGCCTGGCGCCGCGCACCCTGGTCAACTACCGACGCGACCTGCGCGACCTGTGCCTGCGGGCCGGGCAGGCCGGCGTGGATGCCGAGGGCTTGCAGGCACGCCACCTTCGCGGCTGGGTGGCCGCGCTGCACGCCCAGGGCATGAGTGCGCGCGCGATCGCCGCCCGGCTGTCGGCCTGGCGCGGCCTGCTGCGCTGGATGGGCACCGAGGGCCTGCTGCGCACGGACCCCACGCGCGAACTTCGCGCTCCGCGCGCCCAGCGCCCGCTGCCCAAGGCGCTGAGCGTGGAACACGCGGTGGCGCTGGCAGCCGGCGGCGCCGAGGGCGCCGACCCGCGAGCCGGCGCGCGCGCCCACGCGCTGGCGGAGTTGCTCTATTCCAGCGGCCTGCGGGTGTCCGAGCTGGTGGGCCTGGACCTGCGCCCCGTGCGCGACGCCGGGCATGCCTCCCAGGGCTGGATCGACTGGGACGGCGCCGAGGCGCATGTCCTGGGCAAGGGCGGCAAGCGTCGCAGCGTTCCCGTGGGCGAGCAGGCCATGCGCGCACTGCGCGAATGGCTGCGCCTGCGCGGCGACCCGCCGCCACGGGCTGCCGCGGGCGACCGCGCGGCGCTGTTCCTGGGCCCGCGCGGCGCGCGCATCACGGCCCAGCGCGTGCGCGAGGAACTGCGTCGTCGTGCGCTGGAGGCCGGCCTGCCGGTGGCGGTGCACCCTCACATGCTGCGACATTCCTTCGCCTCGCACCTGCTGCAGTCCAGCGGGGACCTTCGAGGCGTGCAGGAACTGCTGGGCCACGCGAGCATCGCCAGCACCCAGGTCTATACCCGGCTGGACTTCCAGCACCTGGCCAAGGTCTACGACCTGGCCCATCCCCGCGCGCGCAAGCCGCGCTGAAGCGAGTCTTCCATCCCGTGAAAGTCATCCGCCTGCTCCCCGGCAAGGAACGCGCCGTGCTGCGCCGCCACCCCTGGATCTTCGCCGGGGCCATCGCGCGCGGCGGCGCCGACAGCGGGGAGACCGTGCGCGTCGAGTCCCACGATGGCCAGGTGCTTGGCTGGGCAGCCTACAGCCCGGCCTCGCAGATCCGCTTGCGCATGTGGAGTTTCGACCCGGCCCAGCGCATCGATCGCGACTTTCTGCACGAGCGCGTGCGCGCCTCGATCGAACGGCGTCGGGAACTCGGCATCGACCTGCGTGCCGCGAGGCTGGTCTGGGGCGAGGCCGACGGCCTGCCCGGCCTGGTGGTCGACCGCTTCGCCGACGTCCTGGTGGTGCAATTGCTGAGCGCCGGCGCCGAGCGCTGGCGCGAAGCCCTGCTGCAGGCCTTGCGGGAATGCCTTCCCGGCCTGCGCATCCACGAGCGCTCGGATGTGGGCGTGCGCGAGCGCGAGGGACTGCCCGAGCGCAGCGGCTGGCTGCATGGCGACGGAGCCACCCGCGTGGACATCGAGGAGCACGGCATGCGCCTGCACGTGGACGTGGCCACCGGGCACAAGACCGGCTTCTACCTCGATCAGCGCGACAACCGGCTGCGCTTTCGCGAACTGGTGCGCGAGCGCGGGCTGCGTCGGGTGCTGAACTGCTACGGGTACACGGGCGGATTCACGCTGGCGGCGCTGGCGGCGGGCGCTTCCCGGGTGATCACCGTCGACTCCTCCGCTGCGGCGCTGGAGCTGGCCGCCGAGCACCTGCGGGACAACGGATTCGACGATGCGCGCAGCGAGCTTCGCGAAGCCGATGTCGGACGCGTGCTGCGCGAGCTGCGCGAAGCGGGCGAGCGCTTCGACGCCATCGTGCTGGACCCTCCGAAACTGGCCCCCACGGTGGCACAGGCGCCGCGCGCGACCCGCGCCTACAAGGACATCAACCGACTCGCGCTGGGCCTGCTGCGCCCGGGAGGCTGGCTGTTCACCTTCTCGTGCTCGGGGGGCATCGACGCCACCTTGTTCCAGAGCGTGGTGGCAGGCGCCGCCGTGGACGCCGGGCGAGACGCCGACATCGTGCAGCGTGTCGGGGCCGCGCCCGACCACCCGCTGCTGCTGAGCTTCCCGGAGGGGGAGTACCTGAAAGGGCTCCTGCTGCGCGCACACTGAGGCGCGCGGCGGCTTACACTGACGGTTGAGGGCGCGGCGGCGCGCCCGCTGCCGCGGCGTGGCCGCGGCAGACCCTCCGCCCCCCCCTCGCCAGCCCCTCGCCAGCCCCTCTCCCGTCCATCGCGCCATGTCGTCCGCACTCATCCCCGCCACCATCCTCACCGGCTTTCTCGGCAGTGGCAAGACCACGCTGCTCAAGCGCGTGCTCGGCGAGGCGCACGGCTCGCGCATCGCGGTGATCGAGAACGAGTTCGGCGAAGAGAACATCGACAACGAGATCCTCGTGCAGGAGCGCGAGGAGCAGATCGTGCAGATGTCCAACGGCTGCATCTGCTGCACCATCCGCGACGACCTGCGCGCCACCCTCAGCGACCTGGCCCAGCGCCGGCGTCGCGGCGAACTCCTGTTCGACCGCGTGATCATCGAGACCACCGGCGTGGCCGACCCCGGCCCCGTGGCGCAGACCTTCTTCATGGACGACGACGTGGCCAGCCAGTACCTGCTGGATTCCATCGTCACCCTGGTGGACGCCGTGCACGCGCAGCAACAGCTGGACCACCGCCTGGAGGCCCAGCGCCAGGTCGGTTTCGCCGATCGCATCTTCATCTCCAAATCCGACCTGGTCGACGCCGCCGCGCTGTCCGACCTGCAGCAGCGACTGCGCCGTATGAACCCGCGTGCTCCGCAGAAGCTGGTGCATTTCGGCGAGGTGCCTCTGAAGGAAGTGCTGGACCTGCGCGGCTTCAATCTGAACGCGCGCCTGGAGATCGACCCCGAGTTCCTGCGCGAGGAGGAACACGCGCACGATCACCACCATGGTCACGACCACGACCACGACCACGACCATGACCACGCGCACGATCACGGCCACGCCTGCGCCGAGGACCACGAGCACGGCCCCGAGTGTGCGCACCACCACCACCACGATGACGACGTCAAGTCCTTCGTGTTCCGCTCCAGCCAGCCCTTCGAGCCGGCCAAGCTGGAGGAGTTTCTCGGCACCATCGTGCAGATCTACGGCCCGCGCATGCTGCGCTACAAGGGCGTGCTGAACATGCGGGGCATCGATCGCAAGGTGGTGTTCCAGGGTGTGCACCAGCTCATGGGCAGCGACCTGGCGGCCGCCTGGGGCCCGCAGGAGCCGCGCGAGAGTCGCATCGTGTTCATCGGCATCGACCTGCCCCGCGACATCATCGAACAGGGCCTGCGGCAGTCCCTGGCGGCCTGAGAGCCGGCGGCGCTCGGCCGCCGCAACAGGCACGAAGCGGGAACAAGGCGAGTACCGCGGCGGCTGCGCCTATAATCCGCCGGTTTTTGGTCTTCGCACCGGACATGCCGGGGCGGCGCGACCCTGGGGGGCCGGCCGGGACGGGTCTGGCCGGGAAGGCTCCGGCCACCTGACGCTGGAATCACGCTCCGGGTTGCATTCGAGCAACAGCCGCCTGCGGCAGGCAAGTCCGCAGGTGCTACAAAGACCACAGGGGGATGAATCGTGGCCAAGAGCACACGCGCAGCACCCGCGGCAACCGGCGCGAGCGTCACGTCCGCGGCGCGCCGTCCATCCGGATCCGCCGCGGCGCGTGCGTCATCCGCTACCGCTACACTGCCGGCCGCGTCGCTTCCCGAGCCCGCCGCGGGCCGCCATTCCGCATCGTCCAACGCAGCCACCGCCATGAGCACCGTCGCCCCCTCCACCGCACCGACCCACGCCGACCCCAAGCTGGCCAACGCCTGGAAGTCGAAGTCGCCCCAGGAACTGAGCGACGCAGAAGTGCTCGCCATGCCCGAGAGCGAATACATGAACTCGGCGCAACTCGAGTTCTTCCGCCACCGCCTGGGCTCCCTTCGTGCCGAGCTGCTGCGCAGCGCGGGCGAGACCACCGAACACCTGCGCGAGGACACCCTGCTGGTGCCGGATCCTGCCGACCGTGCCACCATCGAGGAAGAGCATGCGCTCGAACTTCGCGCGCGCGACCGCGAGCGCAAGCTGCTGAAGAAGGTCGAGCAGGCGCTGGCGCTGATCGACAGCGGCGAGTACGGCTGGTGCGAGGAGACCGGCGAGCCGATCGGCATCGGCCGCCTGCTGGCCCGGCCCACGGCCACGCTTTCGCTGGAAGCCCAGCAGCGCCGAGAGATGAAGCAGAAGATGTTCGGAGACTGAGCCCCGCCTCAGCCGCGCCCTCACCCCCATGGCCGACGAAGAAGCGCCCAAGCAACGCAGTTTCTGGGGCCGGGTCACGGAGTTCGTCAAGAACCCGACCCAGGACTGGGCGCTCACGCGCCACGAGAACGCGCTGCGCGAGCAACAGGAGCAGGAGCACCAGCGCGCGCGCGAGGAACAGCGCAAGCTGGACTCCTTCATCCGCAAGCGCGAGCTGGCCGCACTGCGGCGCCTGCGCAAGCAGCAGGCCAGCGGCGAGGCCCCGGACCTGGTGTTCTCCGACCTGCCCGACACCGGCGCCGGTGCAGCCGCGCCCAAGGCTCCGCAGCGAGAGGCCACGCTGCGCAAGATCAATGAGATCGAACGGGCGATGGTGCAGGACTCGACCGCCGAGTCCCGTCACCACGCCCCGTCGCTGGCGCCCACCGCGCCGATGACCCGTCCGCTGCCGGCCTCGCCCCCTCTGAACACCCAGCCGCTGAGCTTCGCCGCCACCGACACGCCGAGCCGTCTGCCCGCGCGCGCCGGGGCCGAGCAGGCCACCGTGCCGGCGCCCACGCAGCTGGCGCCCACCCAGATGGCGCCCACTCAGATGGCGCCGACGCAGATGGCCCCGGGTCACCTGCAGCCCACGGTCCTGATGCCCGGGCCGCTCGATGCCGCATCCATCGACGCGACCCGCATCGAGGCCACGCAGCTCGCGCCCACGCGCCTGGGTGCGTTGGCCACCACCGAGCCCCCTCTGTCACCGCTTTCGGAGGATTCGGCCTGGCTGCGCAGCTCGCAGCCCGGCGACCCGACCCGTTCGCTGGCCGTGGACGTGCAGGAAGGCGTGTCCTCCAGCCCGCTGTTCGACCAGGCCTGCATGGACTTCGCCAACGGCAACGACCAGGGCGCCGAGCGCGCTCTGCTGGAGGCGATCTCGGGCTCGCCGGAGCGCAACCTCGAGAATGAATTCTGGCTCGCGCTGTTCGACCTGTATCGCGCCAGCGGCGACATGCAGCGCTTCGAGGCGCTCGTGGTGGACTACCTGGACCGATTCCAGTCCTCGGCACCATCCTGGGGCAGTGGCGATTCCGCCCCGACGGAGCACGGCGCACACGCCGCGGGCGCGCAGGCTGCGTTCGCCGCCCTTGGGGAGTTCGACGGTGCCCAGGCCCGCGCGCTGCTGTTGCTGGTGCGTGGTGGCGCCGCCAGCGTCAGCCTGGATTTCAACGCCCTCACCTCGGCGGCGCCAGGGGCGCAGCAGGCACTGGCCGAGGCCTTGAAGGTGCTCAACGCGGCCAGCGGCTGCGAGGTGGAGGTCTCGGGGCTGGACCACCTGCTCGAGGCCTGCGCGGCGAACTCGCCGGCCATGCAGCGCGACAGCGACGCGGCCTGGTGGAACGCACGCCTGGAAGCCCTGCGCCTGGCCGGGGCCCAGGAAGCCTTCGAGGCCACCGCACTGGACTACTGCGTGACCTACGAGATCTCCCCCCCGTCTTGGGAACCCAGCCGCGCCCGCGTGCGCCTGAGCGCGGCCGAGACGCCTGCGGCGTTCACCGGCACGCGCGGCGGCGAAGCGACCGGGCGCATCCCGACGCGATTCGCCAACAGCGAGATGGACGGCGTCGCGCTGGTCCGCCTGGATGGCGAGATCCGCGGCGGCAGCGAGGATTTCCTGCAACCCCTGGACGAAGCCGTCGCCGGGCGCTCCGCGGTGCTGGTCGAGCTCGGTGGGCTGCGCCGGCTGGATTTCGCCAGCGCCGGCATCGTGCTGAACTGGGTGATGGCCCAGAGCAGCGCCGGGCGTTCGGTGCGCTTCGAAGGCACCCACCGGCTGATCGCCGGCCTGTTTGCCATTCTGGGCATCAGCTCCGTCGCGCAGGTCGAGTTGCGCAAGACCTGAGTCGGCGCGCCGCGATGCGCGCCGCGGCCTGCCGAAGGCCGCGCGAAGGCTTATGCTCCACCCATGGACCAATATCACGGCACCACCATCCTGAGCGTACGCCGCGGCGCGCAGGTGGCCCTGGGCGGCGACGGCCAGGTCACGCTGGGCAACGTGGTGATCAAGGCCAGCGCGCGCAAGGTGCGCAAGCTGCACGACGGGCGCGTGCTGGCCGGCTTCGCCGGCGGCACCGCCGACGCCTTCACCTTGTTCGAGCGCTTCGAGGCCAAGCTGCAGGAACACCACGGCCAGCTGGTACGCGCCGCGGTGGAACTGGCCAAGGACTGGCGCAGCGACCGCGCCCTGCGCCGCCTGGAGGCCATGCTGGCGGTGGCCGATGCCAGCGCATCCCTGGTGATCACCGGCAACGGCGACGTGCTCGAGCCCGAGCAGGGCATCCTGGCCATCGGCTCCGGCGGGGCCTATGCGCAGGCCGCCGCGCGCGCGCTGCTGGAGAACACCGAGCTGGCGGCACGCGAAGTGGTGGAGCGCTCGCTGCACATCGCCGCCGACCTGTGCATCTACACCAACCACGAACTGCGCATCGAAACCCTCGACTGATGCGCGGCAGCCCCGCGAGACTGCGATGGAAATGACCCCGCGAGAAATCGTCTCCGAACTCGACCGCTACGTGGTCGGGCAGGCCCAGGCCAAGCGCGCGGTGGCGGTGGCCCTGCGCAACCGCTGGCGGCGCCAGCAGGTGGCCGAGCCCCTGCGCCACGAGATCACCCCCAAGAACATCCTGATGATCGGCCCCACCGGCGTGGGCAAGACCGAGATCGCGCGCCGGCTGGCGCGCCTGGCGCACGCGCCCTTCGTGAAGATCGAGGCCACCAAGTTCACCGAGGTCGGCTACGTAGGGCGCGACGTGGACACCATCGTGCGCGACCTCGTCGAGGTGGCGGTCAAGCTGGTGCGCGAGCAGGCCATGCAGGCGCACCGCGCGCAGGCGGAGGACGCTGCCGAGGAGCGCATCCTCGATGCGCTGCTGCCCGGCGTGGCCGCCGACTCGGGAACCCGCCAGGTCATGCGCAAGCGCCTGCGCGAGGGGCAGCTGGATGACGCGGACATCGAGGTCGAGCTGGCCAGGGCCCAGCCCAGCGTGGACATCATGACCCCGCCCGGCATGGAGGAGATGGCCGAGCAGCTCAAGGGCCTGTTCGCCGGCATGGGCCAGGGCGCCGGCCGCAGCACGCGGCGCGCCATGAAGGTGCGCGAGGCGCTGCGCGCGCTGCAGCAGGAAGAGGCCGCCCGGCTGCTGGACGAGGAGCAGATCAAGACCCGCGCGGTGCAGCTGGCCGAACAGCATGGCATCGTGTTCCTCGATGAGATCGACAAGATCGCCACCTCCTCCGCAACCCACGGCGCCGATGTGTCGCGCCAGGGCGTGCAGCGCGACCTGCTGCCCCTGGTCGAGGGCACCACGGTCGGCACCAAGTACGGCATGGTGCGCACCGACCACGTGCTGTTCATCGCCAGCGGTGCCTTCCACGTGTCCAAGCCCTCGGATCTGATTCCCGAGCTGCAGGGGCGCTTTCCGATCCGCGTCGAGCTCGACAGTCTGTCGGTGCAGGACTTCGTGGCCATCCTGGGCGCCACCGACGCCAGCCTGGTCAAGCAGTACGAGGCGCTGCTGGCGACCGACGGCGTGCAGCTGGAGTTCGCCCCCGACGGGGTGCAGCGCATGGCCGAGATCGCGCATGCGGTGAACGCCCGCACCGAGAACATCGGCGCACGGCGCCTGCACACGGTACTCGAACGCCTGCTCGAGGAAGTGTCCTTCCAGGCCGACGGCAGCCGCCCCCGGACCCTGCGCATCGACGCGGACTTCGTCGAGCGCCAGCTCGGCGAGATCGCGCGCGACCAGGACCTTTCGCGCTACGTCCTGTAGGAGGTCTCGCTCAGCGGCGAAACCAGGCCGAGCTCGGCCGCGATGCCCTGCAGTCCGTCGAACACCAGATGTTCGACGCTCTCGTGGACCAGGCCCAGGGCCAGCTCCAGCTTCGGCGCCGCGCCTCCCGTGAGCAGCACCAGCGGCGTGCGCTGTTCCACGCGCCCCAGGCGTTCGTGCATCTGGCGCGCGGCGCCCGCGATGGCCAGCGCGCCCCCGGTCATGAGCGCATCGCTGGTGTTGTTGGGGAATTCGCGCAATTCGCCCTCGGGAACCTTCAAGCCCGCGGTGCCCATTTCCAGCGCCCGCAGCATGAGCCCGAAACCCGGCAGGATCACCCCGCCGAGAAAGCGTCCGTCGGCGGCCAGGCAGTCGATGGTCACCGCCGTACCCACGCTGATGATCAGCACGGCCTGCCCCGGATGGCGCCTGCGCGCACCCACCAGCGCGGCCCAGCGGTCGGCGCCCAGCATGCTCGGCGTGGTGTAGCCGTTGCGTACCCCGCATTGCTGGGGCAGCGAGTGGATCCAGTGGCAGCGCAGCCCCAGGCGCGCCAGCTGCGCCTCCGCGCGCATCGTGGCCACCGCGCCCGCCACTGCGCAGCCCACGGCCGCGCGCAGGCTGGCGCTGGTGTGCATGCGCACGGTCTCTGCCAGGGTTTCGATGGACTCCAGGGGCATGGCCCCGTGCGCCGGCGCGAGAGCCTGCGCATCCTCGGGCGCGCCGGCGCAGACGCCCCATTTGAGGCGGGTATTGCCGAGATCGAGCAGCAGCAAGGCCATGGCGTGGGCGAGCGGAGTTGGCGCTACCTTAGCTCAGAACGGTCGCAGATCCCAAAGGGCGATGACGAGAAGCACCGCCAGCACGCCCAGGCCGAATCCCACCAGGCCCTGCAGCAGGGCATTGGTGCGCCGCTGCTCGGCCAGCAGCTGTCGCTGCATGTCACGGTCGCGCCCGCCCACCTGCTGCTCCAGCGCCTGGTGCACCAGGCGGGGCAGCGAGGGCAGGTACTGCGCATAACGCGGCGCCTCGCGGCGCAGATGCTCGCGAAGCGCCGGCCAGCCCACCTGGGAGCGCATCCAGCGCCGCAGGAAAGGCTGCGCGGTGCTCCACAGATCCAGCTCGGGATCGAGCTGGCGCCCCAGGCCTTCGACGTTGAGCAAGGTCTTCTGCAACAGCACCAGCTGGGGCTGGATCTCCACCTTGAACCTGCGCGAGACCTGGAACAGGCGCATCAGGATCTGCCCCAGCGAGATGTCCTTCAGCGGGCGCTCGAACTGGGGTTCGCACACCGTGCGCACGGCAGCCTCCAGCTCCTCCACGCGCACGTCGGCCGGCACCCAGCCCGACTCCAGGTGCAGCTCGGCCACGCGCCGGTAGTCGCGCTGGAAGAAGGCGATGAAATTCTGCGCCAGGTAGTCCTTGTCGAAGGCCGACAAGGTGCCGATGATCCCGAAGTCCAGCGCGATGTACCAACCGAAGGTCTCGGCGTCCACGCTGACCATGATGTTGCCGGGGTGCATGTCGGCATGGAAGAAGCCGTCACGAAACACCTGCGTGAAAAAGATCTCCACGCCGCTTTGCGCCAGCTTGCGCATGTCCACGCCGGCCTCGCGCAGGCGGTCGACCTGGCTGATGGGCACGCCACGCATGCGCTCCATCACGATCACGCTCGGCCGGCACAGATCCCAGACCATCTGGGGAATCAGCACCAGACCCAGGCCATCCATGTTGCGCCGCAACTGCGCGGCGTTGGCGGCCTCGCGCACCAGGTCGAGCTCGTCGTGCAGGTACTTGTCGAACTCGCCCACCACCTCGCGGGGCTTCAGCCGCTTGCCGTCGGCCCAGGCACGCTCCACCCAGCCTGCGAGCAGGCGCATCAGGGCGAGGTCCTGGTCGATGATCGACAGCATGCCAGGTCGCAGCACCTTCACGGCCACGTCGCGCGGGGCATCCTGCGCGCGTGCGCCGGGCACCGGAGGCAGCGTGGCGAAATGCACCTGCGCGATGGACGCGCTGGCGACGGGCTTGCGCTCGAACTGCTCGAACAACTGCTCCAGTGGGCGTCCCAACGCCTTCTCGATCAGCGACACCGCGACCTCGGAGTCGAAGGGCGGCACCCGGTCCTGCAGCAGCGCCAGTTCGTCGGCGATGTCCAGCGGCAGCAGGTCGCGCCGCGTGGACAGCATCTGCCCGAATTTCACGAAAATCGGCCCCAGGCTCTGCAGCGCCAGGCGCAGGCGCACGCCGCGGGGCGTACTCAGGTCGCGCCCCACCGCCAGCACCCGCGCCAGCACGCGCAGCGAGCGATGCTTGAATCCCCCCAGCACGAGCTGATCCAGCCCGTAGCGGTGCACGACCAGCAGAATACGCAGCAGGCGCAGCAGGCGACGCATGGAGCCTCAGGATCCGTTCACGCGGCGACGCAGCGCGTCGAGCCGCTTTTCCAGGCGGGCCGCCGCATCGCGCAGGCGCGCCACGTCGGCCGCGGCCGACTGCAGCTCCCAGCGCCCCACGACGGCGCGCGGCCCTTCGCGCAGCCATTCCCGCGCGTCGCTCTCGACTCGCCGGGCCAGGCTGCGGGCGCGCGCGGCGGCGGCTCCCGCGGCGCGTGCCGCGCGGTGCGCGACCACATCGCCCACCACGCGCGCCAGATCCGCCTCGGCATCCCAGCGCAAGTGCCCGAGCAGCCAGGACACGGCCTGCGCGAACTCGGCGTCGCCGGCGATGCGCACGCCCCCCAGCGCCGCCTCGGCGCCGCCGCGCAACTGCGCCGAGAGCCAGCGCGCCACGTCGACGTCCAGGCGCAGCGCAGGCGCGGCCTGGTCCTGCTCGACCGGAAGCAGCCGGGCGTCCTCGCTGACGCGAAAGCGCAGGCTCAGCCCGCCCGCACGCAGCTCCAGGGTCTTGCCGGCATGGGGCAGCAGGCGCCGGCGACCCTGCGGCTGCTGTTGCAGCAGATGGTCGAGCACGCCGGCCAGAGCGCGCAGCGCCTGGCGTGGCGCATCGGCAGGGGCCTTGTCCGTCGCGGAACCGGCCGTGGCGGTAGGGTCCGACATCGCCGACTCAGCCCCGCATGCCCACGTGCAGCGCAACCACCCCCGCGCTCAGGTTGTACCACTGCACCCCCACGAAGCCTGCCTGCTCCATCATCGTCTTCAGCGTGGACTGGTCGGGGTGCTTGCGAATGGACTCGGCCAGGTAGCGGTAGCTGCCCGCATCCCCGGCGACCAGCTGGCCCAGGCGCGGCAGCACCTGGAAGGAGTACCAGTCGTACAAGGGTCGCACGGGCTCCCAGGGGCGGGAGAATTCCAGCACCAGCAGCTTGCCGCCCGGACGCAGCACCCGCCGGAATTCGGCCAGCGCGGCCTCCTTGTGGGTCATGTTGCGCAGCCCGAACGCCACGCTGACGCGGTCGAAGCTGGCGTCGGCGAAGGGCAGGTGCTCCGCGTCGCACTGCACGGCGGGCACGCACACGCCGGCGTCGAGCAGGCGCCGGCGCCCCTCGCCGAGCATGGCGCCGTTGATGTCGGTGGCCACGACCATTCCGCCCGGCTGCACGCGCTGCGCGAAGGCGCGGGCCAGGTCACCGGTGCCGCTGGCCACGTCCAGCACCCGATGGCCGGGCCGCAGGCCCGCCAGCTGCACCGTGAAGGCCTTCCAGACCCGGTGCAGGCCGGCGCTCATGAGGTCGTTCATCAGATCGTAGCGCGGCGCCACGGAGTCGAAGACTTCGGCGACGCGACGGGCCTTGTCCCCCTCCGCGACGGTCTCGAAACCGAAATGCGTGGTCGGTTCAGTGGGCATGATGGCCCCCGGGGTGTTGCGAACATGCGGAGCCCCCGCCGCCAGCGCCCTGCATCGGCGCGTCTCGATCCACGCCGGCCAGCTGCAGGCGTTCCAGGTATTCCTGCCACAGGCGCTCGCGCTCCTGGCCGAGGAAATACAAGTACTCCCAGGTGTAGATTCCGCTGTCGTGTCCGTCGGAAAAACTCGGCTGCACCGCGTAGTTGCCCACGGGCTCGAGCGCGTCGACCAGCACGTCGCGCTTGCCGGTCTGCAGCACCTCCTGCCCGGGGCCGTGGCCTCGCACTTCGGCCGACGGGGAGTACACCCTCATGAGCTCGAAGGGAATCCGATAGCGCGCGCCATCGTCGAAGGCGATTTCCAGCACGCGAGAGCCGCGGTGCACGGTCAGCTCGGTGGGTTGTGGGACGGACTTGGTCATGGCGCAAGAAAGCGGCGGAAAGTACATTATGCGACTGGCCCGGCAAGACCGCGTCGGCGCACAATGGAGCGCATGGACAAGCACTACCTCCGGCCGCTGTTCGCCCCCGAGTCGATCGTCGTGTTCGGCTCCGCCGACGGCCAGGCCGGCGACAGCTCCGCCCTGGCCGTGCAGCAGGCCTTGCGCCAGGGCGAGTACCAGGGGCGCCTGCACTTCGTCGACCTGCGCACCAGCGGCACGCTGGAGGAGCTTTCCCATGCGCATGCCGACCTGGCCGTGCTGGCGCTGCCCCAGCAGCAGGCCGCCGAAGCCCTGGAGCTGGCCGCGCGCATGGGCTGCTCCAGCGCCTTGCTGGTGTCCCACGGCGTCGACGCCCAACACGCTCGGCAGTTGCGGGAAATCGCCGAGCGCGAGGGCCTGCAGTTGCTCGGACCCAACAGCCTGGGGTTCCAGCGCCCGGCCGCGGGGCTCAACGCCAGCGCCTGCGGCCCCCTGGCCCAGCCGGGGCCGCTGGGCCTGGTGTCGCAATCGGGCGCGCTGAGCGCGTCGATGCTGGACTGGGCCCTGGAAAACCGCGTCGGATTCTCCTCGCTGATTTCGGTGGGTCCGCACACCGCGGTGGGCATCGACGGCGCGCTGGATTTCCTCGCCAACGACGCGCTCACCCACAGCATCATCGTGTACCTGGAAGGCATCACCAACGCGCGGCGCTTCATGAGCGCACTGCGCATGGCTGCCAGCGCCAAGCCGGTGATCGTGCTCAAGGCCGGGCGGCGCCCGGCCGGCGGAGAGGCGGCCCAGACCCACAGCGCCGCCAGCGTGGGCAGCGACGACGTGTTCGACTCGGCGCTCAGCCGCGCGGGCGCCGTGCGCGTTCGCTCCTTCGTGGAACTGTTCTCGGCGGCCAAATGCCTGGCCTCGCGCTACCGGGCCGTGGGGCGCCGCCTGGCGGTGGTCACCAACGGCGGCGGGCCGGGCGTGCTGGCGGCCGACTGGATCAACGAAATCGGCCTGGAGCTCGGTCGCATGGACCCCGGTGGGGCCGCCGCCCTGCGCGAACGCCTTCCGCCGCTGGCTTCGCTGAGCGATCTGGTGGACCTGTCCGAGGATGCACGCGCCGAGCATTACCAGATCGCGCTGCAGGCTGCCGCGCAGGACCGTTCCATCGACGGCGTGCTGGCCATCCACTCGCCCAAGGCAGGCAGCGACGGCGCGGCCGCGGCGCAGGCCGTGGCGCAGATGCGCCGCCAGTTCGGCAAGCCGCTGCTGGCCTGCTGGATGGGCGACTCCACCACCGAGCCGGCGCGCGCCGCGCTGCGCGCCGCCGACATCCCCAGTTTCCGCACCCCGGAGGCGGCGGTGGGCGCCTTCGGCAACATATCCACCTTCTACCGCAACCAGCAGTTGCTGCAGCAGACCCCGCCGCCCCTCAGCGACCTGCGCCCACCCGACGTGGAGTGCGCGCGCCTGGTGATCGAGGGCGTGCTGGCCGAGCGCCGCACCGTGCTCACCGAGATGGAGTCCAAGGCGCTGCTGTCGGCCTTCCACATTCCGGTCACCCATGCGGCGCTGGCCCGCAGCGGCAACGAGGCCATGCTCCTGGCCAGCCAGATGGGCTTTCCGGTGGCGATGAAAATCGACTCGCCCGACATCACCCACAAGTCCGACGTGCACGGCGTCGCGCTCGACGTGTCCAGCGGCGCGCAGGCGCGCGACACCTACGACGAGATGATGCGCACCGTGGCGCGCCTGCAGCCTGGCGCGCGCATCCATGGCGTGACGGTACAGAAGATGGCGGCCGCCCGGCGCGGGCGCGAGGTCTTCGTCGGCATGGTCACCGACGACCCCTTCGGGCCGGTGATCGTGTTCGGTGCCGGTGGCGTGCTGGTCGAACTCATGCGCGACCGCGCCATGGAACTGCCGCCGCTGAACCCCTTCCTGGCCCGGCACATGATCGAGCGCACCCGCGTGGCCGAGACCCTGGGCGCCTGGCGCGGCGCGCCGCCGGCCAGTCTGGATGCACTCGAGCAGCTGCTGCTGCGTGTCTCCGAGATGGTGTGCGAGCTGCCCCAGCTGCGCGAGATGGACATCAACCCGGTGATCGTCGACGAGCATGGCGCCGTGGCGGTGGACGCGCGCATCGTGGTCGACGGCGGGCAGCTGGCCATGGCCGGCAGCGCCGACCGCTACCGTCACCTGGCCATCCTGCCCTACCCGGCGCGCTTCGAGCAGGTGCAGCCGCTGCCCGGCGGCGGCGAATACCTGCTGCGTCCGGTGCGCCCCGGGGACGGCGCGCTGCTGCAGCAACTGGTGCAGAACCTGTCCCCGGAAAGCCGTTACTTCCGCTTCGTTTCGTCGCGTGCCGAGCTTCCTCCGTCGATGCTGGCGCGCTTCACGCTGATCGACTACGACCGTGAGATGGCCCTGGTGGCGGTGGTGCACGAGACCGACCCGGCCGCGCCCGACGCTGCGCCGAAGGAGCGCATCATCGGCGTGTCGCGCTACATCACCAACCCGGACCGCAGCAGTTGCGAGTTCTCGCTGGTGGTGGCCGACGAGTGGAACGGCAAGGGCATCGGCTCGCGGTTGATGCAGGGCATCATGGACGTCGCGCGCGAGCGTGGGCTCAAGACCATGGAAGGCCTGGTGCTGAGCAACAACCCGGCCATGCTCAAGCTCATGCGCGGCCTGGGATTCGCGGTCGAGGCCTACCCCGAGGACCCGGATTTCCGGCTCGTGCGCCACGCGCTCTAGTCAGGCTGGTCGTTGTGTCCTGTCCCACGAATCACTGCCTTTACGCTGAGGCGTGATCCGGGCGTGAACCTGCCGTGAGGCAGGGCCGCGCATCCTTGCGCCCAAGCGCCGCGTCGACCAGACTGGGCCTTCCCTTCGAGCCCGTCCCCTCGCCGCGCCCATGACTCGCAATGGCTGTCCCGACCTCAACTCCCCCATCCTGCGCGCGGCGCTGGCGCTGGCGCTGATGGCCGGAGCCGTCAGCGTCAGCCTGCATGCCGGGCCCGCGCAGGCCCGCACACGCTTCGGCCTGATCCTGCCGCACTGGGCCGGCCTGCAGGCATCCGGCGCCGCGCCGTACGGGCTGCGCGCGCCCCGGCCGGTCCCGGCACAGCGCCGCTGGCCCGGCGACTGCGTGGTCCATCCCGGCCTGCCCGTGGCGACCCGGCGGGGCCTCTCGCCGGCGCGCATCGGTGCCGCCTTGCAGGCCAGCCAGGCCCTGCTGGAGGACAGGGCCGCGGGAAGACGTCACTGCCGCTGATCCAGGCGGCGGCGATTCCAGGCGGTGGCGATTCCAGGCGGCGGCCATTAGCGACGCGCGAGCCCGTCGTTGCGCGGCATCGAGCATGCCCCGCTCGGTATCCCACGCCACCGGCTTGCAGCCATCCGGGCTCGCGCGCCAGCGATGGCCCATCCCTTGCGACGCGCGCGCCGGTCCTGCAGCGCATGTCTCGCCGCCCCTGCGCGCTGCGTGGGAACGGTGGACCCCATCCTGCACGCCCTGCGCCCGATGGGGACTTTGTCACCGCAACGAAGCGGCCTATACCTGCGCCGAATCGCCGCGCAACCCTGCCGGCGCCCGATCTCGACAAGGACCCTCTCATGACCTCGATCCCCCCGCAGACCCGTCCATCCCCGGACTCGCGACCGCGCATGCTCCAGGCCGCGGGGATCTGGAGCCTGCTGTTCGCAAGCCTGACCGCGATCATCGGCTCCGGCTGGCTGTTCGCGCCCCTCAATGCCGCCAGGCAGGCGGGCCCCGCGAGCGTGTTCTCCTGGCTCATCGGGGCCGGCGCCGTGTTGTTGCTGGCCTTTGTGAATGCCGAGCTGAGCACCGCCTTTCCGCGCATGGGAGCGGCGATCAGCTTTCCCAAGCTCAGCCATGGCGACCTGCTGGCCGTCGTGATGAGCTGGATGGTGCTGCTGGGCTACGCCGGGGTGGGGCCCAGCGAAGTGCTGGCAGTCGTGACCTACGCGAACAACTACATCCCCGGGCTGGTGCATTCCCACACTCATCTGCTCAAGCCCCTGGGTTTCGCGGTCAGCGTGGTGCTGCTGGGCGGCTTCGTGCTGATCAACGCGCTGGGCGTCAAGCTCATGCTGCGGGTGGGCAACACGGTGATGATCTGGAAGCTGCTGGTTCCCGCGCTGACGGCCATCGCGCTGCTGTCCATGGCCTTCCACGGTGCCAACTTCCACACACAGGGCTTCGCTCCGATGGGCGTGAAGGGCATGGTCGGTGCGGTGGCCGGCTCGGGCATCGTGTTCAGCTTCCTGGGCTTTCGCCAGGCCATCGAACTGTCGGGTGAGGCTCGCAGGCCCCAACGCGATCTGCCCATCGCCATCGTCGGCTCGGTTCTGATCGCAGCCCTGCTGTTCGTCGTGCTCGAGCTGGCGTTCATCGGCGCGGTGCGTCCATCCGACCTGGCATCGGGCGGGTGGAGCACCTTGCGCTTCGCTGGCTCCGCGGGGCCCTTCGCGGGCCTGGCGATGCTCGCCGGCATGAGCTGGCTGGCCGCGCTGCTGTACGTGGACGCGGTGGTGTCGCCAGCGGGTACCTCGCTGACCTACATGGGCACGACCTCCCGCGTGATCTATGCGTCGGGCCGGGAAGGCCTGGGTTTTTCCTGGCTGGGCACGCTCAACAGCCGCGGCGTTCCCCGTGCCGGCCTGTGGGTCACCTGGGTCGCCGGCGTACTGTTCTTCCTGCCCTTCCCGTCGTGGCAGAAGATCGTCACCTTCCTGTCCTCTGCCATGGTGCTGGGCTACGGCGCCGGCCCGGTGGCTCTCATGACCCTGCGGCGCACCCTGCCGACCTCCCAGTACAAGCGTCCGTTCACGCTGCGTGGCGCCGGGCTGTGGGCGCCGCTGGCCTTCATCACGTCCAACTTCATCATCTACTGGTCGGGGCGGCGCATCGACGACTTCCTGTTCGGCGCGCTCGCGCTGATGTTCCTGGTGTACTCGGCGACCAAGGCCGTGCAGGGCCAACTGGTCGATCTGGATTGGGCCGGCGCCTGGTGGCTGCTGCCCTACTTTCTCGGCATGTGGGCCATCACCCACTTCGGTCCGCATGACGCGGTGATCCATGGCGTGGGCCTGTACGGCTTCTACACCGGCATGGGCATGGTGGCCGTGCTCAGCCTGCTGGTCTTGTGGATGGCCGTGCTCAGCGGACTTCCGGACCCGATGGAAGCCAAGCATGCCATCCGCTCCCGCGAGATGTCCATCGACATCGAGGCCGCGCACCCCGGCTGAGCGCCCGTGGCCGGGCTTCGGGCGTTCTGTAGTAAGGTCGGTGCAAGACTCCCAGCGCCAAGCCCACGATCCATGCCGAAGTTCCTCCCACGCCTGTCCCTGCCCCTCGCCCTGGTCACCGCGCTGACGGCCGGCGCGGCGCAGGCGGCCACCCTGGACCAGGTCGACACACTGCTGCGCGGCGGCCACCTGGTCCAGGCCGACCATGCCATCGCCCAGGTGCTGGCCGCGCAGCCGGATTCGGCCCGTGCCCACTATCTCGATGCACGCCTGCTGGCCGCCGAGGGCAAGTGGCCTCTCGCCGAGGATGAACTGCAGCGCGCGCGCCGGCTCGACCCCACGCTGAGCTTCGCGCCTGCCGCACAGGTGCAGGCGCTGGCCCACGAGGTGATCCAGCATCGCTGGAAAAACCCCTCCGGCCTGGCCGGCTATGGCCAGGCCGCGCTGGCCGGGCTGTTCCTCCTCGTCTCGGGCTACCTGGTCTTCGGCATGCTGCGCGGCCGGCGCCCGCCGCCCAGGTCCTGAGCGCGGGCCTTCCCGCGGGCGCCGCGTCATCGCGCGCCCGGCGATCCGGCTTCGCCCTACCATCGGCGCATGTCCGCCTCCGCCGTACTCATCCTGCTCGCGGCCACCGTGCTGCTGGTGCCCCTGTTCAAGCGCCTGGGGCTGGGCTCGCTGCTGGGTTACCTGATCGCCGGCATCGCGGTAGGGCCCTACGGTCTGCACGTGGTCTCGCGCCCCCAGGCCGTGCTGCACACCGCCGAGCTGGGGGTGACCTTGCTGATGTTCCTCATCGGCCTGGAGCTCAAGCCCACGCGCCTGTGGGCCCTGCGCCGCCAGGTATTCGGCCTGGGCCTGCTGCAGATGGCGGGCGTGGCGCTTCCCGTCACGGCCCTGGCGCTGCTGGCCGGCCTGGCGCCACCGGGTGCCGCACTGGTGGGCGTCGCGCTGGCCATGTCCTCCACCGCCTACGTGCTGCCACTGCTGGCCGAGCGTGGGGAGCTCACCACCCGGCAGGGGCGCGAGGCCTTCGCCATCCTGCTGTTCCAGGACGTGAGCGTCATTCCCATCCTCGCGTTGCTGTCGGTCTATGGCGGAGCCGGGCGCAGCCCCGGCTGGGCAGCGCTGATGGCGCTGGCCGCGCTGGCCGTGGCGGGCCGGCCCGTGCTGGCCACGATGTTCCGCTACGTCGCTCGTTTCGGGCGCGGCAACCGCGAGCTCTTCGCGGCCGCGGCCTTGCTGGGCGCAGTGGGCATCGCCGTCGCGCTGAACACGGTGGGACTGTCCGCATCCCTGGGGGCCTTCCTGGCGGGCGTGCTGCTGGCGGACTCGGAATTCCGCCACGAGCTGGAAGCGGCGATCGAACCCTTCGAGAGCCTGCTTCTCGGCCTGTTCTTCATCGCCGTGGGCATGGGCATCCCCCTGGCGCTGCTGGCGGCACGCCCCCTGCTCATCGGCGGCCTGGGCGCGGGCATCGTGGTGCTCAAGGCGCTCAGCCTGTACGCCGGGCGCCGCGCCGCGGGGGGGGCGGCTGCGGTGGCCCGGCCACTGGCCGTGCTGCTGGCCTGCGGCGGTGAATTCGCCTTCGTGCTGTTCGCTGCCGCTCGCGGCAGCCTGCTCAAGCCCGAGGTGGCGGACGTGCTGACCGCTGCGGTAGCCCTCAGCCTGGCGCTCGCTCCGCTTGCGGTGATCGCCCATGACCGCCTGCTGCACCCCTGGGCGCGCTCCCGCGAAGCTCCGCCCTTCAGCCCGATCGACGAACCCGGCCGCCCGGTGGTGATCGCAGGTTTCGGACGCGTGGGCCAGGTGGTCGGTCGCATGCTCAACGCGCGGGGCGTGCCCTTCACCGCGCTCGACGCGAGCGCCGAGCAGGTCGACGTCGTGCGCCGTTTCGGCAACACCATCTACTACGGCGATGCCAGCCGCTTGCCCCTGCTGCGCGCGGCCGGGGTCGACGGCGCGCGTCTGTTCGTGCTGGCGGTGGACGATGTGGAGTCCAGCGTGAAGATCGCCGAGCTCATGCGCATGCATTTCCCCGAGGTCCCCGTGCTGGCGCGAGCGCGCAATCGCACCCACCTGATGCGCCTGCGCGAGCTGGGCATCCGGCAGGTGCTGCGCGAAACCTGGGGATCCAGCGTGGACATGGGCAAGCAGGCGCTGCACCTGGTGGAGCCGACGCTGGACCTCGAGGCCTTCGCCACCGTGTTCACCGAGCACGACCTGCGGCTGCTCGACCGGCAGCAGGCCGTGTACCACGACCAGGCCGCGCTGATCGCGCTGTCGCGCCAGGCCGGGGCGGAACTCGAGGACATCCTGCAGAGCGACGCCCGCCTGCGCGGCGCGGGCCCGGCTTCCCCTGCCACGGCGCCCGGGGCGGACTGAGCGCCTGCCCCTGTGGCGCTCGCCGTGCGCGCCGGCCCCGCGCTCAAGCCTGTCGTTCGCAGCGCACCAGGGTTCCTCCCCCCGGTCCCCCGAGCAGGCTCAGCGAAGCTCCGACGATGCGCGCGCGATAGCGCATGATCGACAGCCCGAGATGCCCCCAGGCCGGCATGCCTTCCGGAAGGCCTACGCCGTCGTCCCGCACCTGCAGGCAAAAGCCCTGGCCGTGCACATCCAGGCTCAGCTCGATGCGCGTGGCATGGGCGTGTTTCACGGCATTGGTCACGGCTTCCTGCGCGATGCGATAGAGGTGGGTCGCGGTCACCTGGTCCAGGCCGCTCGCGTCGCCCGAGAATTCCAGCGAGCAGGGCACGCCATGGCTTGCGGACACACTCTCGGACATGGCCCGCAGGCTGGCCTGCAGTGACTCGGCGTCGATATGGACCGGCGCGCTTCCATTGGCCAGCGCGCGCGCCTGCGTGAGCGAGAGCTCGATCTGCTCGGTCACCTGGCGAAGGGTGCGCAGCACCTGCTCGTCCGCCCCACCGCGTTCCAGGCGACGCTGCAGGCCCACGACCATCAGGTCGGTGGCCAGCAACTGCTGGCAGATGCCGTCGTGGATCTCCCGGCCGATGCGGGCCTGCTCCGCGGTGCTGATCTCGATGACCTCACGCTCCAGCGCGCGGCGCTCGCTGACATCCTGCAGGATCACGTGCAACAGCCTGCGCCCCCCCTCGGTCAGCGCCGAAACCATGAATTCGATATCGATTTCCTGCCCGTCCAGGCGCCTCGCCCGGTCCTGCTGCAGGGGCATCGAATCCCCGCCGGACTGGAACCGGTCGAGAAGTTTGTTCACGGCCGCACGGCGAGCCTCGGGAAAGAATTCGAGCAGACCGTGGCCGACGAGCTGGCCGAGGGACCCGGCTCCGAACATGCGCAGCGCCTGATCGTTGGCCATGACGATGCAATCGCCGTCGCACACCAGCTTGCCGATGGGCGACTCGTTGAACAGGACGCGGTAGCGTCTCTCGCTATCCGCGAGGGCCTGCTCGATCCTGCGGCTGTACCTGCGCAGCAGCAGGTACAGCGCCGCGCCCGTGACCGCGACGAAGACCAGGCCCTTGACCGAGTCGAAGGTTTCGGCCACGCCCAGCCCGCCCACCGACACACGCACGATGCGATCCGACACCAGGACCCACAGGGCGGCGGCGGCGACGTACACCGCCACGACGGTCCACGGCCTCCAGGCGAGGCGGCGCAGGCCCGGGCCGCGCTCGGCCTGCTCGTCCCGGGGCGCGGCCTTCATGGCGGGCAGCTCGGCAGCGCCGCGCGCTCAGACGTCGATGGCGTCGCGCGAATGCGCGCGCTCGCGCAGCACGAACTTCTGGATCTTGCCCGTGGAGGTCTTCGGCAGCTCACCGAACACCACCTGGCGCGGCGCCTTGAAGGCCGCCAGATGCTGCTTGCAAAAAGCGATGATCTCCTCCTGCGTGGCGCTGGCGCCGGCCTTGAGCTCGATGAAGGCGCAGGGGGTCTCGCCCCACTTCGGATCGGGCCTGGCCACCACCGCGGCCACCATCACCGCCGGGTGACGGTACAGCACATCCTCCACCTCGATGCTGGAAATATTCTCTCCGCCGGAGATGATGATGTCCTTGCTGCGATCCTTGATCTTGATGTAACCGTCGGGATCCACCACTGCAAGGTCCCCGGTGTGGAACCAGCCTCCGCGGAAGGCTGCCTCGCAGGCCTTGGGATCGCCCAGGTAGCCCTTCATCATGATGTTGCCCTGGAACATCACCTCGCCCATGGTCTGGCCATCGTGCGGCACTTCCTGCAAGGTGTCCGGGTCACGCACCGTGGCGCCGTCCTGCAGGTGGTAGCGCACGCCCTGGCGGGCATTGAGCCGCGCCCGCTCGGACAAGGGCAGGGACTCCCACTCCTGCTGCTTCACGCATACCGCGGCCGGGCCGTAGACCTCGGTGAGCCCGTAGACATGGGTGAGATCGAATCCCATGGACTCCAGGCCTTCGATCAGCGCAGCCGGCGGCGCGGCACCGGCCACCATGGCGCGCACCTGATGGGCGATGCCGGCCTTGAGCTCGGCCGGCGCGTTGACCAGCATGCCGTGCACGATCGGCGCGCCGCAGTAATGGGTGACGCGATGCTCGCGGATCAGCCCCAGGATCGCGGCGGCGTCCACGCGGCGCAGGCACACGTTGACTCCGGCTCGCGCGGCGATGGTCCAGGGAAAGCACCAGCCGTTGCAGTGGAACATCGGCAGGGTCCACAGGTACACCGGGTGCTGGGGCATGTCCCATTCCAGCACGTTGGAGACGGCGTTGAGATGCGCGCCCCGGTGCGAATACACCACTCCCTTGGGCTTGCCGGTGGTGCCCGAGGTGTAGTTCAGCGCGATCGAGGCCCATTCGTCGTCCACACCGGGTGGCATCTCCAGGGGGTCCCCCTCGGCCAGCAGCGCCTCGTACTCGATGCCGCCCAGGCTGGCGCCGCCGGCGTCGAACTCGGTCTCGGCCACATCCACCAGCAGGGGCCGCGCCAGTCCCTGCGTCACGGCCAGGTCCACCGCCTGGCGCATCACCGCGGCGAACTCGGGATCGCACAGCACCGCGCGCGCGCCACCGTGATGCAGCATGTACGCCAGCGCCTCCGGATCGAGCCGGGTGTTCAGGGTATTGAGCACCATGCCGGCCATGGGAATGCCGAAATGCGCCTCGACCATCGCCGGCACGTTGGGCAGCATCACCGCCACCACGTCACCCGCTCCCAGCCCGCGTCCGCGCAGCGCGCTGGCCAGGCGCCGACAGCGCTGTCCGACCTCGCCCCAGTCCCGGCGCAGCCTGCCATGCACGATGGCCAGGCGCCGCGGGTGCACCGCCGCCGCGCGCTCCAGGAACTGCACGGGGGTCAGCGGGCGATGATTGGCCGCATTGGGCCGCAGGTCTGCGTCGAGCATGGGCGAGCGTCCTCGATCGGCCGGAGGGGCCGTTTCACCCCGTTTGTATCCCGACTCAGGTCCGGGCGCCAGAGGGTTTGGGCAAGCTTTGTGCGAATGGAGTCAAGCGTGGCCGAACTTCCGGAGGGTCACGTTCGCGCTTGCCAGCGCTTCGGCTCCCGGAAACACCTTGCCCGGCATCCCGGATCGTCCAGGAGCCGCGGACCTCGCATGCGGTGGACCGGATGGCCGCCATCGCCGGCTCGCGCAAGGGCCTGATGCGGGTCTGGCGATGTTCATCCCCCGCTGCTTGTTCGGGGCCGGGGCGCGACGGGCAAGCGCGTGAGCGATCGCCACGCTGCAGCTCACTCAGTCAGTGATAGTCCACGATCTCGACCTGGTGGGCGCCGTCGCTCTTCCACACAAAGCACACTCGCCATTGGTCGTTGATGCGGATGCTGTGCTGGCCTTTTCGGTCATCTTTCAATGCTTCCAGATGGTTGCCCGGAGGGATTCGCAGACTCTCCAGCACGGTCGCAGCGTGAAGCTGCAGCAGCTTGCGCCGGGATCAAGACCCCGCTCACGCGCCATGGAGCCAGCGATCTGGCAGCGTCACGACAAGTGGGAGCGCAGTGGGAACGAGATCGGAGCAACGTGCAAAATTCCCACGGAAGTCCCCGGCCCCGCAAAAGATCCATCACGCAACTTGTTGTTTTTATGATGATTTTGGTGCCGCTTATCCGAATCGAACGGATGACCTACCGCTTACAAGGCGGTTGCTCTACCAGCTGAGCTAAAGCGGCCGGGGATGCCTGGGGTGCGCGCGCGCCCTATTTGACCCGTTTGAGGTGCGAACCCGGGGGGCGCGGGGGCGGCTCGGGC
>JAKBBP010000042.1 GCA_021808445.1 Pseudomonadota bacterium
CTGGCCCCGGAGCCAGGCGCCGCTTACCGGCGGTGCGCGAAGCCCGGGGAGGAGACTGAGTCCGTGAAACACATCATCGCCGTGCTGCTCGAGAACGAGCCCGGAGCGCTGTCGCGCGTGGTCGACCTGTTCGCCGCGCGCGGCTACAACATCGAATCCCTGTCGGTGGCCCCCACCGAGGATGCATCGCTGTCGCGCATGACCATCGTCACGCGCGGCTCCGGCGACGTGATCGAGCAGATCACCAAGCACCTCAATCGACTGATCGACGTGGTCAAGGTGGTCGACCTGACCGAGGCCAATTACATCGAGCGCGAGCTCATGATCATCAAGCTGCGAGCGGTTGGCAAGGAGCGCGAGGAAATGAAGCGCATGGCCGACATTTTCCGCGGGCGCGTGATCGACGTCACCGACAAGAGCTACACCATCGAGCTCACCGGGGACGAGGCCAAGCTCGACGCCTTCCTGCAGGCCGTCGAGCGCACGGCCATCCTGGAGACCGTACGCACCGGCGCCAGCGGCATCAGCCGCGGCGAGCGCGTGCTGCGGGTCTGAGACCCACCGAACGAGGGCGGCCCCGCCCCCCATTCCCACGAATTCCCTGGAAGGCCACGGGCCGTCCCTGCTTTTCGGGAACTCACGACGGGCGAAAGGCTCGTGGGAATGTTCCGATCCACTTTCGCCCGGAGGAGCAAGCATGAAGGTTTATTACGACAAGGACTGTGATCTGTCCCTGATCAAGGGCAAGAAGGTCACGATCATCGGCTACGGCTCGCAGGGCCACGCGCATGCGCTGAACCTGAGCGAGAGCGGCGTGAAGGTCACGGTGGGGCTGCGCAAGGGTGGAGCCTCCTGGGACAAGGCGAAGAAGGCGGGTCTCACGGTCAAGGAAGTCGACGACGCCGTCAAGGGCGCCGACGTGGTGATGATCCTGCTGCCCGACGAGAACATCGCCCAGGTGTACCGCGATCACGTGGAGCCCAACGCCAAGAAGGGCGCCGCCCTGGCCTTCGCCCACGGGTTCAACGTCCACTACGGTCAGGTCGTGCCGCGCGAGGACCTCGACGTGATCATGATCGCGCCCAAGGCGCCCGGGCACACCGTGCGCAGCACCTACACCCAGGGCGGCGGCGTGCCTCACCTGGTGGCAGTGGCGCAGGACAAGTCCAAGAAGGCGCGCGACCTGGCGCTGTCCTACGCGATGGCCAACGGCGGCGGACGCGCCGGCATCATCGAGACCAATTTCCGCGAGGAAACCGAGACCGATCTGTTCGGCGAGCAGGCCGTGCTGTGCGGCGGCACCGTGGAGCTGATCAAGGCGGGTTTCGACACCCTGGTGGAAGCCGGCTACGCCCCCGAAATGGCCTATTTCGAGTGCCTGCACGAGCTCAAGCTGATCGTCGACCTGATCTACGAGGGGGGCATCGGCAACATGAACTACTCGATCTCGAACAACGCCGAGTACGGGGAGTACGTGACGGGGCCGCGCATGGTCACCGAGGCCACGCGCGAGGCCATGCGCCAGTGCCTCAAGGACATCCAGACCGGCGAATACGCCAAGAGCTTCATCCTGGAGAACCGCGCGGGCGCACCGACCCTGACCTCGCGTCGCCGTATCACCCGCGAGCACCCGATCGAGGTGGTGGGCGAGCAGCTGCGCGCGATGATGCCCTGGATCAAGGCCAACAAGCTGGTCGACAAGTCGAAGAACTGACGGCCCCCTCCGTCGCCGGGCGCGAGCCCGGCTCCGTCCCCCCGAGGGGGACGCACCCCGCCTTGGGGCGGCCCTGCGGCGGGTGTGCTCTCGACAGCGGGGGATGTCGCGATGGGTATCGCTTTCAGGTGGCGGTGCAGAGCCGCCTTCGGCGGCCCAAGAGAACCCTCCTGCCGCAGGGCCCTGCGGCGGGTGTGCTGTCGACAGCGGGGGATGTCGCGATGGGGATCGCTTTCAGGTGGCGGTGCAGAGCCGCCTTCGGCGGCCCAAGAGAACCCTCCTGCCGCAGGGCCCTGCGGCGGGTGTGCTCTCGGCAGCGGGGTGGGGTGCAGGAAGGGGGGGTGTCAGGCGGGGCGGATGCCGTCGAGCAGGAGGTCGACGCTGCGGGTGACCCATGCTTCGCATTCGGCTTCGGACATGGCGTCGCCGATGCCCATGGCGCGCAGCTGGGGCAGCGAGACCAGCATCTGCAGAAACTGCTGCGCGGCGAACTCGGCCTGGCTTGGCGGCATCTGGGGCAGGTGCTCCTGCATCCGGTCCACCAGGCTGCGCACCGCGCGTGCACGCCCGCCGGACAGTGCGACGGCTCGCAGCAGATCCGGGAAGCGATGGGATTCGCCGATGATCAGGCGATAGAGAGCCAGCACTTGCGGCGACAGCGCGGCGCGCAGCGTATGGGTGCCGAATTCCTGCAGGAACTGCCGCAAGGCATCCGTGGTCGACGGCAGGTCCCCCGCAGGCCCGGTCGCCCGCGCCGGCTGCGGCGCACCCGCGCGTTCGACCACGCGGGCCACGACCGCCTGCACCAGCGCGGCCTTGTCCGGGAAGCGATGGTAGAAGGTGCGCTTGGAGACTCCCGCGCGGGTGGCCACGGCCTCGATGCTGGTGGCGCCATAGCCCTGGTCGAGCATCAGTTCCATCGCGGCGTCGAGGATGCGCTCGCCCAACTGGGCGGCGGCCTCGCGGGAGGGCCGGCCGCCGCGCGAAGGCGGCGGCGCGGCGTGTACGGCGGACATCAGCGATCGTCGTCGTGGTGCCAGGCGTCGCGGTGCCAGCCGCGGTGCCAGCCTTCGCCTCGCCCGTAGTAGGCCGGGGCAGGGCGGTAGACGTAGGTCGGAGCCGGCGCGTAGACATAGGCGGGCGGAGGGGGCGGCGCATAGACCACCGGGGGCGGCGCGTAGGCTACCGGGGGCGCCGCGTAGACGGGAGCCGGCGCGACGACCTGGGCGCCGCCGAAGATGTACGGTGCGGCGATGGCAGCCGCGGCCAGGCCGACGATCGCGGCGGCGGGGCCGAAGCCGTCGTCGTCGTGGTGGTAGCCGTCGGCCCAGGCCGGAGCGGCGGTGCCCAGACCCAGCGCGATGCCGGCGATCAGGGCGATGCGGGGAATGCGCGGTACGTTCATGATGCTGCTTCTCCTGGCTGCGACCGGCCGGTTCGACCGATCCATGTCCTGCACTGTAGACGCTGTTTTAACGCAACGCAACCGTACCGTTGCGTTTATGTGTAAAAAAATGTGCGTCCTGAGAGGGGGTGGGGCGGCGCCTGCCTGGCCCCTCCCGGGCTCCGGATCAGCCGGGGTCGCGCATCGGCGGCAGGCTGCCGCAGGAGGCGGCCGCCCAGCGCGCCTGCGCCTGGCCCGACACCGGACCCTGCGCGCCCGTCACCTGGTAGGCCGAGTCGTAGGCGGTGGACGAGGCGATGTGCAGCATGCCCTGGCCCTTGGCCGAGGGGTCGGTGCAGGAATAGTGGAAGCTCCAGTCCGAGGCGTCGGGGTGCTTCCAGGCCACGGTGCAGTGTCCGGCCAGGTGCAGCGGAGGGTGGCCGGCCGCCACCGATTTCGCATCCAGGCAGATCTGCAGCCCGCCCTGCGCGTCCAGGCGCATGCCCTGCTGGCGCAATTGCGCCTCGATCCGCGGGCGCGCCGACGGCGGCATGGCGCTGAGCATCTGGCCCAGGTTCATCTCGGGGCCGTTGCCGCTGCGGCTTTGCAGCGCATAGTCCCACAGGCCCGGGCGCAGGGTCCGGGAGCCTGCGGCGAGGGCGGCGGGGGCGGCACAAAGCAGCGAGGCGCCGAGCAGGGCGCCGGCGAGGCCCGCCGGCCGGAAGCTGCGCGAAAGGAGCGGCATGCGAAGGTCCTTCGGGGGTGGAAACATCAGCGCGAAGCTTAGCAGCCGCGCGTCCGGCCGCCTGCCGCGGGCCCCGCGGCCGCTACACTTGCACCATGGACTATCCGCATCCCATCCTGGCCCGCGAGGGCTGGCCTTTCATTGCCGCCGTGCTGGTGGCTTCCGTGCTGGCGTGGGTGTTCGCCGGTTTCGCGTGGTCGATCCCCCTGTGGGTCGTGTCGGTATTCGTGATCCAGTTCTTTCGCGACCCGCCGCGCCCGATTCCCGCCGATCCGCTGGCCGTGCTTTCGCCCGCGGACGGGCGTATCGTCTCGCTGGGGCGGACCCTGGATCCCTATGCCCAGCGCGAGGCCCTGCGCATCAGCGTGTTCATGAACGTGTTCAATGTGCATTCGAACCGTTCCCCCGTGGACGGCGAGGTGGTGTCGGTGAACTATTTTCCCGGCCGCTTCTTCAACGCGGACCTCGACAAGGCCTCCCTGGAAAACGAACGCAATGCCGTGGTGCTTCGCTGCGCCGCGCGTACCGTGACCGTGGTCCAGGTGGCCGGGCTGATCGCGCGGCGCGTGCTGTGCTACGTCGCGCCGGGCCAGAGCCTGCGCCGCGGGGAGCGCTTCGGTTTCATCCGCTTCGGATCCCGCGTGGACCTGTACCTGCCTCCGGACACGCGTGCGCTGGTGTCCATTGGCGACAAGGTGCACGCCAGCAGCACGGTGCTGGCCGAGTTCGCGCCGCCCATGCCGACCCCGCAGTCCGTGCAGTCCGCGCAGTCCGTGCAGTCCGCATGAGGAGTCCGCGATGGCACGCAATGTGAGCCGCTTTCCCGAAAGTCGCGCCAAGTCCCGCCTGCGGGCCCCGGCGGACGAGGAGCCCGGGCTGGACCCCGGATTGCCCGATCCCGTCGAGGACATCGCGCATGCCGGTCGCCGGCGCCGCGGAATCTACCTGCTGCCCAACTCCTTCACCGCGGCGGCCCTGTTCGCCGGTTTCTACGCGGTGGTCATGGCCATGGCCCAGGACTACGAGCGCGCCGCGGTGGCCATTTTCGGAGCCATGGTGCTGGACAGCCTGGACGGGCGCGTGGCCCGCATGACCCACACCCAGAGCGAGTTCGGCGCCCAGTTCGATTCCCTGGCCGACATGGTCTCCTTCGGTGCCGCGCCGGCGCTGATCATGTACCAGTGGTCGCTGCACGGGCTCGGCAAGCTGGGCTGGCTGGCCGCCTTCGTGTACTGCGCCGGTGCCGCGCTGCGCCTGGCGCGGTTCAACACCAACATCGGGGTCGTGGACAAGACCTATTTCCAGGGCCTTCCCAGCCCGGCGGCGGCGGCCTTGGTCGCCGGCTTCATCTGGGTGCTGGCCGACTCGCAGGTCAGCGGCGTGCGCATCGAATGGGGGGCCTTCGCGGTCACCGCCTTCGCCGGCATGAGCATGGTCACCAATGTGCCCTTCTACAGTTTCAAGGCGGTGAGCCTGCGGCGCAGCGTGCCGTTCATCACCATGTTCCTGATCGTCCTGCTCATCGGGCTGATCGCCTACCGGCCCCCGCTGGTGCTGTTCGGCCTGTTCTGCGCCTACGCGCTGTCGGGCTACGGCCTGTATGCCTGGCGCAAGTTGCAGGGACGTTCGGTCAGCGTGATCTCCACCTCCACCGACGAACCCGACGAGCGCGGCCTGCACGGCTGAGGCCGCTCGCCCGCTCAGGCCCTGCCGAGCAGGAAGTCGGCGGCCATCTCGCCGATCATCATCGCCGGCGCGTTGGTGTTGCCCCCCACCAGCGTGGGCATCACCGAGGCGTCGACCACGCGCAGTGCGTCGACTCCCCGCACCCGCAGTCGGCTGTCCACCACCGCCAGATCGTCCTGTCCCATGCGGCAGCTGCCCACGGGGTGGTAGATGGTCTCGGCGTTGGCCCGGATGTATGCATCCAGCGCGGCGTCCTCGTCGCCCACCAGGTTGCCGGGAGAGCGTTCGATGCCCGCGTGCCGGCCCCAGGCCGGCGACGCGAGCACCCGTCGTGCCAGGCGAAGCCCGGCACGCAGGACCGGAAGATCCTCGGGGTGGCTCAGATAGGCCGGGTCGATGCGTGGCGCCTGCCGCACATCCGGCGAGCGCAGGCTGATGCGGCCGCGGCTGGCCGGGCGCAGCGCGCACACATGCAGCGTGACCCCATAGCCCCAGACCAGCTGGCGCCCGTGGTCGCGCAGCAGCGAAGGCAGGAAATGCAGTTGCAGGTCCGGGCGCTGCAGTCCGGGGCGCGAACGGGCGAAGCCACCGGCTTCTGCGGCGTTGCTGCTGAACAGCCCTTCGTGGCGCCTTGCATAGGTCCATGCGGCCGCGATCAGGCGCGGCACCATGCGCGGGCCGACTCCCACCGATGCGTGCGAGTGCTCGCGCATGCCCGCGGTCACGTCCAGGTGGTCCTGCAGGTTGCGTCCGACGCCGGGCAGCTCCAGGAGGGTCTGGATACCCAGTGCGCGCAGCACCGGGGCCTCGCCGAGGCCGGACAGCAGCAGCAACTGGGGAGAATGCACCGCGCCCGCGCACAGCAGCACTTCCGCCCGCGCGCGCATGCGCCGCAGTCCCTGCGGACCCAGGTACTCCACGCCGACCGCGCGACGGCCCTCGAACAGGATGCGGGTGACCTGGCAGCCGGTGCGGATCTGCAGGTTGCCGCGACGCCGCGCCGGATCCAGGAAGGCTCGGGCGCCGCTCCAGCGCCTTCCCTGCCACTGCGTGACCTGGTACAGGCCGCAGCCCTCGGGGTCCGCGCCATCGTGGAAGTCCCGCCGCCGCGGCAGCCCACAGTCCGCGGCCGCATCGACAAAGGCCAGGCTCAGCGGGTTGGGGCTGCGGAGGTCCGACACGTGCAGCGGGCCGGCCACTCCGTGCGTGGGCGAGGCGCCGTGCTGCTGGCGCTCATGGCGCAGGAAACGCGGCAGCACATCGCTCCAGGCCCAGCCCGGGTTGCCGGCCTCGGCCCAGTCGTCGTAGTCGCGGGGGTGCCCGCGCATGTAGATCATCGCGTTGATCGAACTGCTGCCGCCCAGCGCCTTGCCACGCGGCCAGTACAGCTGACGCCCGCCCAGTTCCGGCTGCGATTCGGTGTGCAGGTACCAGTTGTGGCGCCTGCCCCGCAACAGGCCCACGATTCCCATCGGGGTGTCGATCAGCGGCGAGCCGTGCTCCCCGCCGGCCTCGAACAGGCACACGCCCGTGTCGGCGCGCTCGCTGAGCCGGTTCGCCAGCACGCAGCCGGCCGAGCCGGCGCCCACGATGATGTAGTCGGTCTGATCGCCGGCGTTTGCCGCCATTCCTCACTCCCCCTGGTCACGCAGCCAGCCCATGGTACGCAAGCCAGGCGCGCAGCCAAGGGGGAATGGATCAAGCGAACAGCTTGCGCGTGATGCCGGCCACGTGGCGGCCCTGGTAGCGCGCGATGGCCAGTTCGTTGGCGCTGGGCATGCGGCTTCCGTCGCCCTTGCTCAGGGTGGTGGCGCCGTAGGGGGTGCCGCCGGTGATCTCCTCCATATTGGTCAGCTGGGCGCAGGCGTAGGGCACGCCGACGACCACCATGCCGTGGTGGAACAGGGTGGTGTGGAAGGAGGTGATCGTGGTCTCCTGGCCGCCGTGCTGGGTGGCGGTGCTGGCGAACACGCTGCCGACCTTGCCGACCAGCTTGCCTTGCTGCCACAGCGCGCCGGTCTGGTCCAGGAAATTGCGCATCTGCCCGCACATATTGCCGAAGCGGGTCGGGGTTCCGAACACGATGGCGTCGTAGTCGCCGAGTTCCGCGGGGTTTGCCACGGGCGCTTCCTGCTGGGTCTTGGCGTGGATGGCCGCAAGGGTCTCGGCCGGCATGGTCTCGGGCACGCGCTTGAGGGTCACCTCCACGCCCTCGACCTCGCGCGCTCCCGCGGCGACTTCCTGCGCCATGCGTTCGACATGACCCCAGGTGCTGTAGTAGAGAACCAGAATCTTCGCCATTGTTCGCTCCTTTCGTGAATCGACCAAGAAATTCGGATGACGCAGCGTAAGACAACCGAGTTTTGTACGCTTTGGTAACAATCCTTTCAGCAGTCGCCGCGCCGGTACCCGGGTCCCGCGTCCGAGGCCTGTGCGCGCCTCAGCGCGACGAGGGGGCCGCCTCCACCGGGTTGCGCAGGGCGGCGGCCTCGCGCAGTGCCGGGGGCAGGGCCGCGGCGGCCATGGCAGCGTAGCCGGCGTCGGAAGGATGCAGGTGATCGCCGCTGTCCAGGCGAGGCAGCATGCGCGACGGATGCCGGGGATCGCGCAGCGCGGCGTCGAAATCGATCACGCCGTCGAAATCCCGCTGGGAGCGGATCCACGCATTGATCTGCCCGCGCAGGGCTTCGCTGGACGGCCGCAGCGAAGCCGGTGTCAAGGTGCCCACGTAGGCGCGCAGGCCGCGGGCGTGGGCCTCGCGTGCCAGGGTGGCCAGGCCCTGTTCGAGCAGGGCCGCGTCCACGCGCAGGTGCGGGGCGTCGCAATCCAGCCCGCGACGCTGCGGCGTGTGCGCGAAATCGATGTCGTTGATGCCGATCAGCACCACCACCGCGCGTGCCGAGGCGACCGACAGCGCGTCGCGATCGAAGCGTTGCAGCAGGGGCGGTCCCCAGCAGGCCGAATCCGACAGCAGGCGCCCGCCGCTAATGCCGGCATTCACCACCGACAAGTCGTGCACGCCGTCGACGCGCAGGCGCTGGGCCAGTTGCTGGGGCCAGCTGCGCCGCGCATTCAGCGTGGAGCGCATGCCGTCGGTGATGGAGTCGCCGATGGCCACCAGCGCGCCGGAGGGGGCCGCGGGGCGAAGGTCGACGCGGTCCAGCCAGAGGTAGGAGGTGATGCGCGAGGGGAAGGCCGAAGCGCTGGCGTCGGTCACGTGATCGCCCGGGCGGGAGATGAACTGCACCTGGCTGGCCAGCCTGTGCCAGGTGCCAGGCACCGTCGGCCGTGGCAGGTACAGGCTGATCGCCAGCGCGCGTCCCGCCTGCACGGGCCAGGGCAGCGGATCGCTCCAGATTTCGGCATGGGGAGCGATCACCACCTGTCGCTGGCCTCCGAAGCGCAGCATCGCCGGGGCCGGGGTGCGGGATCGTGGGCTGCCCGGGCCTTCGCCCGCGGCGGGCGGCACGAGGATCGAGCCGTCGGCTCCGGCCAGGGCCACGCCGGCCGCGCCGATGCGCAACGCCCGCTCGCCCCAGCGGTTGCTGATGCGTACGCGCAATACGCTTCCCGACAACTCGGGCACCAGTACGAGCCGCAGGGTCTGGTCGCGCAAGGGCGCCGCCCTGCGAAAGGCCGGCACGCCGGCACCCTGTGGAATCGACTGCGGTGCGGCCTCCCACGCCGTCACCCATGGCAGCGCCTGGGCACCGGCCTGGGGCTGCAGCCCCAGGCACGCGCACAGCAGGAGGGACAGGGCAGCCTGCGCGAGCGCGCGAGCCGGAGCGTGCGGGAATGGCATGGGTGCGGCGGGGCGGTGGCGATGAACCCTGTGGGCCGTGGGCGACGCGTCGATTGTCGCACCCAGGCGCAAGGGCTCACCAGCAGTCGGGCCCCCGCGCCTCGCGCCGACCGAGATGGTCGATGCGCAGGCTGCCGCAGGCATCGCCGCGCTGCAGGCCTACCGGCACGGCCTCGGCCTCGTAGCCCTGGGCCGCCGCGGAGCCCGCGTCGGACACGCGCATGTGCAGGCGATACCAGGCACGGCGCTCGTCGGGCCATGCCAGTTCGTTGCCCTGAGACCGCGGCCAGCCGAGCTCGTCCAGGGACCGCGCGTACCGTCCCTGGCGGGCATGGTGCTGTTCCTGGCGCAGCGCGAGTTCCACCAGCGCGGCTCCCGCGCAGGCGCGGCGGGTGCGGTGCAGCGCGTGCTGGAAGGGACTCAGCGCCTGCTGGGCCAGCACCGTCGCCACCAGCACAGCGAGCAGGAGCTCCGGCAGGCTCCATCCCCGCAGGTGCCGGGTGCCGGCCAGGCACGCGGCCCCCGACTCGGCCCGCGCTGCGCAAGGCCGGTCCTTCGGGCCGATCATTGCAGGGCTCGCCAGGCGCGCAGCACGTAGCGTGGCGCCCGGCCGGCCTCGCCTTGAAGTTGCACATCGACCTGAAGCAGCGCAGCGCCCGGGCCGCCGGCCCACGCGCTCAGGCGCAAGGTGCTGGGCAGCTGCGCGCCGTGCCGCGCCTGGCCTGCCATGGACGCCTCCGGGGCCGCCACGTCGACCTGCGAGCCGGAAGTCCGAAGCCACTGCACGTGGTAGGCGCAAGCCTGCGTGCACGATTGTGCCGCGGCCGAAATCCGGGTCCACGACGCGTCCCCCGGAGTTCCAGGTGCCTGTGCGCACAGGCGCCCATCGGCCACGCTGGCAGCGATGCGCGGGGTGGAGCAGTCCTGCAGCTCCAGCCGTGCACCCTGGACGGCCACCCAGGCCTGGGCCGCGCGCAACGCAGCCCAGGCGTCCTCGCGCGCCTGCAGGCGGGTGCATTCCCAGCGCGCGGCGCGCCACTGGAGCGCGGCACCGCGCTGCGCCGCTGCCATGGCCAGGGCCAGCAGCGTGAGCATGAGCAAGGTGCCCGGCAGCGCCAGTCCGACGAGCCGCCCCCGCGCCCTGGCCGGGCCATCGCGATGCGCCGGGTTCATGGAGCGCCTGATCCCAGCAGAGGCAAGGAGACCCAGAACTCCAGCTCCGGCGGCGGCGAGCCGGGCGGCCCGGGCGGCGCGGGCGGCGCGCTGCGCGAGCGCGCACGCAACAGCACGACACGGCTCCAGTCCCGCACCTGTGTCGCGGTCACGCGCCGCAGCATGGGCCGGCAAGGCGCCGCGTCGGGCGCGCAGACCTCGCCGCGCAGTTCCACGAACTCGAGCTCCCAGGCGCCGAGGCCGTCGGCCAGGGGCTGCGGGGCATGCCCATCCAGCGCACAGCGCAGGGTCCCCGAGCCATCGATGTCCAGGCGGTAGCGGTGTGCCGTGCCAAGCGCGGGCGCAGCCTCGCCGCATGCGCCCGGCGCGCCATCGGCGATGAATCGCGATTCGAGCACTTCGCCCTGCGCGCCGGGATGCGCCGCGAGGGGCTGCGAGCGGGCATCGCAAGCTTCCGGGCAGGGTGCCTGCCGGCGCGAGGCCTCGGCCACCGCGCCCACGATCTGCCGCGCGATACCCTCGCTCTCCTGGCGCCGCAGAGCCAGTCGCTGGGTCTGCAGGGCCTGGTGGGCGCTGGCCACGACGTCGAGCAGGGCCTGCAGCACCAGCAGCCCGAGGCCCAGGCCCAGCAGGCAGCCGGGAAGACTGGTGCCGAGCATGCGCTTCATGGGTGCAGGCGCCATGTCAGCATGGCGGACTCCCCGGTGCGTCCGGGTGGCAGGCGCATGCGCAGCGTGCACTCGCCGGGCCATGGGGGGACGGCAGCTTCGGTCGCCGACGCGGCCGCGCAGTCGAGCTCGGCACGCGCGCCGGGAAGGCGCGCTTGCGCCATCTGCGCCCACAGCCAGAGCTCCGCATCGGCCATCTGCCCGGGCGTGCAGTCGGAGGCGAGGCAGTCGTTCGCGGGGCGACCGGACGGCGGAAGCAGGGTGCGATGCAGTCTGCGCGCGACGGGGTCGGCGCCATGGTCGTGTTGTGCATGCAGCGCCGCTGCCAGCGCCCCCGCGGCCTGGGCGGCCTCCTGGCGCGCGCGCGCAGCCGCCAGTTCGCCGGCGGTGAGGGCGGGCAGGCGCAGCCAGGCCAGCACGCCCAGCCCCAGGACCAGGCAGGCCACCAGGGCTTCGGCCAGCGTGCTTCCGCGCTGCGTGGCGCACAGGACGGTGGCAGGATGGGCAGGGCGGGGCATGGGAATGCGCGGACTCGGCGGCGGGGGGCCGATTGTGCCCCTGCGATGCGCCGATGGGGGCCAAGGCCCCACGTGGCGGCCGGGGATGCGGGCCCGGCCGCCGCGCCTCAGTCCTCGAAGACCACGGCGCGCGCGGTGAGCACCAGCACGGGCCCCAGGATCAGCCCGACCATGCCGAACATCGCCAGGCCCCCGAAAATCGCCAGCAGCACCAGCAGGAAGGGTGCGTGCCCCGCCGCGCCGATCAGCTTGGGCTTGACCAGCACGTCGCCCGACAACATGATGACGTGGCCGATGGTCAGCACGGCCAGGCCGGGCAGCAGCTGACCCTGGGCGGCCAGCAGCGCGGCCGCCGACACCAGCACCACTCCGGTGCCCCCCGGGATCACCGAGAGCATGCCCACGGCGATGCCCCAGGCATACCAGCGCGGCATGCCCGCCAGCGCGAACATCGGCAGGCTGAGCAGCGTGTCCCAGACGGCCAGACCCAGCATGCCCACGATGGTGGCCTGGGTGGCCAGCAGTCCATGGTGCTCGACTCGCTCCGCCAGCGGAGCCGAGACCACGCGCAGCAGGCTGCTGCGCAGGCCATGGGCCACGTGCTCGCGCTTCCAGAGTACCGCCCAGAGGATGGCCAGGCTCAGCAGCGCATGCATCAGCAGGGCCAGCACATGTTCGCCGACCAGGCGGATCTGGCTGGCGTGGCGCTGCAGCAGCAGCGCGGGCTGGTTGTCGCTGAGCCAGGCGCGCAGAGCGTCCTGGTGGGCGGCGGCCAGCGGCCCCACCCAGGGTGCGTGGGTCGCAGCGCGGGTGAGCGCATCGACATCCAGCCGGGTCTGCGCCAGGCGCGGCAGGGCGGGAGCCAGAAGCGCGCCCATGGCTGCCAACGGCAGCGCCGCCAGCAGGGTCCACCCCAGGGTGATCAGGGTGGCGGCCAGCCAGGCCGGCATGCGCCGCTCCAGCCGGAGCTGAAAAGGAAGGCTGGCGGCGGCCAGCGCAAGCGCCGCCACGATGGGCACCGCGAAGGGCACGAAGGGCAGCAGCCCCAGGCCGGCGAGCACGGCGAGAAACCAGGGGTCGAGGCGGCGGTTCAAGATCGGGGCAGGCGGGGAGGACGCGGCCGTGGCGGACGCGCCGCACATGGTAGGGCAGCCGGAGATCCGGGAAAGCCCGATGCCGAACCCAGGCCATTTGTCACAAATCGTAAGCCCATGGTCAGGTAACGATTCGACACATCCGTCAATCTTCGTTACGTACCATCGCTACCCCTGAGGAGACCCCGATGAACGACCGCCAGGTCCTCAAGATCCTGAGCCATCCCGGCTACCGCGAATTGCGCAGGCGGCGCAATGCGCTGGGAATCACCCTGACCCTGCTGATGCTGCTCGTGTACTACGGCTACATCGCGCTGATCGCCTTCGACAAGGCCCTGCTGAGTCGCCCGCTGGGTGCCGGCGTGACCACCCTGGGCGTGCCCCTGGGCTTGGCCGTGATCCTGTTCACCATCATCGTCACCGCGGTCTACGTGCGTCGTGCCAACCAAGAGTTCGACGCCCTCAACGAAGCCATCCTCAAGGACGTGTCCAAGTGAACAAGCTCCTGCAAGTCTCGATGGTCCCGGCCCTGATGCTGGTCGGCGGTGCCGCCCGGGCCGCCGGTCCCGCGGCCGGCGAGACCACCCGCCAGGGCACCAATCTGACCGCGATCATCCTGTTTGCGGTGTTCGTGGCCGCCTCGCTATGGATCACCAAATGGGCCGCGTCGAGGACCCGTTCGGCGGCCGATTTCTACACGGCCGGGTCCGGCATCACCGGTTTCCAGAACGGCCTGGCCATCGCCGGAGACTACATGTCCGCGGCGTCCTTCCTGGGGATTTCCGCCGCGGTCATGACCAGCGGCTACGACGGCCTGATCTATTCCATCGGCTTCCTGGTGGGCTGGCCGATCATCACCTTCCTCATGGCCGAGCGCCTGCGCAACCTGGGGCGTTTCACCTTCGCCGACGTGGCGGGCTACCGGTTCCGACAGGGGCCCATCCGCGCCTTCGCCGCCTCGGGCACGCTGATCGTCGTCGCCTTCTACCTGATCGCCCAGATGGTCGGCGCAGGTTCCCTGATCAAACTGCTGTTCGGCCTGGACTACTGGGTGGCCGTGGTACTCGTGGGCGTGCTGATGATGGTCTACGTGCTGTTCGGGGGCATGACCGCGACGACCTGGGTGCAGATCGTCAAGGCCTGCCTGCTGCTGGCCGGCGTCACCTTCATGGCGTTGATGGTGCTGGCCCGGTTCGGCTTCAGCCCGGAGGCGCTGTTCGCCCAGGCCGTGCAGGTCAAGGCCGCGGTGGCCGCGGCCGCCGGCAAGAGCCCCCAGGAGGCGCACGCGGCCGGGCTGGCCGTGATGAACCCGGGAGGTTTCGTCAAGGATCCGATCTCGGCGATCTCCTTCGGCATGGCGCTGATGTTCGGAACCGCGGGGCTGCCGCACATCCTCATGCGCTTCTTCACCGTGCCCGACGCTCGCCAGGCGCGCAAGTCTGTCCTCTGGGCGACCACGTGGATCGGTTACTTCTACGTGCTGATCTTCATCATCGGCTTCGGAGCCATCGCGCTGGTGCTTACCGATCCCTCGGTGGCCGACGTGGCCAGGGGAGTGATACGCGGGGGTGCGGGCAACGCCAACATGGCGGCGGTGCTGGTGGCCAAGGCGGTGGGCGGCAATGTGTTCTTCGGCTTCATCTCGGCCGTGGCCTTCGCCACCATCCTGGCGGTCGTCGCCGGGCTGACACTGTCGGGGGCCTCGGCGGTGTCGCACGACATCTACGCCACGCTGATGCGCGGTGGCAAGGCCGACAGCGCCTCGGAGCTGAAGGTCTCTCGCATCACCACCATCGTGCTGGGCCTGGTCGCGGTCTTGCTGGGAATCGTGTTCCAGAAGCAGAACGTGGCCTTCATGGTCTCCCTGGCCTTCGCGGTGGCCGCATCCGCCAACTTCCCGGTGCTGTTCCTGTCGGTGCTCTGGAAGGATTGCACCACCCGCGGGGCGGTGATCGGAGGATTCCTCGGACTGGCCTCGTCGGTGGCCCTCACCATCGTCTCGCCCTCGGTATGGGAGGCAACACTGGGATTTGCGAAGGGCTCCGCGCCGTTTCCCTACGCCTCGCCCGCACTGTTCTCGATGACCATTGCCTTCGTGGGCATCTGGGTGTTCTCCGTACTCGACCGCGGCGCGGCGGCGCAGGCTGAGCGCGAGGCCTTCGCCGCGCAGCAGGTGCGCTCGGAAACCGGGCTGGGTGCCCAGACAGGCGCACGGCATTGAAGCCTTGAGGCGGGAGGGGCCTTGCCCTTCCCGCGCGGCCCGTCGACGCCGGGAGGCGGGCCGCGAGCTCGTTCCCGGCCCGCCGGACGCGCATGCGACATGCCCAATGCCTTCGACTTCACGGCTTCGCCCTTCGACTGCCTCGGTCCCCAGGAGCGCCAGCGGGTGCGCGACGCGGTGGACGTGGCGTATTTCGCGCAGGGCAGCACGATCCTGGACGTGGGCTCGGTGCCCACGCAGCTCTACGTGATGATCAAGGGGGTGGTGGCCCAGCATGACGGCGAGCCCATCGTCGCCAGCTACGGACCGCAGGATTGTTTCGACGCGCGCGCGCTCATGGCCGGCCGCAGCAGCAGCCGCTTCGTGGCACGCGAGGAAGTGCTGGCCTACGAGTTGCCCCGCGATGCAGTGGAGGATCTGATCGCATCCAACGCGGCCTTCGGTGCCTTGCTGTTCGCCGAGCTCAGCGACAAGCTGGGCGCGCTGGCGCAATTGCGCAGCCGGCACGAGCTGCAGGCGCTGGGCATGGCGCGCGTGGCGGATGCCTTCGTGCGCCCGGTGCAGGTGGTGGACGCCGGCACCGACATCGTCGCCGTCGCTGGCATTTTCCAGGCCGAGCATGTCTCCAGCGTGCTGGTACGTGAGCCCGAGGGAGCCGGGGGGCGTCTGGGAATCTTCACCCGGGCCTCGTTGCAGCGGGCGATCCTGGACGGCAGCCCTCCCGCGCGCCTGGCGGCCGCGAGCTTCGCCACCTTCGATCTGCTCACCACCACGCCCGAGGAGCCCATCGGAGAGGCGCTGGCGCGCATGTTGCGCGGGCGCGTACACCGCCTGGTGGTGCTGCGCGACGGACAGGTGGCAGGCGTGCTCGAAGCGCTGGATCTGTTCAGTTTCCTGGCCAATCATTCCTACCTGATCACGGTACAGATCGACATGGCGCAGGACCTGCACGCGCTGGCCGACGCAGCCTCGAAGATCACGCGCATGGTGTCGCTGCTGCATCAGGGGGGAACACGCATCGGGCTGATCGCCGGCCTGGTGACCGAGCTCAACGCGCGCCTGTTCCAGAGGGCCTGGAGCCTGATCGCCCCGCCCGGGTTGGTGGACAACAGCTGCCTGTTCGTGATGGGCAGCGAAGGCCGCGCAGAGCAGATCCTGAAAACCGACCAGGACAACGCCCTGGTGTTGCGCGATGGCTATGCGCCGCCCGAAGATCTGCCGGAACTGGCTGGACGCTTCACGGCCGCCCTGGCGGAATTCGGCTATCCCCCGTGCCCTGGCGGGGTGATGCTGGACCGGCCGCGTTGGCGCAAGAGCCTCTCGGAGTTCGCGGCCAGCCTGCGTGCCTGCCTGCACGATCGCGCGCCCGAGACCCTGATGGACCTGGCGGTGTTCCTGGATGCCCGCGCGGTGTGCGGTGATGCGCGCCTGCTGCGCGAACTGCGCGACCGTGTGTTTCGCGAGGCCCCTGACGACGACGCGCTGCTGGCTCGCTTCGCCTCGGCCATCGATGCCTTCGGTGCCGGCACGGCCTGGTGGGCCCGCCTGCTCGGTGATGGGCAGCACGCGATCGACCTCAAGAAGGAAGGCCTGTTCGCGCTGGTGCATGGAGTGCGCAGCCTGGCGCTGGCCCATCGTATCCAGGCCAGCGGCACAGAGGAGCGGCTGGCGGCGCTGACCGCGGGCGGCCAGATCGCGCATGCCGAGGCCGAGGAATTGCTGCAGGCGCTGCATGTGCTGATGCAGCTGCGCCTGCAGGCGGGCCTGGACCAGATCGAGCGGCGCCTGCCTGTGACCGGCTTTCTGGAGCCGCAGCAGCTGGGCTCTCTCGAGCGCAGTCTGCTGAAGGACTCGCTGGGCGTGGTCAGGCGCTTCCGGGGCTCGCTGCATCGGCGCTTCCAGCTCGACCGCCTGTGACATCGGCCGAGCCGGGGAGCCCCTGCCATGCACGCCGCCACACGTCTGTTGCGGGCATGGTCCCGGCGCCGGGGCCTGCGACGCCTGCGCGACCCGCACTACGCCTTCCTGTTCGACCCTCCGCCGCAGCAGGAGTGGGTGGCGCTGGATTGCGAGACCACCGGGCTGGACTTGCGCCGTGACGAGATCGTCGCCGTGGCCGCCGTGCGCATCGTCGGGTCGCGCATCCTGAGCAGCCAGCGACTGCAATGTCTGGTGCGCCCGCGCGGCGAGCCCGGGCAGAGCGCCCGCGTGCACCGGCTGCGCGGACGCGACCTGGAAAGCGGTCTGCCGCTGCGCGAGGCTCTTGACTGCCTGCTGCGTTTCGTCGGCAGTCGCCCGTTGGTGGGCTACTACCTGGAGTTCGATGTGGGGATGATCGAGCGGGAGTTGCGCCCCTGGCTGGGTATCGGGCTGCCCCAGCAGCGCATCGAGGTCTCCGCGCTGTACCACGACCACAAGCTGCGCCAGCTGCCTGCGTGGGCTCGCCAGGGCCAGGTGCCCGTCGACCTGCGCCTGCAAGCCATGATGCGCGATCTGGATTTGCCGTTGCGCGATGCGCACGATCCCTTCAATGACGCCGAGATGGCGGCCATGGCCTTCCTGAAGCTGCGTGCCTTGCAGGGCGCGCAGCGGGCGGATTGAGCGGGCCCTGGCCTTGCGGCCCGGCGGGGCGCTCAGCCTCCCTTGGCCTGGTCGAGCTGCCGCTCGATGCGCTGCAGCTGGTCCCTGGTCAGCACCCTTTCCGCCTTGGGAAACAATTCCTCTTCTTCTTCGCGGACATGGTGCAACAGGTTTTCCTGCAGGACCTTGAGCTTGGCCTTCCAGTCCTCGTCCTGGAAATCCAGGGATTCCAGCTCGTCCAGCAGCAGATCCACCACATGGTGTTCCTGGTAGGCCTCCAGCGTGAGCCCATGGGTGGGCTTGCGGGATTCCAGCGAGGGATACACCAGGCGCTCCTCAAGGTCTTCGTGGACCTGGAGTTCCTGTTTCAGGGTGTTCAGCCTGTCCCGGCGGCGGTTCGCGGCCGACACCGGGGTGTCGAGCAGTTCCTCGAGGATGGACTTGACGCGTTCATGGTCCTTGACGAGCAAGGCGAAGGTTGCGGTCTGCATGGGCAGCTCCATGGGGAGGGTGGAAGGGTGCGCGCCGAGGCGCATCAGCGCCTGCGCAGCGTCAGCAGATGCAGCACCAGGCTGATCACGAAGCCCGCCAGCGCGACGAAGAAAATCAGCTTGGCCATCCCGACCGCCGCCGAGGCCACCCCGAAGAATCCGAACACCGAGGCCACGACCGCCACGAGAAGAAAAATCACCACCCATCTCAGCATGAAGGCCTCCTGGAGTTTTCGGGCTTGGGAATCCGCCGTTGACGGCACCGCGCAGCGCGTGGATGACATGGCGTTGTGACATGGTGTTGCAATCGGGTTCGAGTCTAGGCCCGCTCTGCGCCCATGGGGATGGGCCGTCTGAGCATCCCTGATGACCGCAGGGGGGCGGAGGGTCGTCGCGTGGAGCACAATGCCCCCATGGGAATCGACGATCGCGACTGGATGAAGCCGGGCAGCCGCCAGGCCCCGGCGGCGCCTCCGGGGTACGTGGCCCCGCGCAGGGCCCCGGCAGGCGTGATGTGGATGGTGCTGCTGTGGTGCCTGATCGGAGGGGCGCTGTACCTGATGGTGCGCTCCTTCGCTCCGGGCTTCGGGCCCCTGCGCGTGCAGGCCTCCCAGGCCGGGGAGTTGCTGCTCAGCCCCGATCGCTCGGGCAACTACACGGTGCCCGGCGCGATCAACGGCGTGCCCGTCACCTTCCTCGTGGACACCGGCGCGTCGACCGTATCCGTGTCCGCCCGCGCGGCCGATCGCATGGGCCTGTCGGGTTGCCAGGGAATCGCCTCGCAAACGGCCAACGGCAGCACCTCGGGATGCCTGGCGCTGGCCCGGGAACTGCGCTTCGGCCCCTTCACTGCCCGCGACGTGCGGGTCGCCGTGTTGCCTCACCTGTCGGGGGGAACGGCGCTGCTGGGCATGAACGTGCTGTCGCGCATGCGCCTGCTCCAGCAGGATGGTCGCCTGCAGCTGAGCGCCGCAGGCCCTTCCTAAGGATAGGAAGGGGAGGCACTCAGGGCCGTGTCGTCCGCTGCGAGCCAGTCCGTGAACACGAAGCCGTCGCGTTCGACGGTGTCCCCCACGCGAAGCCCGACCGGGCTCGCGAACATGGGTCCGTCGCAGGCGAAGCTGTGGAATTCGCCGAACTCACCGCAGGGGTCGACGCCCTGGGGCAGTTCGGCCAGGAAGGCCGCGTCGTAGCGGCGACCGGCGAACTCGCGGGGCAGGCGCCGCGGGTCGACGCAGGTGATCACCGCATGCAGGCCGCCGGTGATCATCGCCCTGGACAGCTCCCCGGTGGGCATGCCCCACAGCGGAAACAGCGGCACGACGCCGCTGCCATGCAGTTGGCGCTCGCGGTAACGACGCACGTCCTCCAGGAACAGGTCTCCGAAGGCAAAAGCCTCGACGCCGTCGGCGCGTGCCTGCCCCACGAAGCTCTGCATCGCCGCTTCATAGTCTGCGTTGCTGCAGGGATGGGGAAGGTCGATCACCCGCAGGGGCAGTCCGAGCGAGGCGGCCTGCCGGCGCAGCAGTTCCAGACGCACCCCGTGCATCGCGACCCGCTGGAAGGCAGCGTTCACCGTGCAGAACAGCCCGGTCAGCTCGACGTGCGGGTCCTGCCGAAGCTGCTGGAGTGCCCAGGCGCTGTCCTTGCCTGTGCTCCAGGAAAGCAGTGTCTTGAGGGGCATGGGGTGGAGCAGGATCGGCTGGCGACCCACGCATGGTACCGGCGGGACGCTCCGCACCGGCGGCCCACCGTCCCAAAGATCCCTGTCGAAGTGGAGAACTTCGACACCGGCGCCAAGCTGCTGAAATGTCGCAAGGATCACACGAAGACGGTCATGCGGTTTGATGGACCAACGGCAGCATCAGCACCTTGTGCGCCAGCTATTTGCGTCTGCGAATGGGCGCTCTCGACCCATAGCTGCCACAAATACGGTCCACCGCGAATCTCGGCCATGATCGCACCGGAGTTTCCGGGCGCATATACGACAAAAGTGTCCCGGTCACGATACAAAAACCAAGGACTGGTAGCCAAAGTGCGACGGCGGCGGCAACCATGAAGATCCCAAGCGTGATCGCCGATCGCATGAACATCAGTTTCTTGACTTGACTCGACACAATTGCCCCGTCTGCCGCGTGGACCGTCTCGCTGGCTAGCAACATGTAGCTCATATTTACGAGTACAAAAACACACGCATACAGACAGACTGGCACCCCGGAAAGTCTCGTTCTAGACATCCACGCAGTAGAAAACGGCACCAACGAAACCGCGAACAGATGTGCAAAATTCGACCAGATGAGTTTTGGAGTCACGCGGTCTGCGTGTTGCAGAAGGTGATGCCCGTTCAGCCATGTAATGGCGACGAACAAATAACTTGCCGCATAGCTCACCGCGGTCGGCCACTCCGTGACAAGGGCCGTCAGGGTCGGCGCAGCGGGGGGTCGAAGATTAATGACAAGAATCGTGATGATAACCGCGAAAACTCCGTCGCAGAAAGACTGCACGCGATCGATGCTCATTTCTCGGCGTTTCACAGAGTCATTCCTTCGCCTTGCGACTTCCCGGAAAGATTTTTAGATGTTCCATTCCGAGCCTGGCTGGACGCATCATCCCAAAAACGAATTTGCACCGGAAGTATTTTTGGGGGAGTCTTGGCAATACGCGAAACGGGTGCAGCTCGACTGTTGAAAACCTGTCGATTGGACAAAGTTAGCCGTGCGCTTCACACGTTCTTCTGTGAAAACTCATAAACTCATCTGCCGAGATGGATTTGGAATAATACCACCCCTGCACCAGACACTCGCCTGCGGCTCGGAGGATGTTCACCTGCTCCTTCGTCTCGACGCCCTCTATTATTACTCGGTGACCATATTCAACAACTGTTTTTAGAGTCCGATCATCCTCGAGTGAAGGCCAATCGCCCGATCGCATCCGATCGCTGAATGATTTGTCTATTTTTATGAAGTCGAAAGCCAGTGGCGCCAAAGCCATGAGGCGGAATTGGTTTGCTTGCACGTCGTCCAGTGCGATCTTTACGTCAGAAAAATGCCGCTCCCTGATGGTTTCTATGCCGATTTTGTCAAGGTATCCTCGCTCGGAAACCTCAAGTACAATTTTCTCCGAGACCTCGTGAAGGATCGAGGTGTGAATTGCATAAAGAACGCCCCCTCGACCCCATACCTCGGCCGGGATATTGATTGCAATATGTACGTCGTTCGTTCTCTTGAGCCATTCACCGAGCTCTTTTATGGTCTGGTCAACCACCCAATATGTAATGATTCCAGAGAGTACGGTCCCTTCCGCCGCAGGCATGAATTCCATGGGTGGTATGACCTGGCCTTTTCTTCGCCATCGAATAAGTGCTTCTCCGCCGATGCATCGTTCGTCGGGTAGCCGAATAGTCGGGAGATATTCGAGAAAAAATTCGCCTTTTTTGAAGCCATCTGTTATTTCGGATAGACTGTACATTCGCCGCTCCGCTGCCAGTCTTCAAGAAGGCTCTTCAGAATGCGCATGAATCCGCGGCCCCAGCTTCCACAGTCCGGGTTTTATTCCGGGATTGGCTGCATTCGCTCAGCAGCATAAATTCATCCGTAGAATTGCAGGCGAATTGCAAATCTGCCCGTACACTGGTTCAATCGTATTTATAGTAAGTGTCGATCCAGGAATTCCAGCACGAGATCCGCAATCTCGTCTGTGGCCTCGTCCAGCGCGAAATGACCGGCGTCAAGCAAATGAATGTCCGCGCCGGGCAAGTCCCGGCTGAACGCCAGCGCTCCAGGCGCTGTGAATGAGGGGTCATTGCACCCCCACGCAACAAGAGTCGGAGGCTGATGCTCGCGAAGCCATGCTTGCCATTCGTCGTATCTGGCTACGTTGGTTCGGTAGTCGTACAGAAGCGCCTGCTGGATTTCACGCTGTCCGGGCTTGCTCAGATGGATGTGTTCGTCGGTCCAAGTGTCGGGGCTGTAGCGTTCCGGATGGCTTGTGCCTGCGACGTGACGGTCCTTGGTGGATGCATGGGACAGAAACGCATCGACGACCTCTGGGTGGTTTTGAGGGGCGGCCCAGTATTCGGCAATTCGTGACCACTTCACGCCGAGTCCCTCCTTGTACAAATTGCCATTCTGGACGATCAACGCTTGGACACAGTCGGGGTGCTTGACAGCCAGCCGCATGCCTATAGGCGCTCCGTAATCATGCAGATACAGTGCATAGCGCTTCACGCTCAACTTTTGCAGCCAGGCGTCCACGGACGCGGCGAGACCATCAAACGTGTAGCCGTAGCTCGATGGGGGCGGCGCGTCACTGTGGCCGAATCCCGGATAATCGGGCGCAAGAACGTGGTATCTGGGCGCGAGAAGTGGGATCAGAGTGTCATAACTCCGAGACGAGGAAGGAAATCCGTGCAACAGCACGACTGTTGGAGCATCCTTCGGACCAGCCTCCCGATAGAAAATGTTTAGACCGTCCACCCACACGGTCCGGTATGTTGTCGTGGCGGAAACAGAGTTGTTCCCACACGTGGGATGCGCCAGCGGATCTCCTGCCAAAAGGTCACCTCGTGAATGCCGACTAGCGTCCTCGTGCCGCTGAGTGACGCCGTGTGCGTTGCCGGTGGTACCGGCTGCCTGCGCGGTGCGAACGAGTCCGCAACCGGCATTGGAATGCGATCGATGGCCCATATCGATTCGCTCAGACTCGGCCGTGCAACGCGGCAAGTTGCCTCGCGGCAACCTTGGCTTGTGCGAGGTCGCCCTTGGGATCGGCGGTCAGCAGCGTGGGTTGGAAGCGTAGTTCGTCGATCGCGGTGATGCCGGCCTGATTCAGCCAGGACCGCAGATACGTGGAGTGGTGATCTTCGCCGAATGCAGGCGAGGGAAGGTGCTGTGCATACGCGCCGGAAGTGAGGACCAGCGTCGCATGCCTTCCCTCCAGCAGGCCGTAATACCCACTCTCCGGCTTGAGCCCGAAGAGCAAGCCGGGCTGGTGGATCAGGTCGATGTACTGCTTCAGATGGTAGGGAACGCCTCCGTTCCACATCGGAACCGCCAGCACGTAGCGGTCGGCGGAGATGAATCGATTCGCGAGTTCGACGATTTGATTCCACGCCGATTTCTGGCCGGCATCGTGGGCCTGTCCAGTCATGATGTTGAGCTTCGCCGCCGCCTTGTCGCCGTCGAACGCGGGCAGGCCGGCGGTGGAAAGCTCAAGGGAGTCGACTTCGACGTCCGGGTTCGTAGCGCGAAGGGCGTCGAGATAGATCTGGGCCAGCTGAATCGAATGGGATTCCTTGCCGCGGGGTGAAGCCTGAATGAACAGGATCTTGGTCATGATGGGTTTTGCTCCAGGAATGGGATGGCTGCCTTCGGGAGTGATGGATTTCGATGCCTGCTCAAGCCGCGAACATGGCCTTGATTTCCCGGGCCACCTGCGGCGTGTGCTCGTCGAGGACGAAGTGGCCGCCGTCGAGCCAGACCAACCGGGCGTCTGGAAGATCGTTCAGATAGGCGCGCGCTCCCGGGGGAATGAAAAAGGGATCGTTCTGCCCCCAGATCACCAGCGTCCTCGGGCGATGCGCACGAAATGCGGCCTGCCACTCCGGATACTTCGCGAGATTCGACTTGTAGTCGTCCAGCAGGTCGACCTGGTAGTCCTGCACCCCCGGCCGATCCAGAAGCGCCTGATCGAGCACCCAGTGATCCGGGTCGATGGCCTCAGGCTCCCTCGCGCCGACGAGCCAGTGGTATCGGGTGCCCGCCAGACTGACGAATTCTCGAGCCGGCTTCTCGGTCTCAGGAGTCCGATGCTCCCACAGAGGCAGCAGTACCTGCTTGGGCGCGTCGCCAACCCCTTCCAGATAGGCGTTGGCGTTCTGGATGATGAAGCCCTTGACCATCCCGGGCCGCTGGCTGAACAGACGAAAACCGATGGGACCGCCATAGTCCTGCATGTAGAGGATGTAGTCCTTCAGCCCCAGCACATCCACCAGGCCGGCCACGTGAAGGGCCAGATGGTCGAAGGTGTAGTGGAACTCCTCGCGCGAAGGCGCATCGGAATGACCGAAACCAACATAGTCGGGAGCGACGAGATGGAAGCGGTCCGCGAGTGCCTGCATGAGTTCGCGGAACATTCCGCTACTGGTCGGCAGACCGTGTAGCAACAGGATCGTCGGCGCTGCCGGATCTCCTGCCTCGCGATAGAAGATCTTGCGATTGTTCACCGAGACGCTGCGGTGATAGGTGCGCGTATTCATGAAGGTCCCTCCGACTTCGCAAGGCATTGGCGAGCGCTGCTTGTTGCGGATGCTCGTTGCAGATGGCTCATTCTTGAGCGTTCCGAAGTGAACCGGAAGACGCTAAAGTTGAGAAGTCATCTCTCACTTTTTGGAAGGCTCTATGGATCGCCTGGATGCCATGGCGGTGCTGATCGCGGCCGTCGATCGGGGTAGCTTCTCGGGAGCTAGCCGAGACCTGGGGCTTCCGTTGGCCACGGTCAGTCGAAAGGTCGCCCAGTTGGAGGCCCATCTCAACGCAGTCCTGGTCACCAGGTCGACGAAAGGCCTTGAACTCACTCCCGCAGGTAGGAACTACGTCGTTGCTGCCCGCTCAATCATGGACCAGTTGAACGAGGTGGAACGAGCCGCGGCGGGCGAATACACCGAGCCGCGAGGTGATCTGGTCGTGACGGCACCGACCATGTTCGGGAGACTCCATGTTCTGCCGGTCGTGACCGCCTTTTTGCAGTCTTACCCCGAGGTCTCGGTTGGTCTGGCACTGACCGGACGGGTTGTCAATTTGCAGGACGATCAGGTGGACCTTGCGCTACGAATCGGCCAGTTGCCTGACAGTAGTCTGATTGCGACCCGGCTCGGAACGGTCCGACGCGTGTGTTGTGCCAGCCCGGGCTATCTGGCAGCCAACGGCAGACCCTTGGCTCCCGAGGATGTCGTACAACACAATGTCGTGTCGCTGCGCAGCGTTTCGTCCCCTGGTTCGTGGACTTTTGAATCTGCGGGCAAGGAAATCACCGTCCCACTCCGATCGCGCCTCAGCGTCAGTACGGTGGACGCGGCCATCGACGCGGCGCTGTTCGGAGTCGGACTGTTTCGCACACTTTCATACCAATTGGTCGAGCACATTCGCAACCGCCGACTTGAGGTCGTGCTCGAAGAGTTCGAGCCCGCGCCCAGACCTGTGCATCTGGTTCATGATCGGCAACATCGAATGCCGTTGAAGCTTCGCGCGTTCATCGATTTCGCTGTGCCGCAATTTCGTGACCGTCTGACGCAGGCAATGCTGTAGGTGGGCTGTCGCACATTTCGTGAACGTCAATTTGGGGAACGCCGCTGATATCCGCACCTCGGCCGGAGCAGGCACTGGCCCGCGGCTGTGGCAATGACAGCCATGGGGCACTCAACGGTCGCCGAGGTCGTCAGCATCCCGAGCGGCTACGTCCAAGGCTGGCCGGATGCCGGTGGCGACCCTGAGCGGATCCTCGCTGTGCTGGATCGGATGCCCGGAACCCGACGACCCATCGCACCTGGCCAAGTCGCGGTGGCGATGACCCACCGCCAGTTCAGACTTTGACCAGCAGTCGAGCGCCGCTGACCTTGGCGGCACCTTTGTCGAAGGTCCACAACGGCTGCTCGCCCGCTTGCGTCGCCAGTGCGATGTGCAGGCAGTCGGCAAAGTCAGCCGAGGCTTCACGAAATAGTTGGAGTGCGATCTCAAGAGCACGTTCCGATTCCAAGGTCAGCTCGTATGCCGAAAACAAGCTCGAGAGCGCCCGCAAGACGTCGCCCTTGGCGAATCCGAAGATGGATCGCAACACCCACTCCAGCTCCAGAACGACCGTGACGGGGACGAACAGCGACACGCCTTCGTCCAGGCAGCGACCGATGAGTCGTTTTGCCACAGCGAATTGCGCTGGGTCGTCCTGGACAAGGTAGCGAACCAGAACATTGGTGTCGAGCGCGGGCATCAGCGCCAGGGGTTCATCTCGTCGGTGGTGATGCGCTTGCCCTTGGGTGCCTTGAGCATGCCGGCCATGTCACGGATCGATTGGGTCTTGGCGCGCACGATGATGGTTCCGTCGGGCATGGCCGACCACACCAATCGCGTTCCCGGCTTGGCACGCATCACTGCGCGGATGTCTGCCGGTACGGTGGTCTGCCCTTTGGCCGTTATCGTGGACTCTGCCATGATTACTCCTTACAAACATCCTCACTGTAAGGCATCCGGCGCGACGCGTCCACAGGGCAGACGGCCTCATCCAGCTTGAGCCATCGCACATGCTGAGGTTGGTGTCCATCGCATCGACACCAGCCCACTCCTGCGCGCTGCTGCATTTTCGTGCATCGCCGCACAGATGCGGTGCGGCGGCGTGCCTTGACGGTGCGAGCGTTGAGGGCGCGCGCCGGCAGATGCCTGGCATGGGGCTTGCATTACCGCGGGTGGAGCGGCCAACGGTGGCTGCACCTCGGATTTGAGATCTCGCCGGGCCGCGACGACGTGGCTCGGCGCCGGCAAAGGCGCCTTCGCACCTCCCGTTTCGGGATGGGCGAAGGCGCCTTTCTTTTTGGGCCTGTCCTGGATCGATACGCATGAAACCCAAACTCGTCCTCGTTGGCAATGGCATGGCGGGCGTGCGCACCCTGGAGGAGTTGCTGAAGCTGGCTCCGGACCTGTACGACATCACGGTGTTCGGAGCCGAGCCGCATCCCAACTACAACCGCATTCTGCTGTCGCCGGTGCTGGCCGGGGAGCAGACGGTGGAGCAGATCGTGCTGAATCCGCGCGCCTGGTACG
>JAKBBP010000102.1 GCA_021808445.1 Pseudomonadota bacterium
GGTCGTGGCGGCCGAGGCCGCCTGAGGGGCCTCGGCGGGGGTGGCCGCGGAAGCCTTGGAAGCCGGGGCCGGCGCGGAGCCCGTGGCGGGAGGCGTGGTCGGCGCGGCGCCCGTGTCCGGCTGCGATCGGCCGCCACGCAGCGCGCCCAGCAGGCTGCCCAGCGCCGACGATGCGGCCTGCTCCTGGCCCTGCAGGCCCGCGGTTCCGTTGCCGCCGAAGGCCTTCAGGCTGACCTCGACCACCTTGTCGATGGGGGGATAGCACAGTCCCTGGTCGGAGCAGCCCTGGTAGGTGACCTTGAGGGCGAACTTCGCCGGCGCGGCCTGCACGGGCAGCGGCACCACCACCTGGTTGCGGTAATGGGCGACGATGTGGCCCAGGTTGGGGTCGAACTTGCGGTGCGCCGGCGGGAAATCCGGCTCGCCCAGGCGCACACCGGGAGTCTGCGCCACGAAGTGGAAGCGCTCCTGGTACAGGTAGTAGCCCTTGGCGATGTCGAAGCGAAGCTGCACGGTGTTCGCCGAGGGGGCGGGCACCGACAGGCGGAAGGCCTCGTCGGGCTGGAGGAACTGGCCCTGCTGGGCCTGCGCGCCAGTCACGGCGAACAGGGCCAGAACGCCGGCCAGCCAGCGCAGCACGGCGGGGGAAAGGCGGATCGGGGACATCACGGAAGGCTCTATATCAGTCAGATTTGATATTGTGGCACCAATACCCTGCCATGGTGCTCCTGCGCCGCGTTTCCTGCACGTCCCTCAGGCACGAAAGCGCCTGCGGGTGAGCACCAGCGCCAGCCACCACCCGGCCGCGAGGTAGGCCAGCAGCACGGCCAGGTGCAGCGGCCAGCGAGGGTCCAGCCCGCCCAGGAACAAGGGGCGCACGAGTCGCACCGCGGCCTGCAGCGGCAGGACCTGCGCGAAGTCCTGCAGCCAGGGCGGCATCGCCGTCAGGGGAAAGAAAATCCCCGACAGGAAGGCCATCGGCGTCAGCGCCAGGGTCAGGTAATAGGTGAAGAAATCGTAGGAACGCGCCAGCGCATTGACCACCAGGGACAGCGCGGCGAACACGGCGGCCACCAGGGCCAGCAGCGGCAGCACCAGCAGCAGCGTGGGCGCGCGGCTGATGCCCAGGAGCACCACCACCAGCAGCAGGGCCGCGCCGCTCATCAGCGCCTTGGTGGCGGCCCATGCGAGCTCGCCCAGCAGCACGTCGCCCAGCCCGGTGGGCGTGAGCAGGATGGCATCCCAGGTGCGTTGCACGTGCATGCGGGAAAAGCTGGAATAGGTGGCTTCGAAACTGGCCGCGTTCATCACCCCCATGCACACGCTTCCCGAGGCGAGGAACAGGATGTAGGGCACGCCGTCGACATGGCCGACCAGCGAGCCCACGCCCCAGCCGAAGGCGGCCAGCGTGAGCAGGGGCTCGGCCACGTTGCCGATCAGGCTGGCCAGCGCGAGCTTGCGCCACACCAGCGCGTTGCGCCGCCAGACCGGCACGAAGCGCCAGCGAGGCAGGGGTGTCGCGCCCGGGGGACCGAGACCGGGCAGGGCTGCGCGGGAGACAGAGGCCGGGTCGGACATGGCGGATGGGCGGATGGGCGGATGGGCGGAGGGACCGGAGGGGTCGATGCGGGTCGATGCGGTCTGGATTCGCGGGCGGGCGGGGTCGATCCGGCTCAGTCGCGCAACTGGCGCCCGGTGAGCTTGAGGAAGACGTCCTCCAGGTTGGCCGGCCGGTGCAGCACGCGCACGCCGTCGCCCAGCGCCTGCAAGGCCTCCAGCACCGCATCGGGCGCATGCGCGTAGGCGAACAGCGTATCTCCGCTGCGCTCCACGCGCTCGGCCAGGGGCGTGGCGAGGGCTTGGGCCTGGTCGACCAGGGCGCCGTAGACCTCGATCACCCGAGGCTCGACATGGCGCTGGATCAGCGCCAGCGGGGTGTCCTCGTCGAGCCGGCGGCCGTGGTCGAGCACCAGCACGCGCGCGCACAGCCGCTCGGCCTCGTCCATGAAATGGGTGGTCAGCAGGATCGACTTGCCCTGCGCCAGCAGGCTCTTGAGACGATCCCAGATCAGATGCCGGGCCTGCGGGTCCAGCCCGGTGGTGGGCTCGTCCAGGAAAATCAGTGCCGGATCGTGGATCAGCGCGCGCGCCAGGCTCAGGCGCCGTTTCATGCCCCCCGAGAGTTCCTGGATGCGCGCATCGGCCTTGTGCTCCAGCGCGGCGAACTGCAGCAGCGTCGGAATGCGCTGCCGGGTCTGCGCGTCGGACATGCCGAAATAGCGCCCATAGACCATCAGGTTCTCGCGCACCGTGAAATCGGGGTCGAGGCTGTCGAACTGGGTCACCACCCCCACGCGCATGCGCGCGCTTGCCGCCTGCTCGGGCACTGGAAGGCCCATGAGTTCGATGCTTCCCGCATCGGGCGCGGCCAGGCCCAGACACAGGCGGATGGTGGTGGTCTTGCCGGCTCCGTTGGGGCCGATGATGCCGTGACACTCGCCGGGCAGGATGTCGAAGTCCAGCTCGCGCACCACCTCGGTGGCGCCGTAGCGCTTGAGCAGCCCGCGCACGCTCAGCAGCGGCGCACCGGCGGGACGCCGTGCGGCGGGAGTCGCCGTGGGGAACTGCGATTGCGAAAGGGTCTGCACGATGCGGTGCTGGAGCGGAGAACAAGCCGGGCCCGAAATGCAAACGGCGCGCCCACCCCGTCGATGGGGATGCGGCGCGCCGTGCGCAGGCGGCGGATTATTCGGCGGCCTTGTCGTCGGCAGCGGCCGCGACCGGCTCCGGGCGATCCACCAGCTCGACCAGCGCCATCGGCGCATTGTCACCGACGCGGTAGCCGAACTTCAGGATGCGGGTATAGCCCCCCGGACGGCTGCGGTAGCGCTCGCCCAGTTCGCCGAACAGCTTGACCACCGATTCACGGTCGCGCAGGCGATCGAAGGCCAGGCGGCGGTTGGCCAGGCTCGGCTTCTTGCCCAGGGTGATCAGCGGCTCGACCACGCGGCGCAGTTCCTTGGCCTTGGGCAGCGTGGTCTTGATGGCCTCGTGCTCGATCAGGGAGTTGGCCATGTTGCGCAGCATGGCAAGCCGGTGGCTCGAGGTACGGTTGAGTTTGCGCAGTCCGTTTCCGTGACGCATGGTGATGGTCCTTTTGCAGGGGATCTCGGGCCGGCCGTGTCAGGTACCGGCCCCGTTATCAGGGGTTGCGGCTGTCGAGCTCGGCCGGCGGCCAGCTCTCGAGCTTCATCCCCAGGGTCAGGCCGCGGGCGGCCAGCACTTCCTTGATCTCATTCAGGGACTTGCGTCCCAGGTTGGGCGTCTTCAGCAGCTCGGTCTCGCTGCGCTGGATGAGGTCGCCGATGTAGTAGATGTTCTCGGCCTTCAGGCAGTTGGCCGAGCGCACCGTCAGCTCCAGGTCGTCGACCGGGCGCAGCAGGATCGGGTCGAACTGCTGGGCACTGGCGGAGCCCGCGGCCTCCAGCGACTTCTCGGCGCCTTCCAGGCTGGCGAACACCGACAGCTGCTCCACGAGGATGCGCGCCGAGGTGCGGATGGCCTCCTCCGCGCTGATCGAGCCGTTGGTCTCGATGTCCATCACCAGCTTGTCGAGGTCGGTGCGCTGCTCCACGCGGGCGTTCTCCACCGCGTAGCTGACCCGGCGAACCGGCGAGAAGGAGGCGTCGAGCACGATGCGCCCGATGGTCTTGCCGCCTTCGTCGGCGTAGCGTCGCAGGTTGCCCGGCACGTAACCGCGGCCCTTCTCGACCTTGATCTGCATGTCCAGCTTGCCCTGTTGGGACAGGTGGGCGATGACATGCTCGGGGTTGACGATTTCCACGTCGTGCGGGGTCTGGATGTCGGCGGCGGTGACCACGCCTTCGCCTTCCTTGCGCAGCGACAGCGTCACCTCGTCACGGTTGTGGAGCTTGAACACCACGCCCTTGAGGTTCAGCAGCACGGCGATCACGTCCTCCTGCAGGCCGTCGACCACGGAGTACTCGTGCAGCACGCCGTTGATGCTGACCTCGGTGGGCGCATAGCCCACCAGCGAGGACAGCAGCACGCGACGCAGGGCGTTGCCCAGGGTGTGGCCGTAGCCGCGCTCGAAGGGCTCGAGCGTGACCTTCGCGCGCAGGGCGCCGAGGCTCTCGACCTGGATGGACTTGGGACGCAGCAGTGCGGTTTGCATCATGATTCCTTCAATACCCTCCGCTCGTTACACGGATAAGGCTGAAAGGCGGGCAAGGGCCCGCCGGACGATGCCGCGGCACCTGCGTGCCGCGGTCACGAATCAACGCGAATACAGTTCGACGATCAGCGACTCGTTGATGTCGCTGCCGAACTCGTCGCGGTCGGGAGCCTTCTTGAACACGGCTTCCATCTTCGACGGGTCGACCTGCATCCAGGCGGGAAAGCCGTTGCCTTCGGCCAGCTTGAGCGCGTCGGCGATGCGCAGCTGCTTCTTCGCCTTGTCGCGCACCGAGATGGTCTGGCCCGGGTTGACGCGGGCGGACGGGATGTCCGTGACATGGCCGTCGAGCAGGATGGCGCGGTGGCTCACCAGCTGACGGGCCTCGGCGCGGGTCGAGGCGAAACCGGCACGATACACCAGGTTGTCCAGGCGCGACTCCAGCAGGGTCATCAGGTGCGTGCCGGTGTTGCCGCGCAGGGTCTGCGCCTTTTCGTAGGTGCGACGGAACTGCTTTTCCAGCACGCCGTACATGCGCTTGACCTTCTGCTTCTCGCGCAGCTGGGTGGCGTAGTCGGATTGGCGCGACCCCGAGGTACGGCCGTGCTGGCCGGGCTTGGTGTCGAACTTCGCCTTCGACTCGATGCCACGACGCGAGCTCTTGAGGAACAGGTCCGCGCCTTCGCGACGCGAGAGTTTGGCCTTGGGGCCGAGATAGCGTGCCACTGGATGGATCCTTTGTGTTGACTGCCGCGGCCGTGATGGCTGCCGCGGGAGCCTGGGCCCTGGGGGCTCAGGCAGTGGGCTTGTCGCCGCTCGCGCGGCGGGTGTTCAGGAAAATGGCCTCAGATGCGACGGCGCTTGGGCGGGCGGCAGCCGTTGTGCGGCACCGGGGTCACGTCGGCGATCTGCATCACCTTGATGCCCAGGCCGTTGAGCGCGCGCACGGCCGACTCGCGACCGGGGCCGGGGCCCTTGATGCGCACTTCCAGCTGCTTGATGCCGCACTCGATCGCCTGGCGACCGGCGTTCTCGGCCGCGACCTGGGCGGCGAAGGGGGTCGACTTGCGCGAGCCCTTGAAGCCCTGGCCGCCCGAGGACGCCCACGACAGGGCATTGCCCTGGCGATCGGTGATGGTGATGATGGTGTTGTTGAACGACGCGTGCACGTGCGCAATGCCGTCCGCAACGTTCTTGCGGACCTTCTTGCGCGCTCGCTGCGCCGAACCGGTGGTGGAGCCTT
>JAKBBP010000043.1 GCA_021808445.1 Pseudomonadota bacterium
AGTTCGCCCAGGCCGACGTGGCCGTGGTGCTGGGGGCCAACGACGTGGTCAATCCGGCCGCGCGCACCGATCCCAAATCCCCCATCGCCGGCATGCCCATCCTGGACGCCTACAAGGCCAAGACGGTGATCGTCAACAAGCGTTCCATGGCCACCGGCTATGCCGGACTGGATAATGATCTGTTCTACCTGGATAAAACCATGATGGTGTTCGGGGATGCCAAGAAAGTGATCGAGGACATCGCCAAGGCCATCGAATAACGGGACAGCCTGGGCATGCGAGCATGCATGCCGGTTGCGAGAAAACCCTGAAAAGGCCGCCCTGGAGGCGGCCTTTTTTTTTCGAGCATTCCTGGGTTACCATGCCCATTATTCGTGTTTCGTGTGCCCGCATGTGGGGTGACCGCTGGCGTCGCTACATGCATTCACTGGAGGTTCCAATGTCCTCGTATAAAGAATTGTTGTCGCAAATCGAAGTGCTGAAGCAACAGGCAGAGTCGCAACGCAAGGCGGAAATCGCCAACGTTGTGGCGGATATTCGCGCCAAAATGCAGGAGTACGGCATCAGCGTGAACGATCTGGGCTCCAGCGGCCGCGGTTCGCGCAGCAAGGGCATGACGGTGGCCGCCAAATACCGCCACCCGCGCACGGGCGAAACCTGGACCGGACGCGGAAAGATGCCCAAGTGGCTGCAGGCCGAGGTCAACACCGGCAAGCGCAAGGAAGACTTCCTGATCGTCTGAGCCTGTTTGCGCCGGCGCGCGTGGCGTGCCGGCTCCGACGCATGCGCACGGCGCCTGCCCCGGAAAGGGCGGCGCCGTTTGCATTTTGTGGGATGCGCGCCACGGATGTCACAAGATACGACGTACACCCCGTGGGTAGGGGAGAGGGCCTCTGGCGCAGATGATTGATGCGCTCAACGACCGTCCGGCTGGGCGCGTCGGCCGGAGAATCGTAAGATCCAGACAGGATCCGTTGCATCTCGTAACACTACTCATACCCCTTCTTGTCGCATATTGCTCGAAGAAATGCGCAAGAAGCCCCATGAAAGCCAAAGACGTTCTCAATTTGCCTAGGTGTTGCCCTTGGATGTCGGGGCTGGACGACACCTCCCTGCAACGCCTCCAGCGTGACCTGCAGATTCAGATTTTCGAAGCCGGCAGCCTGGTGCGCCGACGTGACGAGCCCACGCAGCAGTGGATCGGCGTATTCAGCGGCCTGGTGCTGCTTCGTGCAGACGCCGAGCGGCCCATCGGCGCCAATGCCGTGGCACCGGGCGGCTGGATCGGCGAGGACACGATTGCCGGCGCCCAGGCCTGGTCCGAGGACCTGGTCGCGCTGCGCAAAAGTCATGTCGGGGTGCTTCCCGGCGACACCTATTTCTGGCTGCGCGAGCGCAGCCTGGGCTTCAACCACATGCTCCTGGCCCGCCTGGAGCAGCGCATGCGCCTGTGCCGCCAGCAGTTGCGCTCCGGCAGGCCCGGCAGCGCCGACGAGCGCGTGGCGCAGGCCTTGCTGATGCTGTTTGATCCGGTACTTCACCCGGCGGTGGGCCACCTGCTGCGCATTACCCAGGAAGAGCTCGCCGACATCTGCCGTTTGTCCCGCCAGCGGGTCAACCAGGCCCTGCAGCGCCTGTCCTCGCTGGGGCAGTTGCGCCTGCGCTACGGCGGCATCGAACTGATCGAGCCGGAATCCATGCGCGTGTTCGTGGGGCGTCGGGAGCCGGAGTTCGGCAGGCTGAACGGCAGGGTCGCGGAAATCGAGGGCAGGGCGGCGCTGGACGGCAGCTATTGAGGGGTGCGGGTGCTGGGTGGACAGCCCGGCGGCCCGCGCGCATCGGCTGGCACGATGCGCGCGCCAGGACCGGCAAGCTGCGTCCGGGGCCTCTAGAATGTTTCATCCCTGCCTCGCGCGCGGTAACGTACCGTCCCGCGCGTGCAGGCGCAGCCCCTTCGCCGGCTGCCTGCTCTGGCCGCCGGGCCTGGGCGGCTCCGGCTCTCTTGCATGCCAGGATCCGACACCCCTGCGCTGGTCGAATTCGACCGCGTCGACTTTGCCTACGACGAACGCCCCGTGCTGGGTGGCATCGACCTGCGCGTCATGCGCGGAGAAGTCGTGGCGGTCATGGGTGCCTCGGGTGGTGGCAAGACGACCATGCTGCGCCTGATCGGCGGACAGCTGCGTCCCGCTGCAGGCGAGGTGCGATTCGACGGCGAGTCCGTGGCGGCGATGGGGCACGCGCAACTGTACGCAGCCCGGCGCCGCATGGGCATGCTGTTCCAGATGGGCGCGCTGTTCACCGACCAGACGGTGTTCGACAACGTGGCCTTCGCGCTGCGCGAACACACCCGCCTGCCGGAACCCATGATCCGGGACCTGGTGCTGATGAAACTGCACGCGGTGGGCCTGCGCGGCGCGCGAGACCTGTTTCCCGCGCAACTGTCCGGGGGCATGGCGCGCCGCGTGGCCATGGCGCGCGCGCTGGCGCTGGACCCCGCCCTGGTCATGTACGACGAGCCCTTCGCCGGGCTGGATCCCATCTCGCTGGGCATTTCCGCGCGCCTGATCCGCACCCTCAACGACGCGCTCGGTCTGACCAGCATCATCGTGTCCCACGACGTGGACGAAACCTTCGCCATCGCCGACCGGGTGTTCATTCTGGGCAACGGGCGCCTGCTGGCGCAGGGCACGCCGCAGGAGCTGCGCGCCAGCAACGATCCGCTGGTGCATCAATTCGTACGGGGAGAGCCCGACGGGCCCGTCCGGTTCCACTATCCCGCGCCGGAATTGCGCCAGGACTTCCTGGGCGCGGCAGCAGAGGGCGAAGCATGAACTTCCTGCTGGACCGACTGGCCCGGCTGGGCTCGCGCACGCGGCAATTGCTGGCCGACCTGGGCTGGGGGCTGCGCCTGTTCCTGCGCCTCGCGTTCCTGCTTCCGGCCACGCTGCGGCGCCTGCGCCTCGTGACCCAGCAGGTCTTCTTCCTGGGCAACGACTCCCTGCTGATCATCGCGGTCTCGGGGCTGTTCGTGGGTTTCGTGCTGGGGCTGCAGGGCTACTACACCCTGTCGCGCTACGGAGCCTCGAGTTCCCTGGGCATCGTCGTGGCCCTTTCCCTGGTACGCGAACTCGGCCCGGTGGTCACGGCGCTGCTGTTCGCCGGGCGGGCCGGCACCTCGCTGACCGCCGAGATCGGCCTGATGCGCGCCGGAGAGCAGATCGCCGCGATGGAAATGATGGCCGTGGATCCGCTGGCGCGGGTGCTGGCGCCGCGCTACGCCGCGGGCATCATCGCGATGCCGCTGCTGGCCTCGGTGTTCAGCGCGGTGGGCATCCTGGGGGGCTATGTGGTGGGCGTGCTGCTCATCGGGGTGGATCCCGGTCAGTTCTGGGGGCAGATGCAGGCTGGAGTGGACGTATTCAAGGACGTGGGCAACGGAGTGATCAAGAGCCTGGTGTTCGGCGTCGCCGTCAGTTTCGTGGCGCTGTACCAGGGCTGGCGCGCCCAGCCGACACCGGAAGGCGTTTCGCGGGCGACGACCCGCACCGTGGTGGTGGCGTCGCTGGCGGTGCTGGGTCTGGATTTCATGTTGACCGCGCTGATGTTCAGTACCTGAACCCATCGCGCTGAAGGAATCGAATCATGGAAAAACGTTCCACCGACGTCTGGGTCGGATTGTTCGTGCTCATCGGCGCCGCGGCACTGCTGTTCCTGGCGCTCAAGGCCGGCAACCTGCTGAGCCTGAATTTCACCCCGACCTACGACGTGGTGGCGCGGTTCGACAATATCGGAGGACTCAAGGCGGACGCGCCCGTGAAAAGCGCGGGGGTCGTGGTCGGCCGGGTGGCCTCGATCGGCTTCGACAACCAGACCTTCCAGGCCGATGTGACCCTGGCGCTGGACAAGCGCTACGGATTTCCCGCCGACACCTCGGCGAAGATTCTCACCTCGGGTTTGCTGGGAGATCAGTACATCGGGCTGGACCCGGGTTCCTCCGACAAGAATCTACGCAATGGCGACGTGATTCAAAACACGCAATCGGCCCTGGTGCTGGAGAATCTCATCGGGCGATTCCTTTACGACAAGGCTGCGAGCGGCGGCAAGTGACCCCACGGCCCCCTCGAACGCAAAGCAGGAGTATTCGTTGACCCATCGTTCCGATTCCCGCAGCAGGCGCAGCTCGCGCGCGCCAGCGGCCTGGCTGGCCGGGGCGCTGGCCGGCCTGCTCCTGCTCGGGGGTTGCGCCACGCGCGATCCGCAGGACCCTCTGGAGCCGTACAACCGCGCGATGTTCGGCGTCAACCGGCAGGTCGACAAGATCGTGCTCAAGCCGGTGGCCATCGGCTATCGCAACGTCACGCCCAGGCTGGTGCGACGAGGCGTGACCAACTTCTTCGGCAACCTCGGCGACGTCTGGTCCACCGGGAACGATTTCCTGCAGGGCCATGCCACCCTGGGTTTCGACGGCATCATGCGCGTGGGCGTCAACACCGTGTTCGGCCTGTTCGGGCTGCTGGATGTCGCCACGCCGATGGGCCTGTATCGACATCCGAACGACTTCGGCCTGACCCTGGCGCGCTGGGGCCTGGGCTCGGGCCCCTACGTGGTGCTTCCCCTGCTCGGGCCCTCGGATGTACGGGACGCCGCGGGCACGGTGACGGGGATCCTGTATTCGCCGCTCAACTCGACCACCAGCAATTCAGGCCTGCGCTACTCCGAGGTTGCGCTGGATTTCATCAACACCCGGGCGAATCTGCTCAGCACCACCGCGCTGCTGGATCAGATCTCCCTCGATCCCTATGTGTTCACCCGCGATGCCTACCTGCAGCAGCGCCGCTCGCGCGTGCGGGCCACGCGTGATACCGGCGTGCTGGCCACCGGGCCGACCGACGACAGCGCGGAAGGAGGCGCCGGCGCAGAAGCTTCCTCGCCCTCCGACAGCGATGCCCCGGCCGCCGCGGCCAGCCAGGCCGGCGGCCACTGACATCCAGGGAGCCACGAACCCGCGGCGCCGCGTGCCGCAGACCGCAATGGAGCAGATCATGTTTGCCAAGTTTCGAGCCTTTTTCCTGCCGGCCCTGCTGGCCCTCATGGTGGGTGGCGTCGCACATGCCGACGAGGTGGCGCCGCCCGTGCAGGTGGTGCGCAGCCTGACCGAATCGGTGATGAATGCCGTGCGCTCGGATCCCACCCTCAAGGCGGGCGACCAGGCCAAGATCGAGCAACTCGTCGAGACCAAGGTGCTGCCGTACCTGGACTTCAAGCGCATGACCGCATCGGCCGTCGGTCCGGCCTGGCGTCGTGCAACGCCGCAGCAGCGCGAGGAGTTGCAGGAACAGTTCAAGCAGCTGCTCATCCACACCTATTCGGGGGCCATCGGGCGCATCAAGAATCAGCAGGTGCAGTACCTGCCGCTGCGCGCGGCGCCGCACGCCACCAGCGTGGTCGTGCGCACCCGGGTGCTGGACAACGGCGAACAGGTCCAGCTGGACTATCGCCTGCTCGAGCAAGGCAAGGACTGGAAGATCTCCGACGTGAACGTGATGGGCGTCTGGCTGGTCGACAACTACCGCGGGGTGTTCGCGCAGGAAATCAACGGCAAGGGAATCGACGGCCTGATCGGCGTGCTCAAGCAGCGCAACCAGGAGCTGGCGAAGGGCGGCCGGCAGGAACCATGAGCCCCCAGCCTGGTGCCGACCATGCGCTCGCCGAGGAGGTGACGGTGCAGCGTATCCCGGCGCTGCTGCAGGAAGCCCTGCAGGTCTTGTCGCCTCTTCCACGCCCCTGGCGCGTGGATGCCGGCGGCCTGCAGCGCTTCGATTCCTCCTGTCTGGCGCTGTTGATGGAACTGCGCCGCCGCGCGGGTTCCGGCGGCCTCGAGCTGCTGCATGCGCCCGAGCGCCTGCGCACCCTGGCCCAGGCCTACGGCGTGGGCTTCGTGCTCGATGGCGGTCATGGTGAGGGTCCGGGCTCGATCGGGGATCCGCGGCAGCGATGAATTCCACGCATGGAGCCACCCCCGCGGTGCGCCTGCAGGGGGTGGTCAAGCGTTACGGCGCCCGCAACGTGGTCGATGGCGTCAGCCTGGACATCGCGCAAGGCGAGTTCTTCGCCCTGCTCGGTGCCAACGGGGCTGGCAAGACCACATTGATCAGCATGCTTTCGGGGCTGGCGCGGCCCAGCGCGGGCAGCGTGCAAGTGCTGGGCCGCGACGTGACGCGCGAGCCCTACGTGACGCGCAGGCTGCTCGGCGTGGTGCCGCAGGAACTGGTGTTCGACCCCTTTTTCACCGTACGCGAGGCGCTGCGCCTGCAGTCGGGCTATTTCGGGCTACGGCGCAACGAGGCCTGGATCGACGAACTGCTGCAGCGCCTGGGGCTGGCGCAGCAGGCCGAGCAGAACATGCGCGCGCTGTCGGGGGGCATGAAGCGCCGCGTCATGGTGGCGCAGGCCCTGGTGCACAAGCCGCCGGTGATCGTGCTGGACGAGCCCACGGCGGGGGTCGACGTCGAATTGCGCCAGAGCCTGTGGCAGTTCATCACCGACCTCAACCGCCAGGGGCATACGGTGCTGCTGACCACCCACTACCTGGAGGAAGCCGAGTCCCTGTGCAGCCGTATCGGCATGCTCAAGCTCGGTCGCCTGGTGGCGCTGGACGCCACGCATGCCTTGCTGGCTCGATTCGCTTCCACGCAATTGTTGCTGCGCGCCAGCGGCCAGCCGCTGCCTCCGGCGCTGGCGCAGCGCGCTCGCGCGGTGGGCGCCCGCCATGCCTGGACCGTGCGCGACGCCGCCGAGGTGGAGCGCATGCTGGGGGAGCTGCGCGCGGCGGGCTGCGAGATCGACGAGCTCGAGGTGCGGCGCGCCGACCTGGAGGATGCCTTCCTGCAGATCATGGCCGCACAGCCAGGGGCCAGCGCATGAACGCACTGCGTACGTTGTTCGGCAAGGAAGTGCTGCGATTCTGGAAGGTGTGGCTGCAGACGGTGGCCGCGCCGGTCATCTCCAGCCTGCTCTACCTGGTGATCTTCTCCCACGCCATCGCCGGACGCCTGCTGGTCTACGGCAGCGTGCCCTACACCAGTTTCCTGATTCCCGGCCTGGCGATGATGAGTGTGTTGCAGAACGCCTTCGCCAACAGCTCCTCGTCCCTGATCCAGTCCAAGATCACCGGCAATCTGGTGTTCGTCCTGTTGTCGCCGCTCCAGCCCTGGCAGCTGTTCCTGGGCTACGTCGGGGCCTCGGTGGTACGCGGTCTGTTCGTCGGCTGCGGACTTCTGCTGGCCACGGCCTGGTTCGTTCCGCTGCAATGGCACGACCCCCTGTGGTCCTTGCTTTTCATGGTGCTGGGGGCCTCCATGCTGGGTTCGCTGGGCATGGTGGCGGGAATCTGGGCGGAGAAATTCGACCAGATGGCCGCGTTCCAGAATTTCATCATCGTGCCGGCGACCTTCCTGTCGGGCGTGTTCTACTCCGTCACCACGCTGCCGCCCTTCTGGGTGGCGGTGTCTCGCCTGAACCCCTTCTTCTACCTGGTCGACGGCATGCGCTACGGCTTTTTCGGCGTCTCGGACGTCTCGCCGTGGACCTGCCTGGGGGCCGCGCTGCTGGGCAACCTGGCCTGTGCTGGCCTGGCCTGGGGCTGGGTCCGGCGCGGCTACAAGCTGCGCAACTGAATGCGCAACCGAAGCCTTCGAATCATCCCCGAGAAGCTGGATTCGCGATGTCCCTGCCTACCCCCGAAGAATTGCGTGCGCTGATCGGCGCCGGCCTGGAATGCACCCACCTGGAGGTGCAGGGCGACGGCCAGCATTTTTTCGCCACCATCGTCAGCCCCCGTTTCAGCGGGCTCGGGCGCCTGGCGCGCCACCGTCTGGTCTATGCGACGCTGGGCGACGGCATGCGCGAGCGCGTGCACGCGCTGTCCATGCGCACTCTGGCGCCGGGCGAAGCGCTGCCGGATTGAGCGTGCCGCGAGCGGCGCGACGGCCAGCCGAAGGCCGGGCAGGCCGGTAGAATGCAGGGCTTTGCCGGGCCCGCGAGGGCTGCGCGCGCGGCAACATCCGTGCGGCGCCTGAGCGGCCGTGCATCTCCTCCACGATCGATCGCCACGATGGACAAACTGCGCATTGACGGCGGCCAACCCCTGCACGGGGAGGTCGGCGCCAGCGGCGCGAAGAACGCCGCGCTGCCCCTCATGGCGGCCAGCCTGCTCACCGCCCGCCCGGTGCTGCTGGAGCACGCGCCGGCGCTGATGGACGTGCACACCCTGGGCGAGCTGCTGCGCTCGATGGGCGTGCAGGTCGAGCGCGAGGGCGGCAGCCTCAAGCTCCAGGCCGACCGCATCGTGGCCTGCGAGGCGCCCTACGAGCGGGTCAAGACCATGCGCGCATCGGTGCTCGTGCTGGGCCCGCTGCTGGCCCGCTTCGGGCACGCCCGGGTCAGCCTGCCCGGAGGCTGCGCGATCGGCGCGCGCCCGGTCGACCAGCATATCCGCGGCTTGCAGCAACTGGGCGCGCGGGTCGAGGTGGAGCATGGCTACATCGTGGCCAGCGTGCCCGGCGGGCGCCTGCGGGGCGCGAGCATCAGCACCGACATGGTCACGGTCACGGGAACCGAGAACCTGATGATGGCCGCCTGCCTGGCCGATGGCGAGACGGTGATCGAGAACGCCGCGCAGGAACCCGAGGTGGTGGATCTCGCAGCCATGCTGCAAACCATGGGCGCCGACATCGAAGGCGCGGGCAGTTCGCGCCTGCGCATCCGCGGCGTGCCGGAACTGGGCGGGGCGCGGCACCGGATCGTGGCCGATCGCATCGAGGTCGGCACCTTCCTGTGCGCGGCGGCCGCCACCCGGGGTGACGTCACGGTGCTGGATTGCGTACCCCGGCACCTCGATGCCCTGCTGGACAAGCTGCGCGCCTCGGGGGCTCGGGTGGACTGCGGCCCCGACTGGGTGCGCCTGCGCGCGGACGCGCTACCCGGCGCCCGTCCGAGGGCCGTGTCGGTACGCACCAGCGAATACCCGGGCTTCGCCACCGACATGCAGGCACAGTTCATGGCCCTGAACTGCGTGGCCGACGGCACCGCCACCGTGACCGAGACCATCTTCGAGAACCGTTTCATGCATGTGCAGGAGCTGGTGCGCCTGGGCGCTCGCATCGCGGTGGAAGGCAATACCTGCGTGGTGCAGGGTGTCGAACGGCTGTCGGGCGCCACGGTGATGGCCACCGACCTGCGTGCCTCGGCCGGCCTCGTGATCGCAGCGCTGGTGGCCGAGGGCAGCACCTGCATCGAGCGCATCTACCATCTGGATCGCGGCTACGAGGCCATCGAGCACAAGCTGGCCGCCCTGGGCGCGCGCATCGAGCGCCTGCGCTGAACACGCCCGGGCCGATTTCCCCGCACCCTCCACGACCCTCGCCATGCTCACCCTCGCGCTGTCCAAGGGACGCATCTTCGACGACACCCTGCCGCTGCTGCAGCGCGCCGGCATCACGGTCTCCGAGGATCCTCAAAGCACTCGCAAGCTCATCCTGGGTACCAACCGCGCGGAGCTGCGGGTCGTACTGGTACGCGCCAGCGACGTGCCCACCTACGTGCGCTACGGCGGCGCGGACCTGGGCGTGGCCGGGCTGGACGTGCTGCTCGAGGCCGACGCGGCCGACGGCGGCGACGGCCTGTACCGCCCGGTCGACCTGGGCATCGCACGCTGCCGCCTGAGCGTGGCCACGCCCCAGGGATGGGACTACGCGGCGGCCGTGCGCCAGGGCGCGCGCATCCGCGTGGCCACCAAGTACCTGCACCTCGCGCGCGAGCATTTCGCGGCCAAGGGCGTGCACGTGGATATGGTCAAGCTGTACGGCTCGATGGAGCTGGCCCCGCTGACCGGAATGGCCGACGCCATCGTGGACCTGGTGTCCTCGGGGGGCACGCTCAAGGCGAATGGCCTGGTCGAGGTCGAGCGCATCATGGACATTTCCGCGCGCCTGATCGTCAACCAGGCCGCCTTCAAGACCCAGGCCGCGGCGCTCAAGCCGCTGGTGGCCGCGCTGCGCGACGCTGCGCAGGCAGCGTCCGCCGCGCCCGCCGCCTGAACCACGCACCGAGGCCGCACCATGTCCGAACCGACATCCTCCGATCCGGCGCCGCTGCTGCGCCTCCTGGACGCCACGGCGCCTGATTTCGAGGCACGCTACGCCGAACTCTTCGACCGCATCTCCGAGGAGAACGCGGCGATCGATACGCGCGTGGCCGACATGCTCGACGACGTGCGCCGACGCGGCGACGCCGCCGTGCTCGAATACACCCGTCGCTTCGATCGCGTAGAGGCCACCTCGATGGCGGCGCTGGAAATCGGACAGCACGAATTGCACGAAGCCCTGCAGTCGCTTCCCGCCGAGCAGCGCGAGGCGCTGCAGGCCGCGGCCGAGCGGGTGCGCTCCTTCCACGAGCGCCAGCGCGAGCATATGGGCGGCAGCTGGGAGTACCACGATGCCGACGGCACCTTGCTGGGCCAGAAGATCACCCCGCTGGATCGCGTGGGCATCTACGTGCCCGGAGGCAAGGCGGCCTATCCCTCCTCGGTGCTGATGAACGCGATTCCCGCGCATGTCGCCGGCGTGCCCGAGATCGTCATGGTGGTGCCCACCCCCGATGGCGAGCGCAACCCCCTGGTGCTGGCGGCCGCTGCGGTGGCGGGCGTGAGCCGCGCCTTCGCCATCGGCGGCGCCCAGGCCGTGGGCGCCCTGGCCTTCGGCACGGCCAGCGTGCCCAAGGTGGACAAGATCACCGGCCCGGGGAATGCCTACGTGGCCGCGGCCAAGCGCCGTGTGTTCGGGGTGTGCGGCATCGACATGATCGCCGGGCCTTCGGAAATCCTGGTCATCGCCGACGGCAGCACGCCGGCGGACTGGGTGGCCATGGACCTGTTCAGCCAGGCCGAGCACGACGAGCTTGCACAGAGCATCCTGCTGTGTCCCGACGAGGCCTACATGCAGCAGGTCCATCAGGCCATGCAGCGTCTGCTGCCCGGCATGTCGCGCCGCGCCATCATCGAGGCCTCGCTGCGCGGGCGCGGAGCCTTCATCCGCGTACGCGACCTGGAGCAGGCCTGCGAACTGGCGGACCGCATCGCGCCCGAGCACCTGGAAGTCGCCACGCGCGAGCCGCGCGTGCTGGCCGATCGGCTGCGCCATGCCGGTGCCGTGTTCCTCGGCGCCTACACTTCCGAATCCCTGGGCGACTATTGCGCGGGGCCCAACCATGTGCTGCCTACCTCGGGCACGGCGCGCTTCTCGTCGGCGCTGGGTGTGTACGACTTCGTCAAGCGCACCAGCCTGATCCAGGTCAGCCGGCGTGGCGCGGCGCGTCTGGGGCGCATTGCCTCGGTGCTGGGGCACGGAGAGCGCCTGCAGGCCCATGCCAACGCGGCCGAGATGCGCCTGATCGATCTCGAACACGAAGCGGGCTGATCCCGAGGGATCCGCCCACCGATGGTCCTTTCCGCACTGTTCCGATGAGCCGCTTCTGGAGCCAGGCCGTGCACGGCCTCACGCCCTACGTGCCGGGCGAGCAGCCCCGCATCGCCGGGCTGATCAAGCTCAACACCAACGAATGTCCCTACGCGCCCAGCCTGAGGGTGCTGCAGGCCATCCGCGACGCTGCCGGCGAGGAATTGCGCCTGTACCCGGATCCCGAGGCCACGCAGCTGCGCGAGGCCATTGCCGCGCACCATGGTTTGCAGCCCGAGCAGGTGTTCGTCGGAAATGGCTCCGATGAAGTGCTGGCGCACGCTTTCATGGCCCTGTTCCGCCAGCAGCTGCCGCTGCTGATGCCCGACATCAGCTACAGCTTCTACCCCGTGTACGCGCGGCTCTATGGCATCCAGGCCCGCAGCGTTGCGCTGGACGAGCAGTTGCGCGTGCAGGTCTCCGACTACCTGGAGGCCGGGCCCAACGGCGGCATCGTGCTGGCCAATCCGAACGCCCCGACCGGCACCGCGCTGCCGCTGCAGGACATCGAGCGCCTGCTGCAGGGCAACCCCGATTCGGCGGTGCTGATCGATGAGGCCTATGTGGACTTCGGCGCGCACAGCGCGGTCGAACTGATCGATCGCCATCCCCAGTTGCTGGTCGTGCGCACGCTGTCCAAGGCGCGCGCGCTGGCCGGGCTGCGGGTGGGCTACGCGCTGGGACAGGCCGAGCTGATCGAGGGTCTGGTGCGGGTGAAGGACAGTTTCAACTCCTACCCGCTGGATCGGCTGGCCTTGGCGGGCGCCGTCGCGGCAATGCACGACGACACCTGGTTCGCCCACACCCGCGCGCGCATCGTCGCCAGCCGGGAGCAGCTTTCGGGGCATTTGCGCCAGCTGGGTTTCGAGGTGCTGCCTTCCGCGGCCAATTTCGTGTTCGCACGCCACCCGCGACTCGATGCGGCCGAGCTTGCGGCGCAATTGCGTGAACAGCGCATCCTGGTGCGCCACTTCCGGCGCCCCGAGCGAATCGCGCAGTTTCTGCGAATCAGTATCGGCACGGAAACGCAGTGCGAAGCGCTGGTGAACGCGCTGCGAAGCATCGTGCAGGCCGACCCTGTCGGGCTTGGTGAATAATCGGGGCATCATGCGTACCGCACAGATCCTGCGCCAGACCGCCGAGACCCGTATCGAGGTCGAGCTCGACCTGGACGGCACCGGCCGTTCGGACCTGCACACCGGCATCGGGTTCTTCGACCACATGCTCGACCAGATTGCCCGCCACGGTGCCCTCGATCTGAAGTTGCATGCGGCCGGCGACCTGCACATCGACGGCCACCATACGGTGGAGGACGTGGGCATCACCGTCGGCCAGGCCCTGGCGAAGGCCGTGGGCGACAAGGCGGGCATCCGTCGCTTCGGCCATGCCTACGTCCCGCTGGACGAGGCGCTGTCCCGGGTGGTGATCGATTTCTCGGGACGCCCCGGCCTGATCTGGCAGGTGCCGTTCACCCGATCGAGCATCGGCACCTTCGACGTCGAGCTGGCGCACGAGTTCTTCCAGGGCCTGGTCAACCACGCCTTCATCACCGTGCACGTGGACAACCTGCGGGGCGACAACGCGCACCACCAGTGCGAGACCGTGTTCAAGGCCTTCGGGCGCGCTCTGCGCCAGGCCGCCGAGCCCGATCCCCGGCTGGGTCGGCAGATCCCGTCCACCAAGGGTTCGTTGTGACCTTCCCGCGCGCCGCGACCGCGGCGCGCCGCGAGCACTCTCGTCCATGAAAACCGTCGCCATCGTCGATTACGGCATGGGCAACCTGCGTTCGGTATCGCAGGCCGTGCAACACGTGGCCAAGGGCCTGCCCTGGCAGGTCGTGGTCAGCTCCGAGGCCCGCCAGATCGAGCAGGCCGAGCGCATCGTGCTGCCTGGGCAGGGCGCGATGCCCGACTGCATGCGCGAGCTGCGAGATTCCGGACTGCAGGAGGCGGTGCTGGGCGCCGTGCGCGCCGGCAAGCCGCTGTTCGGCGTATGCGTGGGCATGCAGATGCTGCTCGAGCACAGCGAGGAAGGCCCTACCGATGGGCTGGGTCTCTTCGGGGGCACGGTGCGGCGTTTCGAGCCGGGCCAGGCGCTGCAGGCCGACGGCAGTCGCTACAAAGTGCCGCACATGGGGTGGAACCAGGTGGAGCAGGTCGCGCACGAGGGCAGCGTGCACCCCCTATGGGACGGCATCCCCGACTTGAGCGCCTTTTATTTCGTGCATAGTTTCTACGCGCAACCGTCCGACCCGCGCAACATCGCAGGCCGGACCGATTATGGCCTCCGATTTGCAAGTGCAATCGCAGCGGGTACCATTTTCGCGACTCAGTTCCACCCGGAAAAGAGCGCCTCGGCCGGACTTCGGCTGTATCGCAATTTCCTGTTCTGGAAACCCTGAGGGCGCATGTCGCCGCGGCGCTTGCCGCCCTCGATCTTCCCTTCGCCTTCCTTCGTCCCCCAGCCCATGCTGCTGATCCCCGCGATCGATCTGAAAAACGGCCAGTGCGTACGCCTCGAACAAGGTGAGATGCAGGCCGCGACCGTGTTCTCCAACGACCCGGCGGCGATGGCCATGCACTGGGTGGAGCAGGGTGCGCGCAGGCTGCACCTGGTCGATCTCAACGGCGCCTTCGCCGGGCGGCCGGAGAACGAGCCGGCCATCCGCGCCATCCTGCGTGCCGTGGGCGACGACGTGCCGGTGCAGCTGGGCGGTGGCATCCGCGACCTCGAGACCATCGAGCGCTACCTGGACGACGGCCTGAGCTACGTGATCATCGGCACCGCCGCGGTGAAGAACCCGGGTTTCCTGAAGGAAGCCTGCAGTGCCTTCGGCGGGCACATCATCGTGGGCCTGGATGCGCGCGACGGCAAGGTCGCGACCGACGGCTGGAGCAAGCTGACCGGCCACGAGGTGGTCGACCTGGCACGCAAGTTCGAGGAGTACGGCGTCGAGGCCGTGATCTACACCGATATCGGGCGAGACGGCATGCTCACCGGCCTGAACATCGAGGCCACGGTGCGCCTGGCCGAGGCCCTGAGCATTCCGGTCATCGCCTCCGGCGGCCTGGCCTCGATGAGCGATATCGACGGCCTGCTGCAAGCCGAGCCCAGCGGGGTCGAAGGCGTGATCTGCGGGCGGGCCATCTACACCGGCGCGCTGGACTTTCGGGCCGCGCTGCAGCGCGTGGGCGAGGCCGAGGCCGCGTCCGGCAAGGCCTGAGCCGCCGCGCCATGCTTTCCAAGCGCATCATCCCCTGCCTGGACGTGACCGGCGGGCGCGTGGTCAAGGGGGTCAATTTCGTGGGCCTGCGCGATGCGGGCGACCCGGTGGACATCGCCGCGCGCTATGACGAGCAGGGTGCCGACGAATTGACCTTCCTCGACATCACCGCGACCAGCGACGGACGCGACCTGCTGCTGCACATGATCGAGGCGGTGGCCGCGCAGGTGTTCATTCCCCTGACCGTGGGCGGGGGAGTGCGCAGCGTCGAGGATGTGCGTCGCCTGCTCAACGCCGGAGCCGACAAGGTCAGTTTCAACTCCGCCGCGGTGGCCGATCCGGATCTGATCCGGCGTGCCTCGCAACGCTATGGCGCGCAATGCATCGTGGTGGCCATCGATGCCCGCCGGCGCGAAGCAGGGCAGGCGGGCTGGGAGGTCTACACCCACGGCGGCCGGCGGGCCACCGGACTGGACGCCGTGCAATGGGCGCGCAGCATGGCCGAGGCCGGCGCAGGGGAGATTCTTCTGACCAGCATGGATCGGGACGGCACCAAGTCGGGCTTCGACCTCGAACTCACGCGCGCCGTGGCCGACGCCGTGCCTGTGCCGGTGATCGCCTCGGGAGGGGTCGGCGGCCTGCAGGACCTGGCCGACGGCATTCAGCTCGGCCACGCCGACGCAGTGCTGGCCGCCAGCATCTTCCACTATGGCCAGCATACGGTCAGCGAGGCCAAGCACTACATGGCCGACCGCGGCATCCCGATGCGCCTGACGGATTGACGGCCCTCTCCGTCGCGGGGGGCGACCCCCGCTGCGTCCCCCCAAGGGGGACGCACCCCACCTTGGGGCGGGGCTGGGCGGGGTTGGCTACACTTCGGGAATGAAGGACAAGGACTGGCTGGACGCCGTGCGCTGGGATGCGCAGGGCCTGGTGACCGCCGTGGTGCAGGAGGCCGGCAGCGGCGACGTGCTGATGGTGGCGTGGATGAACCGCGAGGCGCTGGCTCGCACGCGCGAGCTCGGCGAGGCCGTGTTCTGGTCGCGTTCGCGCAAGCGCCTGTGGCACAAGGGCGAGGAGTCCGGCCATGTGCAGAAGGTCGAAGCCATCCGCCTGGACTGCGACGGCGACGTGCTGCTGCTCACCGTGCGCCAGCTCGGCCACGAGCCGCCCATCGCCTGCCACACCGGACGCCACTCCTGCTTTTATCGCGAACTCCAGGATGGCGCCTGGGCCAGTGTGGCCCCGGTGCTGAAGGACCCCGAGGACATTTACCGATGACCCAAGCCGCCGATGCCGGCGACCTGCTGGAGCGACTCGGAGCGCTGATCCTGGCGCGCCGCCAGGCCGATCCCGACACTTCCTATGTCGCTCGCCTGTACGCCAAGGGCGAGGACGCGATGCTCAAGAAGGTCGGCGAGGAAGCGACCGAGTTCGTGCTCGCGGCCAAGGGAGGCGAGCGCGCCCAGATGGTCTACGAAGCGGCCGACCTCTGGTTCCATGTCCTGGTGGCCCTGGGTGCGCACGGTATTTCGCCGCGCGAGGTGCTGGCCGAGCTCGCGCGACGCGAAGGGGTCTCGGGCCTGCAGGAATTCGCCTCCCGCGGCTCCGGCGCGCCCTCCGGAGGCACGCGCTGATCGTGCGCTGGTGCAAGCTTGTTACCAACGCAATGTCGTATGTCGAGGCCGGATCGGCCGCTGCCGGCTAAAATGAGCGGTCTGTTCACATCCTGGGCGGTCACCGCCCGTGCAAGCGCGTTTTCGCCCGGAATCCGCGCAGGAGGTTCATCATGGGTTCACTGAGCATTTGGCATTGGCTGATCGTCCTGGTCATCGTGATGATGGTCTTCGGCACGAAAAAGCTGAAGAACATCGGCACCGACCTCGGATCGGCGGTCAAGGGCTTCAAGGAAGGCATGCGCGATGGCGAGGGGACCAGCCCCGCGGCGCCTGCCGACAAGCAGATCGCGGCGCAGGCCCCCGAGGCCGCCGCCCGCAAGGACGCGATCGACGTCGAGGCGAAGGAAAAGTCCTGAGCCCCGCCCTGCACGCCGGGCGTGCCGGCCTGCGCGGCCGGCCGCCGCGTTCTCATTGAGCCATGTTCGACATCGGAATTTCCGAACTGGGCGTGATCGGCGTGGTCGCGCTGATCGTGCTCGGCCCCGAGAAGCTGCCGCGCGTGGCCCGCACGGTGGGCAATCTCATGGGCCGCGCGCAGCGCTACATGGCGGAGGTCAAGTCCGAGGTCAACCGGCAGATCGAACTCGAGGAATTGCGCAGCATGAAGTCGGCGGTCGAGACCTCGGTGCGCGACATCCACGAGTCGGTGTCGAAGAATCTCGGCGACGTGCGTGACGAATTCGACAGTGCCTGGAAGGAGGCCACCGCGGGCCTGCCGGGCATGGGTTCCGACGACGCCGGGAAGGAGGCCTCCGGCGAGCCCCCCGGCCCCTACCTGGCCGACCCGGGGCGCGCCAAGCGCCTGAAGCGCTCCGGTGGCGGCTCGGTGCCGCTGTGGTATCGTCGTCACTCCCGCCTGCGCGGACACGCCCTGTCGGGTGCCGCGCGCATGGCGCGCTACCGCGTGCGCACGCGCGCCTGATCCCCGCGTTCCCTCCAGCCCCCTGAGCCCCATTGAGCCCCGAGTGAGCACGGTGAGCGAAGCCCCGTCGTCCCCAACCGATGATCCGCAGGGCGAACAGCCCTTCATTTCCCACCTGATCGAGTTGCGCGACCGACTCATCCGCGCGCTCATCGGCGTGGGCGTGGTGTTCGCGGTGCTGGTGGTCTACCCCGGCCCATCGGGCCTGTTCGACCTGTTCGCCCGGCCGCTGATCGCGCACCTGCCGCACGGCTCCAGCATGATCGCCATCGGGGTCATCACCCCGTTCCTGGTGCCGCTGAAACTCACCATGCTCGCCGCGCTGATGGTGGCGCTGCCCGTGGTGCTCTACCAGCTCTGGGCCTTCGTCGCGCCGGGTCTGTACGCCCACGAGCGAAGGTTGGTGCTGCCCCTCGTGGTGCTCAGCACGATCCTGTTCTACCTGGGCGTGTCCTTCGCCTATTTCATCGTGCTCGGCCGTCTGTTCACCTTCATCCAGGCGGTGGCGCCGAAGGTGATCACCGCGGCGCCGGACATCGAGTCCTACCTGAGTTTCGTGCTCACGTTGTTCCTGGCCTTCGGCAGCGCCTTCGAGGTTCCGGTGGTGCTGATGCTCCTGGTGCGTTTCCAGGTGCTGACCATCGCGCAGCTCAAGGCCTGGCGAGCCTATTTCATCGTGGCTGCCTTTGTCATCGCCGCGATCATCACGCCTCCCGACATCTTCTCCCAGAGCTCGCTGGCCGTGTCCATGATCCTGCTGTACGAAGTGGGCATCATCGGCGCGCGCATGCTCGGCACCTACTCGGCGCCTCCCGACGAACAAGCCGCGGAGCAGCCGGCGAAGGACGAGCCCAGGGCGGAGTCCGAGGACGGCTCCGGGAGCTGAGCGGCGGCGCGCGCCTCGGAGCCTGCGGCCAAGCGGCAGAACCCCCGCCGGACGTCCGGGGCGCCACCCCGTCAGCTCATCGGGCGCCCCGCAGGCCCGGGCGGCGACGCCTGCTCCCAGGGGGCCAGTGCGGCCGGCCCCTGGGGATCCTCCGTCGGGTCCTGGTCCCCGGCGCTGTCCTGCTCGCTCCCGGGTGGCGGCAGCGGACGCAGGCCCACGTGCACGCGCAGGTCGCGGTGCTGGCCGGCGCGCAGTACCCGCAGGCTGGCGCTGCGTCCCGGTGACAGCGCGGCCACGCGGTCGAGCAATTGGTCGGCGTCGTCGATGGCGTGGCCGTCGATCGCCAGCAGCACGTCCCCGGGGCGCAGCCCTGCGCGTTGCGCGGGCGCGCCGCTCAGCACCTCGGAGACGAGCACGCCGTGCCCCTCGTGCAGGCCGAGGCGTCGAGCCTGTCCCCTGCTCATGCCCCGTACTTCCACGCCGATCCAGCCGCGGCGTACCCGTCCGTAGGCGATGAGCTGGCGCAGGACCTCGCGCGCGGTGGAGGCCGGCACCGCGAATCCGATGCCCAGCGAGCCTCCCGAGCTGGAATAGATCGCCGTGTTGATGCCCAGCAGGCGCCCGCGGGTGTCGACCAGCGCGCCGCCGGAATTGCCGGGATTGATCGCCGCGTCGGTCTGGATGAAATGCTCGAAGGTGTTGATCCCCAGGCGGCTGCGGCCGAGCGCGCTGACGATGCCCTGGGTCACCGTCTGTCCCACGCCGAAGGGGTAGCCGATGGCCAGCACCACGTCACCCACGCGAGCCTTGCGCTCGTCCGCGAAGTCCAGGGTCGGAAGTCGCGGCAGATCGATGTGCAGCAGCGCCAGGTCGGTGTCGGGGTCGCGCCCGACCAAGGTGGCGCGGGCCTGGCGGCCGTCGGCCAGACGCACCTCGATCTGCTCGGCTCCCTCGATCACGTGATCATTGGTCAATACATAGCCGGCCGGAGCGATCAGGACCCCCGAGCCCAGGCCCAGGCTGGGGCGCAGGGTGCCGGGACGCCCCGGGCCCGGCTCGCCGGGCGCCGGGTGGCGCCCGCGGGGCATGCGCTCGGAGGTGACCGAGACCACCGCGGGCATCGCGCGCGCGGCGGCCTCGGCGTAGCTGCGCGGCGCCTGCGCGGCTGGTGGCGATCGCTCGGACGCCGACGGCGCATGCGCCACGGTCGACGCGCCGTCGAAGCACTGCGGCACCAGCAAGCGCGCGGCCAGCAGCACGCCCGCCGCAATCGTGGTCGCTTGAGCGAAAATGACCCAGAGTCGTCGCATGGCCCGTGTTTCGTCGCGCTGCCGTGCCCCATGCACCTCACACGGCCCGAACCCGACATGCTCACACGCGAACGCCTTGCGGAGCACCTGCACGAATTGCTGAGCGTCGACAGCTTCGACGATTATGCCCCGAACGGCCTGCAGGTCGAGGGGCGCGCGCGCATCGCGCGCGTGGTCAGCGGCGTGACCGCCAGCCTGGAGCTGGTGCGCCGTGCCGCCGCGCTCGATGCCTGCGCATTGCTGGTGCATCATGGCTGGTTCTGGCGCGGCGAGGATGCGCGGGTGATCGGTCAGCGTCACAAGCGACTCAAGGCGCTGCTGCAGGCCGACATGAACCTGTACGCCTACCACCTACCGCTGGACGCGCATCCCGAGCTGGGCAACAACGCCCAGCTGGCCGCGCGCCTGGGCTGGCAGTCCGAGAGCCGCTTCGGCAAGCAGGGCCTGGGGGTACTGGGGCGCGCGCCGCAGCGCACGCGCGCAGAGCTGGCGCAGGCGCTGGAGCGCCTGCTTGGCCGCTCGGTGCTGCTGGTGGGAGAGCCCGATGCGCCGGTCGGTCGCCTGGCCTGGTGCACGGGGGCGGCGCAGGGCTGGATCGAACAGGCGCGGCAGGCGGGAGCCGACACCTACGTCAGCGGCGAGATCTCCGAGCCCACCGCGCATTACGCCCGCGAGATGGGCGTGGCGTACCTGGCCTGCGGGCACCACGCCACCGAACGCTACGGCGTCCAGGCGCTGGGCGAGCACCTGGCGGCGCAGTTCGGCATCGAACACCATTTCATTGACGTGGACAACCCTGCCTGAGACCGAGATGCCCCAGCCCAGACCCCTGGCGATTTCCATGGGCGATGCCGCGGGCATCGGCCCCGAGATCATCGTGAAGGCCTATGCGCGGGGGGATGCGCGGGGCTGCGTGGTCTACGGCTGTGCCGAGGTGCTGGCGCGGGCTGCCGGGCGCCTGTGCGGGGAGCAGGGTTGCGGGCGCGCCGTGGTGGCTCGCATCGACGCACCCGCTGACGCCTGCGCACTGCCGCCGGGGGTCATCCCGGTGGTGCAGGCCGAGGGCGTGGATCCGGCCAGCCTGCGCGACCTGGTGCTCGGGCGCGTGGACGCGCGCGCGGGAGCCGCCGCGTATGCCAGCATCGTGGCCGCTTCGCGCGCGGCCCTGCGAGGCGAGGTGGCAGCCCTGGTGACCGCGCCCATCCACAAGGAGGCGCTGCATGCGGCCGGCGTGCGCTTTCCGGGACATACCGAAATCCTGCAGGACCTGTGCGCGGGCGCGCCGGTGCGCATGATGCTGGCCAATGACGAGTTGCGCACGGTGCTGGTCACCATTCATCTGAGTGTGCGCAACGCGCTGCAAGCGATCACCGAACCGGCCGTGCTGCAGACCCTGCGCATCACCCACGCGGCGGCGCGTGCCTGGGGGCTGCAGGCTCCGCGCATCGCGGTGGCGGGCCTCAATCCGCACGCTGGCGAGGGAGGCTTGTTCGGCGACGAGGAAACGCGCATCCTGGTCCCGGCCATCGCCCGCGCGCGGGCCGAGGGCATCGACGCCAGCGGGCCCTATGCCCCCGACACGGTGTTCATGCGAGCCCGCAACACCCCCCAGCATCCCGGGGCCTTCGACGTGGTCGTCGCCATGCTGCACGACCACGCCCTGATTCCCGTGAAATACCTGGGGCTGGAGCAGGGGGTCAACATCACCCTGGGCCTGCCTTTCGTGCGCACCAGCCCGGACCATGGGACCGCCTTCGACATCGTCGGCAGCGGCGTGGCCGACGAGGCCAGCCTGTGCTCGGCCATCGCGATGGCGCGGCGCCTGGCCGCGCCGGCCCTCAGCGCTTGAGGCTGTCGCGGATCTCGCGCAGCAGCAGCACGTCCTCGGGAGTGGGCGGCGGGGGCGGGGCCTGCTCGGGTTGCGCGCGCTTGAGCTTGGCGATCATGCGCACCATCAGGAAGATCACGAAGGCCAGGATCAGGAAGTTCAACGTGATGGTGAGGAAGTCTCCGTAGGCCAGAACGGGGATGTTGGCCTTTTTCAGGGCCTCCAGCGTGCGCGGCGTGCCGGGCGGCAAATCCCCCAGGACGATGAACAGGTTGGTGAAGTCGATCTTGCCCACCACCAGACCGACCACCGGCATGATGAGATCGCCCACCAGCGCCGAGACGATCTTGCCAAAGGCGCCGCCGATGATCACCGCCACGGCCAGGTCGACCACATTGCCCTTGACCGCAAAATCCTTGAAGTCCTTCAGAAGGCTCATCGAAACCGTCTCCGTACGTGAGAACTACGTGAACAAAACATCGAATCGAGAAAGCTGAAGTGTATTTTGACCCAGGGACCGAATTTTGCGAAGCCAGGGCAGGGCTTTTCCCGGGACCAGGGGTTTTGCTGCGCCGCGGGATCGGCACCCTCCTACGACCTTGAGAGGCGCCGGCTTGCGCGCGCGCAAGAATCCGGGGCGGCTGCAGTAAATAAGAATCTGCTTATACATAGTTTTCCTAATGCCCCCGGGGGCATGCGAGTTCCACAATGCGGTCCTCACAAGGGGGCGGGCGTTCGCGCCGGGCCCTTCCGAACGGCCGCAGACGGCCATCGACAACGCCCGAGGGAACCCATGGACTCGCAACGCCGGATCTGGTTGATCGCCGCGGGAGCGGCCGGATGCGTGGGCGGCGCCGGTGCCGCGCTGCCCTTTGCCGAATCCCTGGGCCCTTCGGCCAAGGCGCGCGCCGAGGGCGGGCCCCTGGAGGTCGACATCTCGGCGCTTCGCCCCGCCGAAAAAATGACCGTGCTGTGGCGCGGCCAGCCCATCTGGTTTCTTCGCCGCACGCCGCAGATGCTGGCCAGTCTCGAGCACACCGAAGCCCTGGTGGCCGATCCGTTGTCGAGAAACCAGGACGTGCCGACTCCCGTCTGGGCGCAGAACCGCTGGCGCTCGATCCGTCCCGAATACCTGGTGGTCGTGGGCATCTGCACCCACCTGGGTTGTTCGCCGGTGGACCGCTTCCGCGCCGGGCCGCAGCCATCGCTTCCGGCCGATTGGGACGGCGGCTTCCTGTGCCCCTGCCACGGCTCCCAGTTCGACCTCGCCGCCAGGGTGTTCAAGAACATGCCGGCACCGGCCAACCTGCCGGTGCCGCCCTATCGATTCCTCGGCGAGCACAAGATCCTGCTCGGCGAAGCCCAGGCCTGAGGAGAGCCGACCATGTCCCAGAGCAGCTCCCCCGAGATCCCCGAGGACGGCCAGCGCGTCGGCCTGCGCCAGTGGATCGACGACCGCTTTCCCTTCTCCGCGCTGTGGTCAGCACACCTGACCGAGTACTACGCGCCGAAGAACCTGAACTTCTGGTACTACTTCGGCTCGCTCGCCATCTTCGTGCTGGCCATCCAGATCGTCAGCGGCATCTTCCTGGCCATGCATTACAAGCCCGACTCGGCGCTGGCTTTCGGCTCGGTCGAGCTGATCATGCGCGATGTCGACTGGGGCTGGCTGATCCGCTACATCCACTCCACCGGCGCTTCGGCCTTTTTCATCATCCTCTATCTGCACATCTTTCGCGGCTTCCTGTACGGCTCCTACCGCAGGCCGCGCGAGCTGGTGTGGATCGTCGGCTGTCTGATCTTCCTTGCGCTGATGGCCGAGGCTTTCTTCGGCTATCTGCTGCCCTGGGGCCAGATGTCCTTCTGGGGTGCCCAGGTCATCGTCAACCTGTTTTCGGCCATTCCCGGAATCGGCCCCGACCTGGCACTGTGGATCCGGGGTGACTATGTCGTGGGCGACGCCACGCTCAACCGCTTCTATGCCTTCCACATCGTCGCCATCCCGCTGCTGCTGGTGGCCATCGTGGGAGCGCACATCATCGCGCTGCACCAGGTGGGTTCCAACAATCCCGACGGCATCGAGATCAAGGCCAACAAGGACGAGCGCGGCAATCCGCGCGATGGCATCACCTTCCACCCTTACTACACCGTGCACGATCTGTTCGGAGTCTCGGTGTTCCTGATGGTGTTCTGCGCGGTGCTGTTCTTCGCCCCCACCTTCGGCGGCTATTTTCTCGAGCACAACAACTTCATGCCGGCCGATCCGCTGAAGACCCCGCCGCACATCGCGCCGGTCTGGTACTTCACCCCTTTCTACTCCATGCTGCGAGCCACCACCAGCACCTCGGTGCACCTCTGGATGGGGGTGCTGGGCGCGGCCGCGCTGCGCGCTGCCTGGCGCGCGCGCAGGCGTCCGCTGCGCGCCGCGCTGCTGGCGGCCGGCAGCGCCTGGTTGCTGTGGGCCCTGGCCACGCTGGACGCCAAGTTCTGGGGCGTGGTGGTGATGGGAGGCGCGGTGTTGTCGCTGTTCGCGCTGCCCTGGCTGGACCGCTCGGCGGTCAAGTCCATGCGCTATCGCCCCCGCTGGCACCTGGCGCTGCTGCTGGGCTTTGTCTGCGCCTTCGTGGTGCTGGGCTGGTTCGGCATCTCCCCGCCGTCGCCCATGGGCTACGGGATCTCGGTGTCCTGCACCTTCGTGTATTTCGGATTCCTGTGGCTCATGCCCTGGTGGAGCCGCCTGGGACGATGCCGTCCGGTTCCCGAGCGCCTGGTCTACCGTCCGCACTGAATGCCGCCCATCGAGGTCGCCCCCATGCCCCTGGACCTGCCTGTACGCGCGCTGCTGCGCGCCGCGCTGCTGAGCCTGTGCTGCCTGCTGGGCCTTGCCGGCGGCGCGCGCGCCGAAACGGCGCCGCGGCTGATGCACGCGCCCTACCGCGTGGGCGACATGCGCGCCCTGCAAAGCGGAGCGCGCCTGTTCGTCAACTATTGTCTGAACTGCCATTCGGCGCAGTTCATGCGCTACGAAAGGCTTCGATCCATCGGCCTGAGCGCCGCGCAGATCCAGGCCAACCTGATGTTCACCGGGCAGCGCCTGGGCGAGACCATGACCGTGGCGCTCACGCCCGAGCAGGCGCAGGACTGGTTCGGTGCCGTGCCGCCCGACCTGTCGGTGATCGAGCGCGCTCTGGGCTCGGAGCAAGGTTCCGGAGCCGATTTCCTCTACACCTATCTGCTCAGCTTCTACCGCGACGCCGCGCGCCCCACCGGCTGGAACAACCTGCTGGTGCCCGGCGTGGCCATGCCCAATCCGCTGTGGCGCCTGCAGGGCGAGCGCGCGGCGCGCATGCGCCTGGAAGCCGACCCGGCCGATCCGGCCGCGAAGCGCGAGGTGTTCCTGGGCTACAGGCAGCTTCACCCGGGGGTCTTGCCGCAAACGCGGTATGATTCACAGATTGCCGATCTTGTGGCCTTCATGCAGTGGATGGCCGAGCCGGCGCAGATCGAGCGCAAGCGCATCGGGGTCGTGGTCCTGCTGTTCCTGGCGGTATTCACCTTCATCACGTGGCGGCTCAAGACCGAATACTGGAAAGACGTGAAGTAGTCCGTCCCGCCCACGGCAAGCGTGCCCCCGCCCAGGCGTGGCACGGTCCTGCGCAACCACCGAAGCCTGTCCCCGGGGGTGAGTCAGCTCACTCCCTTTGCTTTTTCAGGAGTCGCCTCTCATGATGGTGCTTTATTCCGGCACGACCTGCCCGTTCTCGCAGCGTTGCCGTTTCGTGCTGTTCGAAAAGGGCATGGATTTCGAGATCCGTGACGTCGACCTGTTCAACAAGCCCGAGGACGTCAACGTGATGAATCCCTACGGCCAGGTCCCCATCCTGGTCGAGCGCGATCTCATCCTGTACGAATCCAACATCATCAACGAGTACATCGACGAGCGCTTCCCCCACCCGCAGCTGATGCCGGGAGATCCGGTGGCGCGCGCGCGCGTGCGCCTGTTCCTGTTCAATTTCGAGAAGGAACTGTTCGTGCACGTGGGGACGCTGGAGGCGCGTGCCACCAAGGCCAACGAGAAGGCCATGGAGAAGGCCCGTTCGGCCATCCGCGACCGCCTGACCCAGCTCGCCCCGGTGTTCACCAAGAACCGCTACATGCTCGGCGACGAGTTCTCGATGCTCGACGTGTCCATCGCGCCGTTGCTGTGGCGCCTGGATCACTACGGCATCGACCTGCCCAAGTCGGCAGCGCCGCTGGCCAAGTACGCCGAGCGCATTTTCCAGCGCCCGGCCTACATCGAGGCACTGACGCCGTCCGAGAAGGTGATGCGCAAGTAAGTCCGGCACCCCGCTGGAGGCCACCATGACCGACACCGCCGAGGGCTCCACCTCCACCAAGCCCTATCTGTTGCGCGCCCTGTACGAATGGTGCTGCGACAATGGCTTCACGCCCCACCTGGCGGTACGGGTGGACTCCAGTGTGCGCGTGCCGCGCGAGCATGTCCGCAACGGCGAGATCGTCCTGAACATCAGTTTCGGCGCGACCAGCGGTCTGAACATGGGCAACGACGACATCAGCTTCCGCGCCCGCTTCGGCGGCGTGGCGCGCGACATCGTGGTTCCGGTCAGCCACGTCACCGCCATCTACGCCCGCGAGAACGGCCAGGGCATGGCCTTCCCGGTGACCGAGGCGGAGCTGGACGGCCAGGCTGAAGCCGGCCCTGGCGCCGCCGCGCCCGCGTCGCAGGCCGAGACCACGCCGCAGGCCCCGGCTCCCGCGCCCGTGTCCGCGGCCCCCGCCGCTCCGGGCCCGCGACTGCACGCGGTTCCCCCGGCCGGCAGCGAACCCTCGTCCGCGGGCCATGCGTCTGGCGACGAGCCGCCCGAGCCGCCCCCGCGCCCCCCGGGTTCGCACCTCAAACGGGTCAAATAGGGCGCGCGCGCACCCCAGGCATCCCCGGCCGCTTTAGCTCAGCTGGTAGAGCAACCGCCTTGTAAGCGGTAGGTC
>JAKBBP010000001.1:0-221635 GCA_021808445.1 Pseudomonadota bacterium
TCAGGCGTGCTCTTCACGGCGATGCACGCGCCGCTCGATTTCGCCCCGGGAAGGCAGGGTCTTCAAGTCATAGTTGGCCTGCAAGGCCAGCCATGACGAGGCATCGCCGCCAAAGTAGCGGGCCAGGCGCTCGGCGGTATCCGCGGTGATGGAGCGTCGCTCCTTGAGGATTTCGTGGATGCGGGTGGCGGGCACAGCCAAGGCCAATGCAAGGGCGTTGGCGCTCAAGCCGAGGGGCTCCAGGAAGTCCTCGCGCAGGATTTCGCCCGGATGCACGGGACGCATGCGATTGGGGGGCAGGGGCATTGTCATGATCTCAGTGGTAGTCGACGATCTCAACCTCGTCGGGGCCATGGTTGGTCCATCGGAAGCAGACGCGGAACTGATCGTTGATGCGAATGCTGAACTGTCCTGAACGATCGCCCTTCAATGCCTCCAAGCGGTTGCCTGGAGGAGCGCGCAGGAACTCCAAGGTCCGCGCGGCGTCAAGCTGCGCGAGCTTGCGTTCGGCAATCCGCTGGATGGCGCGGAAGCGCCGAGGACATTGGCCCGCGAACAGGCGCTGCGTGTCCTTGCATCGGAACGATTGGATCATCTGGCGACATCATGCGACGCACAACGTATTACGTCAAGCGGTGCGGGTTGGCGTGGGCGGCGGCGACAAGACGGCGTGAGGATCATCAGAGTGCCAACGTGGTGCTCCAGTTCGCGGAATCGTCACACGTCCCACCCCAACGCATGCAATGTCGAAAGCCCAGTTGCCGCTGGGCTTTCGCGTTTCTGGCGGTCTCAATTCCGCGGCTCGGGCATCGGCGTGGCTTGGTGCTAGCGCACTCGCCAGCGGCCTGCGGCGCGCAGCCAGAGGGAACAGCAGTGCGCATGCCGGGCGATGGTCCCGGCGCGTGTACCTGGCTCCTGATGGGCCTAGCTCCTGGAAGTCCGGATGCAGGAGCGCATCGACTCGAGCGTGATCGTGGCGAATGGACGGATCGTGATGCGTCGTCTCCAGGGTCACGAGAAGGTCGCGGAGCATGACGGTGTCGGCTGCGGGTCGACGGGCTGGTTCACGGTCTTGATTCCATGGAGCCGCGCTGCGCTGTGTTCGAGATGGCCGGCGGCCAAGTCTTCGACGGTCTCGGCAATCTCCCCGAGCAAGTCGCGCTTCATCGGGGTGGGTGCCCGTAGCAAGCCTGCTGGGCCTATGGGTGCTCAACGGGCTTTGCTACGGGGTCACGGCAATGCACTTTGGCGTGACCCAGCAGTTGCGTTGCCCGGCGGAGACCATCGGCGCGGTAGCGTCGACTGCGCGCAGCGCACAGCTTGCTGCTCTTGTGGCGGGCCCTGTATTGGGCGCGTCTCTCGCGACCGTGCTTGGGGTCGCCGGCGTGCTGACCCTCGCGGGAGCGGCAGCCGTAGCCTTTGCTCTTGGCGCATCATGGGTCCGACGGACACACGCCGCATAGCTTGAGGGCAGAATGCAAGGTCTCCTCAGCGGGGGAGGACCGTCCGTGTGCGCGGCTTGGTGGTAGCGCACTCGCCACCGAGAGGGAACAGCGTTGAGCCTGCCGGGCGATGTGGCCGCCCGGAGGCGACGCTGGCGACGGTCTCGGCTGCGGGGGCGACGCGCTGGATTCGGAGCCCCCAGGCTCGGACAGTGCTTTCACGCTGTTGATGCTGCTCGGGGTGCTGGTTGGCGCCTTCAATTGCGCATTTTCGTTGGGTCCGTGTTGCCGGCCTTCCTGCTGATCGGAATCGTGCTTTCCCAGGTGAGCCACGGCGGCGGCCAGCCAGGCATCGGGAAGGCCGTTGCCGGATAGCTGCTTGTCCATGCACAACTGTCGCAGCCTCGCCCATTCCGGGCCCAGGGGTGCCAACTCGACATCGGGGGCTGCCAGCATGGCGTCCCATCGGCAGCCCTTGCCACGGCGAGGATCCGTCGCCTGCCGGCGCCGGCAGGCGCAGATTCCTGAAAGGCCCTGCGTGCGTCCCCCTGGGTGATTGCAACAGCCCGCTAACGTGCCGGATCGCCGAAGCGCCAGTTCGACACGGATAGGCCACCGAAGAAATCATCCTCGTGGTAGTCGCGTGCGGCGGCCTCTGGCTCGGCCGCGCCGACGGCGACCATCAGCGGTAGCAGGTGCTCCTCCCGCGGGTGGGCCTGGCGTGCCGACGGAGCCGACTGCCACGCGGCAAGTGCTGCAGAACGAGCAGGACCGGTCTGGGCCAGGGAGGTGTCAAGCCAGCGGTCGAAGGCTGCCGATGCCGGCCCGCCCACCGGTCCGAAGGCTCGGAGATTGTGATAACTCAGCCCGCTGCCGATGATCAGGATCCCCTCATCGCGCAGGGGGGCGAGCGCACGGCCCAAGGCCAGGTGCTGCTCCGGGTCCAGGCCACGTCGCAACGACAACTGCGCGGTCGGCATGTCGGCCCGGGGATAGGCCACGGCCATCGGCGCGTACATGCCGTGATCGAATCCGCGCTCCCTGTCCTCCGCCACCGGGATGCCGCCGGCCTGAAGCAGCTCGCGCACCCGAGCAGCCAACGGCGGGGCGCCAGGAGCCGGATAGCGGATGGTGTAGGTGTGTTCCGGGAAGCCCGCGTAGTCGTAGATCATGCCCGGCGCCGGATTCGACTGAACCGTGAACATCGGTTCTTCCCAATGCGCGGACACCATCAGCACGGCCTGGGGCCTCGCGCCCACGGCCTCGGGCAAGCGGCGCAATGCCGCGGCCAGCCGGTCGTAGGCCCCATGCCAGCTGTCCTGCATCCAGGGCCAGGGTCCGCCGCCGTGCGACACGAACAGGGTTGGGAATCTCATGGTGACTTCCTCGATGGAACAAGGCTGGATCCGGAACGGCCGAGCGCCAGGGTTCAGGTCGTGCGTTTGCCGACCGGACGCAGCGCCAGGGCACCGTCACCGAGCAGGCTGAGCACGACGAGGCTCACGGCCCAGAACGCAGGATATTCCCAGCCGCCGCCCTTGTTGGTGAACAGCCAGCCGTTGTGTCCGTGCACCATGACGATCGTACCGAGCATTTCCAGCGCCAGGGGAATGGCCACCCAGGGCGCATAGATCCCGAGAATCAGCGCGATCCCTCCGAGGAGCTCCAGTGCGATGGTGGCGTAGGCCATGATCGCCGGCAGCCCCAGGGAGGCGAAGTATCCGACGAACCCCGGGATCGTGAACACGAAAATCTTGAGCCCGACGTGTGCGAGGAACAGGATGCCCAGGCTGACGCGCAGCAGCGTGACGCCATAGGGGGCGGTGGACGAGCGGATCATGGTGTACTCCGGAAGGGTGGATGGCGGTGGGGATGGTCAGGCTTGGCGCAACCAGGTCGGCGCGATCGAGGTGCCCAGACCCGCGGCGTAGCCGAGGTAGATGTTGAGCCCGGCCAAGGGCTCGAGGTAACGAGCATTGCGCAGCGGGCCAGCGTCGATGACGTCGAAGCCCATCGAGCGCGCAAGATCGGAGACCTTCGTCTTGGCCTGTGTATCGTCGGCGGCGACGAAGACCGGCACGGTCTGCGTGTCGCTGAACCGCGCACCGGCGGCCAGGCGCTGCGCGAACACGGTGTTGAACGCCTTGACCAGGCGCAGCCCCGGGAACACACCGGCGATCTGCTCGGCCGCGGAGCTCGTGTGCCCCAGCGTGAGTCCCATGTAGTCGGGGGTCAGCGGGTTGGTGATGTCGACCACGATCGCTCCTGCGGGCAGCGCAAGACCACCCAGCGCGCGCACGGCGTCCTCGTACGCGGTGGCCAGCACGATCAGCTCGCTGGCCGCGGCGCGCGAGGGCTCGGCGCTGGCGCCCGTGCGATGTGCCAGTTCGCGGGCCTTGGCCTGGTCGCGCCCAACGATGTTCAGCGCATGCCCCGCCGCACGCAGTTGCTGCGCGAAGGCCGTGCCCATATTCCCGGTTCCGATGATGGTGATGTTCATGATGAATGCCTCGAAAGTTTGTTGGGGACGGTCGGTGCGCATCGCCAGTGCGTTGCGCGACCGAACCATGGACCACAATCTAGCCCCCCATTCACCTTCGAAAAAGACCGTCAAACACAATGCATCCTTGCGTTTTTCGCAATGATGAAACCTCACCTTGGGGGCGCGGGCTGTCATGCGCGAGGGGGCGGCGGGCTGCTGGCTGTCAGGAATCCGGCACGCTCCCGACCAAACCAGGTCGGCGCCGTGCCGATGGCGACCAGGAGATCCAGCCATGACCCCATACCGTGTGCGTCCCGAGGACTTGCAGAAGCTCGAGCCGATGGCTCGCCGGGTGACGCAGGAGGGCGCGACCGAGCCACCGGGAACCGGACGCTACCTGCATCACCGCGAGCCGGGAATCTACGTCGACGTCGTCACGGGCGAACCGCTGTTCGCGTCGAGCGACAAGTTCGACAGCGGATGCGGCTGGCCAAGCTTCACGCGGCCGATCGACTCCCATCGTGTGCGCGAGCTGCGCGACCGCTCCTACGGAATGATTCGCACCGAGGTCCGCTCGGCGGGCGGTGACAGTCACCTCGGCCATGTGTTCGACGATGGGCCGCGCGACCGGGGTGGCCTGCGCTATTGCATCAACTCGGCGGCCCTTCGTTTCGTTCCCCGGGCCGACATGGTGGCGCAGGGATACGCCGACTACCTTGACCAAGTGGAGGGTGCATGATGACGGAGACTGCGATTCTTGCCGGTGGCTGCTTCTGGGGCATGCAGGAACTCCTGCGCCGTGTTCCTGGCGTGGTGTCCACGCGGGTGGGCTATTGCGGCGGCGACACACCGAACGCAAGCTACCGCGATCACGGCGGCCACGCGGAGGCCGTGGAGGTGGTGTTCGAGCCGGAGATCCTGAGCTACCGCTCGCTGCTCCAGAGGTTTTTTCAGATCCATGACCCGACGACACCCGGTCGCCAGGGAAACGACTGGGGTGCGTCGTATCGCTCGGCCATTCTGGTTCGCAGTTCAAGCCAGCGCGACACGGCGCTCGCCCTGATCCGCAGAATGGACGCCAGCGGAATCTGGCCGGGCAGGATCGTGACGGAAGTCAAGCCGGCCGGCACGTTCTGGCCCGCGGAGCCTGAACATCAGGATTATCTCCAGCGCGAACCCGATGGCTACACTTGCCACTACCCAAGGCCGGACTGGGTCCTGCCGGATCCGGATCGCGAGTAGCCCGCCATCGAACCGGCTCGGTGGTCGGCGCCCCCTCGAGCCTGATCATCAGGCTCGAGGGGGCGAGCTCCGCCGCGATCCCGGGAAACCAGGAGAGCTCGTCCGCGCCATGCAACCCTGCGCCCCGGAAGAGGGGCGGTGAGATCTGCCCATGACTGCCCCCGCGGCGGGTCGATCGCCTGCCGACGATCCGTCCGTCCCCAGGGATTCAAGGCGCTACGCATCGCTGGGGTCATGGGTCCGGGCTGCGGAGGGCTCCGGGGCTAGGGCTCGATGGTGCTCCCGGCTTCCGGGCCTGGCGCCGGGAGAGGGGCAGAGGCGGTGCCGCAGCGAAGCGGAGCATGGGCAGCCGAGGCCGGGCCTTCCCCGGGAGCGTCACGCCCGGCGCGGGCGGCATCCCGAGTAGCTCCGGGCCAGGTACGAGTCCTTGTTCGCCCCCTGGTCCATCGCATGCTGGGCTTCACCGCGCGCCTGCGCCAGCAACACGCCCCAGGGCTCCAGATGCACGCTGCCGTCGACCAGGTCGGCACCGTGGCAGGGCGCCTGCGCCATGGCCTCGAATCCCGCGGGAAGCCTCCAGTGCAGGCTTTGCGCGCTGCAGTTGAAGGCGCACAGCAGGCGCTGGGCTGGCTCGTGGGATTCGCGGATGTAGGCCAGCAGCTGGTCGTGGGCCGGCAGCAACTGCATGGTGCCCGCCTGCAGTGCGGGCTGGTGGCGCCGCCAGGCCAGCAGCCCGCGGTAGAAGTCCAGCAGCCCGCCGGGCTGCTGCTGGGCCACGGCGTGCGCGCGGTGCCTCTCGCACAGCGGAAGCCACGGGCTGCCGTCGCTGAAGCCCGCGCAGGGCTGGAAGGCATCCCAGGGCATGGGGGTGCGGCAGCCGTCACGGCCCTTGAACATGGGCCACATGGCGATGCCGTAGGGATCGCGAAGCTCGGATTCGGACAACTCGGCCTCCTCCAGGCCGAGCTCGTCACCCTGGTACAGGCAGGGCGTGCCCGGCAGGGTCATCTGCAGCAGCGCGGCCTGGCGCAGCAGGGCCGGATCCGGGTGCGTGCCTCCCCAGCGGCTGGCCAGTCTGGGCACGTCGTGGTTGGACAAGGACCAGCAGGCCCAGCCATCGCCGAGGATGCGCAGCAGGCGCTCCAGCATGGCGTGCAAATAGGGGGCGTCGTGACGCGGGCCCAGAAGATCGAAGCTGTAGGCCATGTGCAGCTTGTCGCCCCCCTGGGTGTACTCGGCCATGCGGCCCAGTCCGTCGTCGTCGCCGATCTCCCCGACCATCGCGGTGTCGGGGTAGCTGTCCAGCAGCGCGCGCATCCTGCGCAGGAACTGCAGGTTCTCGGGACGGCTCTTGTCGTAGACGTGACGCTGCCATGCGTAGGGATTCACCGCGGTGACCGCCGGGTCGCTCTCGACGGGCCATGCGCGGGCCGGATTGGAGCGCAGCAGCGGGTCGTGGAAGTAGAAGTTCGCGGTGTCCAGCCGCAGCCCGTCGACCCCCTGTTCGAGCCAGAAGCGCACGTCGTCGAGCACCGCCTGTTGCACTTCGGGATGGTGGAAGTTCAAGTCCGGCTGGCTGGCCAGGAAGTTGTGCAGGTAATACTTCTGCCGACGCGAGTTCCATTCCCATGCGCTGCCTCCGAACACGCTCAGCCAGTTGTTCGGCGGAGAGCCGTCCTCGCGCGGGTCGGCCCACACATACCAGTCGGCCCTGGGGCCGGAGGCGTAGCTGCAGCTCTCACGGAACCAGGGGTGGCGGTCGGAAGTGTGGGACAGGACCTGGTCGATCACGACTTTGAGCCCGAACTCATGCGCACGGGCGACGACGCGACGGAAGTCGTCCAGGCTTCCGAACAGGGGGTCGACGTCGCGGTAATCGCTGACGTCGTAGCCGCAGTCCTTCATCGGGCTGCGGAAAAACGGCGTCAGCCAGACGGCATCCACGCCGAGTTGCGCGACGTAGGGCAGGCGCTGCAGTACGCCGGGCAGGTCTCCGACGCCGTCGGCGTTGCTGTCCTGGAAACTGCGGAGGTAGATCTGGTAGATCGCGCCCACGCGCCACCAGGGCTGGCGCACGACGGGGGCATTCAGGGAAGGACGCATGACGGAGATCCCGTGCCGCTGGAGCGGCGTATGGATGGCTGCGCAAAGGGAAAAGGAACCGGTCAATGTAATCGCGCACCCGCCGCGCTTGCCCACGGGGTCGGGAAATATCTGGAGATCTTGACCCAAAGGCGTGGGCATTTCCCGGGGCATTCCCCGGGGCATTTCCCGATCCCCTGGCGGCCCACCGGAGCCTGAGCGGCCGGCGCCGGGCCTACACTGGCCCGCATGGAACTGCCGCATTCGCTTGCCCTCTCCAAGGTCTGCCGGCCCGCGCGCGAACCGGACCCGAGCCAGGCCCCGGTCCGTTCTTGTGTCCGGGGCCGTCCATGAGTCGTCTCGCCCTGGAACGGGTGCTTCAGTCGCAGGGTTTCGGCACCCGCAGGCAATGCCGGCAGTGGATCCTCGCCGGGCATGTGCGCGTGGCGGGCGTGCCGGTGGACGACCCAGCTCGGATCGTGGACACGCAGGGCCTGCGGTTCCAGGTGCTCGACCAGGAATGGACCTATCGCGAGCATGTCTACCTGGCGCTGAACAAGCCCGCGGGCTACGAATGTTCCCGCCGGCCGAGCCACCATCCCGGCGTGCTCGGACTGCTGCCCGAGGAGCTGCGAGCCCGCGGGGTCCAGGCCGTCGGGCGACTGGATCACGATACCACCGGCTTGCTGCTGCTTTCCGACGATGGGGCCTTCATCCATGCGCAGACTTCGCCCCGGCGCAAGGTGCCCAAGCTCTATGTCGCCACGACCCACGACCCGGTCACGCCCGAACTGGTGGCGACCCTGCTCGCGGGGGTGCGCCTGCACGATGAGCCCGAGGCCCTGGCCGCGGTGTCCTGCGAGCCGCAGGGCGCGAATCGGCTCGGCATCGTGCTCCAGCAGGGCAAGTACCACCAGGTCAAACGCATGCTGGCGGCCGCCGGAAACCACTGTGTCGCGTTGCGACGCGTGGCGATCGGGGGCTTGCGCCTGGATGCGCTGAACCTGTCCGAGGGCAACTGGTGCTACCTGGGCGAATCCGAACTGGCGCTGCTGGCTGGCGCCTGAGCCGGCGCGGCCGGCGGGGCGGGGTCGGTTCCGTACGGCGCGCCTGCGAGTGCGTACCATGGGGAGGGACCGGCCCCGACGGGGTGCGGGAATGGACAGGGAGAGACCATGGATCTGGGCATCGCCGGGCGCAGGGCGCTCGTGTGCGCATCGAGCAAGGGACTGGGCCGCGCCTGCGCGCTGGCGTTGGCGGCGGAAGGGGTGCACGTGACCGTGACGGCGCGGGGCGCGCAAGCGCTGGCCGAGACCGCTGCGCTCATCCGTGACCGCTACGGGGTCGAGGTGCGGGAAGTGGTGGGCGACATCACCACGCCCCAGGGACGGGAGGCCGCGCTGGAGGCCGCCGGTCCCATCGACATCCTGGTCAACAACGCTGGCGGGCCGCCGCCGGGGGATTTCCGCGATTGGCAGCGCGAGGACTGGATTCGCGCGCTGGATGCGAACATGCTGACTCCGATCGAGCTCATCAAGGCCACGGTGGACGGCATGATGGAGCGAGGCTTCGGGCGCATCGTGAACATCACCTCGGCCGCCGTCAAGGCTCCTATCGATGTCCTGGGCCTGTCCAACGGGGCCCGCAGCGGTCTGACCGGCTTCGTGGCCGGACTGGCGCGCAAGACCGTGCGACGCAACGTCACCATCAACAACCTCCTGCCCGGCCCGTTCTCCACCGACCGCCTGGCTGCCACCGCGCGGGGACAGTCCGCGGCGCTGGGAATCCCGGTCGAGGAACTGCTGGCGCGCCGTGCCTCCGAGAATCCTGCCGGACGCTTCGGGGATCCGAAGGAATTCGGCGCCGCTTGCGCCTTCCTGTGTGCCGCCACCAGCGGCTTTGTCACGGGGCAGAACTTTCTGCTGGATGGCGGCGCCTTTCCCGGCACTCTGTAGTGCGAAGCGCCTTGCATAATGCCGGATCCGCGTACCGTCCATCCGGCGCCATGCCCCGTCCTCAACGAAGGTCGATCGACTCGCTCATCCTGGGTGCGTTGCTGGCGTCGCTTCTGCCGGCGGTGATCGTGCTGAGCCTGCCCCCGACAGGGAGCCTGGCGATTTCTCCCGACTCGATCGCCTACCTGACGGTGGCCGGGCAGATCGCCGCCGGCAAGGGCCTGAGCATGCCGACCTTCGCCCTGTTCGGGCGCGCGACGCAGGCCTTCACCACCTGGCCTCCGTTGTTCCCACTGGTGTTGGCGTCGGGAGTGGCGCCGATCTGGGTGCAGGCGCTCGCACTGGGTGCGCTGGGGGCGGTGACCTTTGCCCTGTTTGCCGGCACCTTGCGCGTGACTCCGCTGGCGGCCTTGCTGGTCGCATGGGCCTGTGCCTTGTCGATGCCCCTGCTGGTGGACGCCAGCTACGTGTGGAGCGAGGTGCTGGCCCTGTTGATGGCAGCGCTGATGTTGTGGTCCCTGGCGGGCATCGACGACTCCCATGCGTGGTGGCGCTGGGCAATGGGCATGGTGAGTTGTGCGCTGTCGATCTATGCGCGCTACGCCATGTTCCTGCTGGTGCCCGGTTTGATGCTGGCCTTGTGGATGGCTCCATTGCAGGCGCGCGCGCGCCGCTTGGGCCTGGTGCTGCTCACGCCAGTCGTGATGGCCGTGTTGTTCACTCCGCTGCTGGTGCATAACCTGGTGCAGGGTCACCATTTCACGGGAGCGGCCCGTCTGGCCTCGGGGCGCGGCCTGGCAAGCAACCTGAGCGACGCCGTGATGGCCGTGACATCCGCCTTCGCGGTGGCGCGTCCATGGGTGACCCTGTTCGTCGTGGCCAGCGTGGCAGCGCTGGTCGTGGCGGTGCTCGCATGGCTGGTGCGTCTGCGAGGCGCCGATGCAGGCATGGCCGACAAGCCGGTCGATGCCGCCGCGTGGCTGGCCCGGCTGACACTGGTGCTCGCCCTGGTGTACGCCGCAGGCATGGTGCTCTTGCGCAGCGTGGTGCGTTTCGATGGACTGGATACGCGTTTGATGAGTCCGGCGGTTTACCTGCTGGGCGTGGCGATCTGTGCGAGCGCTGTGGCCCATGCGCGCTCCCCGCGCCACGCCGCGTGGGAGCGCGCCGTGCTCATTCTGCCCTTCACAATGCTCATGGCGTTGTCCCTGCACCGGGCGGCCGTGCAGGGAGATGAGGCATGGCATGCGTGGCGCAGGACGGGTGCTCCCGAGTGGCCGCGCAAGCCGCTGCTGGTCTATCTGAACATCCGGCCGATCAGCGTGCCTCCAGTGCATGGCGTGGTGTTGAGTGAACGGCCGATGATGGTGCAATTCCTCACCGGCTGGACGGTACGCCAGATTCCGCCCGGGCCGTGGAGTGATGCTGAGTTGGGCGACATCGCGACGGCCGCTCGCGCGCTGCTGGTGAGTGACCGCGACAGCGCGGAACTGGCGGCGCGCCTGCGCCAGCGCCTGCCGCGGGCGAGCTTGCGGCCACTGGCGGGCCGCCAGCTGTTGCAATGGTCAGCGCCTGGAGGGTAGCGGTATGCGTGTTGCACCGATTCGTCCCCTGGGTACGGCGGTCTGGGCGGCCTTCGATTTCGACGGCACCTTGCGCCGTGGGGATTCGCTGGTGGGGTTCCTGCGGGACTTGCTGGGGCCGGCGAGCCTGGGGGCCGCGCTGGCCTGCGAGGCGCCGTGGCTGGTCGGCTACGCAGCCGGCTGGGTGGGCAACGACGTGGCCAAGCAGCGGCTGCTGCAACGCTGTCTGCGCGGCATGCCGTTGCCCCAGCTGCAGCAGGCGGCGCAGCGATTCGCGGCGGACAAGCTGCCGCGGGGCTTGCGCGCACCGATGATCGAGCGCCTGCGCGCGCATCAGGCCGCGGGGCACCACTGCGTGCTGGTGACGGCCTCGCCCAGGCTGTACACGGCGCCCTGGGCGCACGGCATGGGCTTTCACGCGGTCATCGCCACGGAACTGGAGTTCGACCCCCAGGGCCTGGCCAGCGGGCGCTTCGACGGCCTCAACTGCTGGGGCCCGGAAAAGGCCCGGCGTCTGCGCGAGTTGCTGGGGGAGCAGGCGCTGGACTACGCCTACGGCGATACCCGGGGGGACCGGGAAATGCTGGCCATGGCCCGCAGAGGGTGGCTGCTGGGCCGGGGCAATGGCTGGGGCGAGCGCCTGCCTCCTCTGGAAGGGCCGCCGGAGCCGGCCTGCTAGGGGCTGCCCGCGTCGCGGTTCGGCCGATTTTCCTGCCGGGCCGCGTCCGGCCAGCGACCCTCGCGGGCCGCCTGCAGCAGCATGGAGGCGCTGATGTCGGTCCCTGGCGTACCCCGGCGCCGGGCCCAGGGCCAGCGGCGCCTGGATGCCAGCAAGACACAGGCCGGTCTGGAGGCGTCGCCGCGAATGCGGAAAAAGGCGAAAAAGCGCTCCAGCAGTTCGCGTGCCTCCGTGCCACTCAGGCGCAGATCCTGGAGCAGGCGGGTGCCGGGGCCGAGCTGGTGTCCGCGGGGAATCACCGCATGGCGGCAGAGAAATGCGGCGATTTCGTTCCAAAGGGGGTCGTGCATGGGAATGCTCGCATGAAGCATGAGTGACCAAACGCCAGAATGAGCATGCTGGAAAACCATGCATGACCTCGGTGTTATTGCGGAATCGCGGGACATTGCGGCCTTGACGGGAAAGCGTAGTATTGGTGGGGACTTGCGTCCGCAGGTGCGCATGGAGTGGCGTGCAGATGTCACGCGGAAATTCTCCGGAAATCGTGAATCACCTAGAAATCATCGGCGATTAACGGATTCTCTGGGAATGCTTGTATTACCATTTTCAAGAAATGGTTTGCAGGGGGTGCGAATATCGGACTTTTCCCCGTACCGGCACCGAGGTGGCGATGTCTTCCGTATCCTGCTCCTTGAGCATTCCCACGCTGGAAGTCGGCGCCGAGTCGGTGCGCCGCGCCTTGCAGGCAGCCCGCGTCGCTCCGCAGTCACTGGCCGCGCATCCGGTTCCGCTGCGCGTCGTTCAGCAAGCCGCGCGCGAGGCCATCCGGGAACTGGCGGCCGCACCCCGCCCCGAGCTCGCGCAGCGCGCATGCCTGGTCCGCTTCGACCCGGGGGCCTGGCCGGCGCTGGACTTCTACCGCTGCGTGCTCGGCTGCGTGGCCGCACACTGGCTGGGCGCCGGCCAGCCTTACGGCCTGCTCGAGCAGGGGCCGGGAGTGTTCCAGGCGCTCGAGCCTGGAAGTCGCGCCGCGGCGGGGCAGCAGCCCGGGGTCGAAGGAAGATTCCACACGGAGCTCGCCGCGTTTCGCCCGGCTTTCCAGCCCGAGCTCGTGTCGTTGACCTGCTGTGCGAACCGCGTACGGGGCGGGGCTGGCGTGGTCGACGCGGCCGAGGCCTTCGAGGCGCTGACTCCGGCGCTGCGCGAGGTCGCGCAACAGGAGCGCTTTTGCCACGGGGTGGACGCGGCGCTGGGTGCGGGCTGCGCGGGCAGCAGCGAGGCACGCAGCCTGGTGCGCAAGCTGGAGGGCCAGCCCGAGCAGGGAGTCCTCGCCGCCGTGGACCTGGCCTGCACGCGCCCGGCACGCGCCGGCGATGCGGCCGCGTTGCGCGTGCTGCAGGAGCTCGACGCGGCCGCTCGGGAGCGTGCCGTGTGGCTGCAGCTGCAGCCGGGCGACGTGCTGTTCCTGCGCAACCACCGAGTGTTGCACGCATGGCGCGCCCCCCAGGGGGCATGGCGTGCGCTGCGGGTGTACTGGCGCCAGTCCCTGATCGCACTGGGCAACTTCGCGGGGAGCCCGACGCCGGGCATGTTCAGCGCCGAGCGCGCGCTGCGCCCGCCCGCGCGATAAGACGATAGGGCGACAGGGCGACAGGGCGACAGGACGCTAGGTTCCGTCGCTCAGCAGATCGACCGCGTACTCGTGGCGATCGGTGTTGACGTAGGAGTGGCGCAGCTCGACCGCGCGTTCCTTGAAGGAGCGCGCGATGCGCACGACCAGCAGCAGGGGATGGGCGGCCGGCACCCGCAGCAGGTGGGCGCGGGCTGCATCGGCCTGGGTTGCGCGCACGCGCTCGCGGGTGCGGATCACGTTCACTCCGGCATGCTCCTGGTACAGCTGGTAGACCGTGCTGCGGCGTTCGCGCAGTACGCGCTCGCTCAGGCGGGGAAACAATTCCACCGGCACGGTGATCTCGTCCACGATCACGGGCTGGTCCTGCAGGCTGAGCAAGTTGGTGTAGCGCCACACCTTGTCGCCCGGGTGGATGTCCAGCGCCGCCGCGGCGGTCGCGTCGGCCTGGCCGCGCGCGAAGTCGATGAGCTCCACGCTGGGGAATTCGCGCAGCCCGTCCTGGCGCACGATATGGAAAAAGGAAAAGAAGTACTTGCCGCGCCCATGCGAGGCCACGAAGGTGCCCCGGCCCTGCTGGCGGATCAGCACGTTCTCCGCGCTGAGTTCGTCGACCGCCTTGCGCACCGTGCCGATGCTCACGGCGAAGCGTTCGCCGAGTTTTTTTTCCGAGGGAATCACCTCGCCCGGCTTCCATTCTCCTGTGCGCAGGGACTCCAGGATCTTGTGCTTGACCTCCTTGTACAGGTGGTTGCCGAGGGCCTGGCCGGCGTAGAGGGTGTCGCTCATGACGGGCAATGGGACGGAGGTGCTTGCGAGGGACGGCGGTAGGCAGCGACAGGCGCAGGGTGTCTCGAAATCGGTGCTTCGCATTCTACCCGGCCAGTCCTCCAAGTCATCTAGTTGACCTAGATGATCTAGTTGCCTATGCTGCGGCTTGACAACTGCGGCGCGGCACGAAAGCGCGGCGGTTGATCCCACCCGGAGGAAAAAATGATTCACTTCGTGCTGCATGATGCAAAGGATTCCGTGGCCGTGGTCGTCGTCGAAGGCGTCAAGGCGGGCATGGACCTCAATGGCTGGATCATGGACGAGGACCGCATGACCAGCGTCAAGGCCATCCAGGACATTCCCATCGGTCACAAGGTCGCGCTCAAGGACATGGCCCCCGGCGATACGGTGTGGAAGTACGCCGTGGACATCGGCAAGGTGGTCGCGCCGATCCGTGCCGGCGAGCACGCCCACGTGCACAACATCAAGACCAAGCGCTGGTAAGCCGCCTGGTTCGCAATCGTCCCGGAGATCTCCCATGTCCGTCATTTCCCAAGACACCACTTTCCTCGGCTATCGGCGCGAGAACGGCCGCGTCGGGGTACGCAATCACGTCATCATCCTTCCGCTGGACGACCTGTCCAACGCCGCGGCCGAGGCGGTCGCCCACAACATCAAGGGGGCGCTGGCGATTCCGCACCCCTACGGACGACTGCAGTTCGGCGCGGATCTGGAACTGCACTTCCGCACCCTCATCGGCACCGGCTGCAACCCCAACGTGGCGGCGGTGGTGGTGATCGGCATCGAGGATGGCTGGACCCAGAAGGTGGTCCAGGGCATCCAGGCCACCGGCAAGCCGGTGGTGGGTTTCGGCATCGAGGGCCACGGCGACCACGACACCATCCAGCGCGCCAGCAAGGCGGCCAAGGAATTCGTGCAGTGGGCCAGCGAGAAGCAGCGCGAGGCCTGCCCGATCCACGAGCTGTGGGTGTCCACCAAGTGCGGCGAGAGCGACACCACCTCGGGCTGCGGCTCCAACCCCAGCGTGGGCAACGCCTTCGACAAGCTCTACGGCCTGGGCAGCACCCTGTTGTTCGGCGAGACCTCCGAGATCACCGGTGGCGAGAGCATCGTGGCGGCGCGCTGCGCCAACGACGCGGTGCGCGAACGCTTCATGTTCATGTTCAACCGCTACCAGGACATGATCAACCGCCACAAGACCACGGACCTGTCCGAGAGCCAGCCCACCAAGGGCAACATCGCCGGGGGCCTGACCACCATCGAGGAAAAGGCGCTGGGCAACATCCAGAAGATCGGCAAGAAGTGCGTGGTCGACGGGGTGCTGGACAAGGCGGAGGCTCCCAGCCACGCGGGTCTGTGGTTCATGGATTCCTCTTCGGCTGCCGCCGAGATGGTCACCCTGTGCGCCGCCGCGGGCTACGCCGTGCACTTTTTCCCGACGGGGCAGGGCAATGTCATCGGCAACCCGATCCTGCCGGTGATCAAGATCTGCGCCAACCCGCGCACCGTGCGTCTGATGAGCGAGCACATCGACGTGGACGTCAGCGGGCTGCTGCAGCGCGAGATCAACCTGGACCAGGCCGGGGACAAGCTGCTGGAGAGCATGCTGCGCACCGCCAACGGCCGCCTGACCGCGGCGGAGGCGCTGGGCCACCGCGAGTTCGTGTTGACCCGGCTGTACGAAAGCGCCTGAACGAGGCCATGATTGCGCCGCGCCGGTCCTCGAGGCCGGCGCGTGGGCCGCCGGCGAAACGGCCCGGCATGCACGACGAGGCGGCGACCACGCTGCCCGCATCTTCGCCTTTCACGGATGAGGAGACAACATGAATCATCGCCTGATCGCCGCCGCGCTGTGCGCCGGCCTGAGCCTTGGCGCGGCCTCCGCCGCGCATGCCGAAGTCAGCAAGATCGCGGTGGCGCGCGAGTACGGCATCAGCTATTTGCCGCTGATGATCATGCAGGACCAGAACCTGATCGAGAAGCAGGCAGCAGCGCGCGGGATCAAGGACCTGAAGGTGCAGTGGGTCAAGTTCGCCGGCGGCAACGTCATGAACGAGGCCCTGCTGTCGGGAAGCCTGCAGTTCGCCTCGGGCGGCGTGGCACCGATGGTCATCGCCTGGGCGCGCACCCGGGACAACTACGGCATCAAGGGGGTGGCGGCGCTGAACTCCATGCCCTTGTACCTCAACACCAACGACCCCGACGTCAAGACCATCAAGGACTTCAGCTCGAAGGACAAGATCGGCCTGCCGGCGGTGAAGGTGTCGATCCAGGCCGTGACCCTGCAGATGGCCGCGGAGAAGGCCTTCGGTCCCGGGCAGGAGCACAAGCTGGACTCGCTGACCGTCACCATGAGCCACCCCGACGCGATGGCGGCGCTGGCATCGCATGCGATCACCGCGCATTTCGGGGCTCCTCCCTTCGAGTACCAGGAACTGAAGATGCCCGGGGTGCACACGGTACTGAACTCCTATGACGTGCTGGGCGGTCCGGCCAGCTTCAACCTGGTGTGGACGACCAGCAAGTTCTACAAGGACAACCCGAAGGTCTACGCCGCCTTCGTCGCCGCGCTCGACCAGGCGATCGACGAAATCAACCACGACAAGAAGGCCGCGGCGCAGCAGTACCTCAAGGACACGCACGACAAGAAGGATTCGGTCGACTTCATCCTGAAGATGCTCGACGATCCGCAACTGGTCTACACGACCACCCCGCAGCATGTGATGAAGTACGTGCGGTTCATGCACAAGGTGGGCACCATCAAGGCGCAGCCGAAGTCCTGGAAGGAATTGTTCTTCCCGAACGCGGACAAGCTGGCCGGCAGCTGAGGCAGCCCGGCAGGCGGGCCGCGGCAGGGAGTGCCGCGGCCCTTGGGCCGGCCCCGGCCGGCGTCCGAACGACTCGCGTGTCGAGGATGAACGCAGTGAGCATTCCGCAATCCCAAGCTGCCCCGCAGGTCCTCGTGGACGTGCGGGGAGTGACCCTGCAGTACAAGACGACCAATCACCTGGTCACCGCCACCTACCGGGTGGACTTCCAGGTGTGTCGTTCCGACCGCTACATCCTGCTGGGGCCCTCGGGCTGCGGCAAGTCCACGCTGCTCAAGGCCATCGGCGGTTTCCTGACGCCCACGGAAGGGGAGATCCGCCTGAAGGACCGGGTCGTCACCAAGCCCGGCAGCGACCGCATGATGGTGTTCCAGGAGTTCGACCAGCTGCTGCCCTGGAAGACCGTCAAGGGCAATGTGATGTTCCCGCTGGTGTCCTCCGGCAAGGTGCGCGGCGCCGAGGCCGAGGCCAAGGCGATGCACTACCTGGACAAGGTCGGCCTGACCAAGTTCGCCGATCACCATCCCCACATGCTGTCGGGGGGCATGAAGCAGCGTGTGGCCATTGCGCGCGGCATGGCCATGGAGCCGGATGTGCTGCTCATGGACGAGCCCTACGCCGCCCTGGACGCGCTGACCCGGCGCAAGATGCAGGACGAGCTCCTGCAACTGTGGGACGACACCCGCTTCACGGTGATTTTCGTGACCCACTCGATCCCCGAGGCCATCAAGCTGGGCAACCGCATCCTGCTGCTGTCCCCACATCCGGGCCAGGTTCGCGCGGAGCTCGAGGGGCTGCCGCGAGGACACCATGACCGCGCCGCTGCGGAGGCCCTCGAGTCACGCATCAACGAATTGCTGTTCGCGGGCGAGAGCCTGCACCAGGAGAGCCAGCATGGCTGAAGGACCCACCGTGACCCTGCAGCGTCCCGAGATCCATCGGGAGCCCACCGATTCCAGTCAGTTCGGCGTGGTGGAAAAGCCGCTTTCGCGCCTCGAGACCTGCTTCAACAGCGTGGCATTGCGCAAGAGCGTGATCATCGTGCTGCTCGCCCTGGGCTGGGAGATCGGTGCGCGCGCCTTGCACAACGACCTGTTGCTGCCCACCTTCTCCTCCACGGTGCTGGCGCTGGTACGCGGCCTGATCAGCGGCGAGCTGCTGCTCAAGATCTGGGTTTCCCTCAAGGTGCTGCTGATGGGCTACGGCATCGGCGTGGCGCTGGCCGCGGTGCTGACCGGCTTCGGCGTGGCCACGCGCGTGGGCGCCGATCTGCTGGAGACCCTCACGGCCATGTTCAATCCGCTGCCGGCCATCGCCCTGCTGCCCATCGCGCTGATCTGGTTCGGCCTGGGGGACGGCAGCCTGGTGTTCGTGCTGGTGCACTCGGTGGTGTGGGCGGTGTCCCTGAACACCCAGTCGGGCTTCATGGCGGTGTCCAACACCCTGCGGATGGTCGGGCGCAATTACGGTCTGCGCGGCCTGCCCTACATTGCGAAGATCCTGATCCCCGCGGCCTTCCCGAGCATCCTCACCGGGCTCAAGGTGGGCTGGGCCTTCGCCTGGCGTACCCTGATCGCCTCCGAGCTGGTATTCGGCGTGAGTTCGGGATCGGGCGGCCTGGGCTGGTACATCTACGAGAGCAAGAACCTCCTGGAGATCTCCAAGGTGTTCGCCGGGTTGCTGACCATCATCATCATCGGCCTCGTGGTCGAGAATCTGGTCTTCCACACCATCGAGCGCCACACCGTTCGCAAGTGGGGGATGCAGGCGTGAGCAGGATCGTCATCAGCGAATTCATGGATGAACAGGCCGTGGATGGCTTGCGCGAGCATTTCGACGTTCGCTATGAGCCCGGCCTGGTGGACGATCCGCAGGCGCTTCGCGATGCCCTGCGCGAGGCGCAGGCGCTGATCGTGCGCAATCGCACCCAGGTGCGTGCCGGCCTGCTCGAGCACGCGCCGGGCCTGAGGGTGGTGGGGCGGCTGGGCGTGGGGCTGGACAACATCGACATGGAGCTTTGCGCGCAGCGCGCCATCCGCGTCATCCCCGCGCTGGGCGCCAACGCGCAGGCCGTCGCCGAATACGTGATCGCGAGCGCCATGCTGCTGCTGCGCGGGGCCTATGCCAGCAGCGCGCAGGTGGCCGCTGGAGCCTGGCCGCGCGCGGCGCTGTCCGAGGGGCGCGAGATCGGAGGCAAGACCCTGGGGCTCGTGGGTTTCGGCGACATCGGGCGCCGGACGGCTCGCCTGGCGCAGGCCGTGGGCATGACGGTGGTGGCACACGATCCGGCGCTCGCGGCGGACGCCCCCGCGTGGCGCGAGACCCAGGTACGCCGGCTGGAGCTCGATGAGCTGCTCCAGGCCTGCGACGTGCTCAGCCTGCATGTCCCCCTCACGCCGGCCACGCGCTCGCTTGTGGACGCGAATCGTCTGGCCCGCATGCGCCCCGGCGCCGTGTTGATCAACACGGCCCGCGGAGGGGTGGTCGACGAGGACGCGCTGGCCGAGGCGCTGCGCTCGGGTCGACTGGCTGGCGCCGCGCTCGACGTGTTCGAGCAGGAGCCGCTGGGCGCCGGCTCGGCCCTCCAGGGCGTGCCCGGGCTGCTGCTCACTCCCCATATCGCCGGGCTGACGCGGGAGTCCAACCTGCGCGTCAGCAGCCTGATCGCCGACCGGGTGGGAGCCTTCCTGCGCGGATGAGCCGCGCCCCTGGCCGTCCCGTTTCCCAAGAACCCTCATCGTCAGCTTCCATGTCCGTTCTGAGTCTTTCCCAAGCCACCGAGCTCGCCGCGGCCGCCCTGCGCGGCGCCGGTGCAGGCGCCGCCATGGCGCAGTCCACCGCGCAGGCCCTGGTCGCCGCCGAGTCGCAGGGCCTGGCCTCGCACGGCCTCTCGCGCGTACCCCAGTACAGCGCCCACCTGCGCCTGGGGCGGGTCAACGGCAGTGCCCAGGCAAAGGTGATCCACGCCCGCGCGGCGGCCTGCCTGGTCGACGCCGACGATGGGCTGGCCTTTCCCGCCTGCGAGCTGGCGGTGCGCGAGGCCATGCGGCGCGCGGGTGAATGCGGCAGTGCCTTCGCCGGGGTCACCCGCAGCCACCACTTCGGCGCGGCCGCGCACCATCTGATGCCCCTGGCCGAGGCGGGCATGGTGGGCCTGGGCTTCGGCAACTCGCCCGCCGCCATGCCGGCCTGGGGAGGCAGGCGCGCGCTGTTCGGGACCAACCCCATCGCAGCCGTGTTTCCGCGCCGCGACGCCCCGCCCCTGGTCATCGACCTGTCGCTGTCGGAGGTGGCGCGCGGCAAGCTCATGGTGGCGGCCAAGGAGGGGCGCAGCATTCCGCTGGGCTGGGCGGTGGACCGCGACGGCCGGCCCACCACGGACCCGCAGGCCGGGCTGGAAGGCTCCATGCTTCCGGCCGGCGGGGTCAAGGGCGCCATGCTGGCATTGATCGTCGAGCTGCTGTGCTGCGCGCTCACCGGGGCCTCCTTCGGCTTCGAGGCGGATTCCTTTTTCGTGGACGAGGGCAACCGGCCCCGCATCGGCCAGGCCTTCCTGGCCATCGATCCGGGGGCGCTGGCGGGGGCGGATGTGTTCCACGAGCGCATCGAGACCCTGCTCGCGGCGATGTGCGCGGACGAAGGGGTGCGCTTGCCGGGCCAGCGTCGATTCGATCTGGCCGCCCGCGCGCGGCGCGACGGCGTCACGGTGCCGGATGCGCTGGAGCGCCAGTTGCGCGAACTCGCGGCGGCGCACGCCTGACCCGCGGCCCGCGGCGATGCTCATCGCCTGGCCGGCCCCCGATGCCGCGCTGGCCGCGGCAGGCGCCGTCATCCTGCTCGCCTACACGGTGTACGGCCTGACCGGCTTCGGCTCGTCGATCACCGCGGTTCCGCTGCTCACGCAATTTCTTCCGCTGCGGGAGGTGGTGCCGATGATGCTGCTGTTCGACCTCACCGGGGGCATCCTTGTGGGGCTGCGCAACCGCAGCCAGGTGCAATGGCCTGAGCTCGCACGCATGGCCCCGTTCATGGCCGCGGGCATGCTCCTGGGGCTCAGCCTGCTCCTGTACGCGCCGCAACGGGCCTTGCTGCTGGCACTCGGGAGTTTCATTTTCGCCTACGCGCTGTGGGCCCTGGTGCTGCGCCCGCCGGTGCGTCCGCTGCGGGCTGCGTGGGCGCTGCCGCTGGCCTTCGCCGGCGGGCTGTTCACGTCCATGTTCGGCACCGGGGGGCCCGTGTACGTGATCTACCTGGCACGGCGCATCCCCCAGCCCCAGGCCCTGCGCGCGACCATCAGCACCCTGATCCTCGGAAGCGGCCTGGTACGCCTGCTCCTGTTCTCCTCCGCGGGGCTGTACCACCAGCCGCAGGTGCTTCCCCGCGCGATCCTGCTGTTTCCCTGCATGCTGGGAGGGCTGTGGCTGGGCACGCAGCTGCATCGTCGCCTGCCCGCGCATCGTGTCGTGCAGGCGGTGTGGGCGGTGTTGCTGGCGGCGGGCACCAGTCTGCTGCTGCGCAATTTCTGAACCCGCCAGGACACCTCAGGACCGGCTCAGTCGGGCGCGGTGTCGGTGCACAGGGCCCTCAGGGAGCCGGCCAGCGGGCTGGCGCAGGCCAGCAGGCTGCCGGCCTGCAGCAGGCCGGGGGCCGGATCGATGGGCGCCACGTGGCCGCCCGCCTCGAGCACGAGCAGGCTGCCCGCGGCGATGTCCCAGGGCTGCATTCCCCATTGCCAGAAGCCGTCGAGTCGCCCGGCCGCCACCCAGGCCAGGTCAAGCACCATGGAGCCGCTGCGCCGCAGCCCGGCACAGCGGCGCATGGCACGCAGCAAGGAGCCCTCGAAGCGCTCCAGCAGGGGCGAGCCCGGCTTGGGAAACACCGCCGCGAGCAGCGCCTGGTCCAGACGCGCGCAGTCGCTGGCGCGCAGGCGTTGGTCGCCGAGCCAGGCGCCGCCACCCGCGCTGGCGTGGTACATCTCGTCGCGCACCGGGTCGTAGACCGCGGCGCACACCGGAACGTCGTGCCAGGCCAGCGCGATGGAAACGCAGTAATGCGGCACGCCATGCGCGAAATTCAAGGTGCCGTCGATGGGGTCGACGATCCAGGTATGGGCGGGTCGGTGCACGCCGCCGTGCGCTCCTTCCTGGAGCCCGCTTTCCTCGCCCAGCACCGCATGGCCGGGAAAGGCGGCGAGCAGCTCGCGAACGATCAGCGCCTCGGCCTCGCGATCGACGTCCGTGACCACGTCCGCGGGGCCCTTGGCGTGCACCCCCCAGCTGCCGCGGCGTTGCTGTGCCTCGCGCAGCAGGGCTCCCGCCGCGCCGGCCGCCGCGCGCGCGACGTCCAGGGCCTGTGCAGGCACGGCCTGCGCAGGCAGGCGGCCGGCCCGCGCAGCACCGTCCCGCGGCGGGCTGCCGGAGGAGGTGCTTCGCAAGGATGTCATGCCGGGCCTTGGGCGACCGCGACGGCGGGGCCGGCGTCCAGCAGGCTCTGGCCCGGACGCACGCGGGAGAACACGACCGGCTCATGCCGCACTTCCGGCTCGCCCTCGATCTCGCGCACCACCGTGTAGGTGGAGGCTTGCAGGTCCCCCGCGTCGGGGTGGTCCTCGCGGAAATGCGCGCCGCGGGAATTCTCCCGGCTGGCCGCCGCCGCCGTGATGGCGCGGCTGACCTGGATCAGGTTGCGCAGATTCATCCAGTCGTGCCAGCGCAGGTTGAAGGCGCGGTCGGCCGCGCCGACGCCGGAGGCCAGCAATCGCTCGTGCAGCTCGCGAAGGCGCGCGCGTGCGCGCGCCAGCCCCGTGGCGTCGCGCAGGATGCCCACGTCGTCCCACATGCAGGCGTAGAGCTGCTCGCGGATCTCCTCCAGGTCGCCCGGAGGCTGGCGCAGGGGGCGTTCGTGCTCGACCAGCGCACGCGCCACGGCCTGCGCATCCGGCTCGCGGCGTCCGGGGTTGCGCCGCATCCAGGCGGCCATGGTCTCTCCGGCGATGCCGCCGAAGACGGTGGAGTTGGCCACTCCGTTGCCGCCCAGGCGATTGGCGCCGTGCACCCCGCCGGTATCCTCGCCGGCCGCGAACAGGCCATGCATGGCGGTGCTGCAATCCGCCTCGAACTCCACGCCTCCCATCATGTAATGGGCGGTCGGGACGACCTCCACCAGCCCGCCGGCAAGATCGAAGCCACAGTCGGCGCAGCGCTCCACCATGCCCTTGAACTGGCTGCGCACCCGCTCGGCGCCGAGGTGGGACATCTGGATGTACACACCCCCCGCCGGCGTGGTCCGCCCGGCGCGCATCTCCGCGTAGATGGAGCGCGACACCACGTCGCGCGTGGCGCGTTCGGCACGCGGGTCGTAGTTGTGCATGAAGCGCTCGCCGGCGCCGTTGAGCAGCCAGCCACCAGCTCCGCGCAGCCCTTCCTCCAGCACCGTGCCGGTCATGCGCGTGTGTTCGCCGGCCAGCAGTCCCGTGGGATGGAACTGCACCATCTCCATGTCGCGCAGGCGCATGCCGGCGCGCAGCGCCATGGCCAGGCCGTCGCAGCTCTTGTCCCCCGAGGGGGTGTGGAAGCGGTACATGGTGGGGCCGCCGCCGGTGGCCAGCAGCACCGCGCCGGCGCGAACCAGCACGAAGTCGCCCGTGCGCATGTCGATCATCAGCACCGCGGCCAGGCCGCTGCCGTCGGCGGCGGGAATCAGCTCCACCGCGCGGTGCTCCTCGAGCCGTTCGATGCCGCGCGCCCAGACCTGTTCGGCCAGGCGGTTGATGATCTCGATGCCGGTCAGATCCCCCTTGTGCACGGTGCGGTCGAAGGTCTGGCCGGCAAAGGCCTTCTGGTGCACGGTGCCGTCGGGGTTGCGGTCGAAGAAGCAGCCGAGTTCATTCTCGAGTTCATGGATGCGCTCCACCGCCTTGGTCACCAGGGTCCACGCCAGGTCCTGGCGCGCAAGCCATTTGCTGCCCTCGATGGTGTCCATGAAGTGGCGCTCCACCGAGTCGCCGGGGGCCAGTGCCACGTTGTAGCCGCCTTGCACCATGCGGGTGCAACCGCATTTGCCCAGCAGGCCCTTGACGGCCACGGTGATGGACAGCTCGGGCGCCGCCTGGTGCGCGTGCAGCGCCGCGAACAGTCCGGCTCCACCCGAGCCCAGGATCAGGATGTCGGTATCCAGCTGACGCAGCCCCGCGAGCTCCGTGCTCATGCGCGGGCTCCCGTGACGCCCAGCGCGGCCAGCACCTCCGAGCGGCGATCGCGCACTTGCGCGCGGACTTCGTCGTAGAGGCTGGCCCCGTGGCTGTCCATGCCCACCAGCAGGGGCCCGAAGTCACGGATGCGGAATTTCCACAGCGACTCGGGGTTGAGGTCATCGAGGTCGACGTCCTCGATCTGTTCGATCCAGGTGCTCTCCAGTGCCGCGGTGCCTCCCACGATGGCCAGGTACACGCCGCCGAGTTCACCCAGGGCGCGAAGCGAGTCCTCGCGCAGGCCCCCCTTGCCGACGATCATGCGCACGCCATGCTGCTGCATCAGCGGCCGCGTGAAGCGTTCCATGCGATCCGAGGTGGTGGTTCCGATGCACACCGGGGCGTAGCCCGCCGGGTAGCGTGCATCCGCGGGTACCTTGCGCACGTTGGGCGCGGTGTGGATCACCGCATGGCCGCGCAGATCGAAGCGCGTGCTGCGCCCGCGGTCGAACATGTGGATCTGCGTGGCGTCACGGATACCGAACAGCGTCCGCTGCAGGGTCACCGTGTCGCCCACGCGCAGCGCGCGCACCTGCTCCTCGGTGGCGGGAGTGACGATCTCGTGGTGGGCCATGGTCTTCAGAACCCCCATTGCACGCCGGCCGCGCTCAGGCGCGCGCTGGCGCGGCGCGCCGAGTGGCATTGCATGTTCACGGCCACCGGATTCATGGTGATGTGGGTGGCGGCCAGCTCGATGTGCACGGCAAAGGAGGTGGAGTCTCCGCCCAGGCCCTGCGGTCCCACGCCCAGGCCGTTGACGGCCAGCGTGAGCTGGCTCTCCAGTGCGGCGCCATCGGGGTCCGCGCATGTCGTGCCCAGCGCCCGCGTGGCGGCCCGCTTGGCGAGCGCGACGCACAGATCCGAGGTTCCGCCGATGCCCACGCCGACGATGGTGGGCGGGCAGGTCTTGCCCCCGGCGGCGATCACACAGTCGACGACAAAGGTCTTGATGGCATCGATGCCCTCCGCCGGAATCGCCATCTTGAGGAAGGAGTTGTTCTCCGAGCCGCTGCCCTTGGGGATCATCTCCAGTTCCAGAACGCCCGGGGCGTCGATGAAGTCGACATGGATCACCGGGACCTCGATGCCGCAGGAAGTGTGCTCGTTGCGCCGGGTCAGCGGATGCACCACGGAGGAGCGCAAGGGATGCTCGCGGGTGGCACGCTCGCAGCCGCGGCGCACCGCGGCCTTCAGCGCATGGCCGTCGAAGCGCAGGCCGCTGCCGATGCGCAGGTTGTAGATGGGCACGCCCGTGTCCTGGCACAGCAGGTTGTCTGTGCGCTCGGCCACCTCGATGTTGGTGACCATGGTGCGCAGCACCGACTTCGCGCGCCCCGAGGTCTCCGAGGCCTGCAGGCGCGAGAAGCCCTGCTTGATGTCGGGAGGCAGCATCTTGAGCGCGCGTAGGTAAAGCTCGCGCGCGATGTCCTCGACCACCTGTGCTTGTACGTCCATGTCCGTGCGTTCCTTGTCGCGCCGCTCAGCCCAGCAGCGCCAGCGCGTAGGCCATGCCGGCGGCCAGCGCGACCCCCAGCGAAAGGGCGATCCAGTCCTTGCGCAGCCCCGACCAGGGGCCGAACTCGATCAGCAGCAGCCGAAGCCCCCCGGTCATGTGCAGGGCCAGCAGGCTGACCAGCCCCCATTCGGCCACGTGTACCAGCGGCTGGTCGGCCCAGCGCACGAAGCCCTGCAGCGCATCGGCGCCGTGCAGCGCCTGCCCGAGGGCCCAGAAGTGCAGGGGCAGGAAGACCGCGAGCAGCAGTCCGGATACCCGATGCAGCCAGAAGGCCCACCAGGCGGGGTGGCGACGCGCGCGCAGATCATTGCGCCGGCGCGTCGGGCTCGCAGGGCTGCTCAGGCCCATGTCAGCCCCCAGACAGCGCGCAGCCCTGCCGCCAGCAAGAGCACGGAGAACACCGCGCCCAGCGCGAGGGCCGCTCGCTCGCTCCAGCCCAGCCATTCCTCGGCGATGCGCGCCACCCCCACCGGCACATGCGCCGCGCAGGCCAGCACGAACAGGGCGTAGAAGGCGGCGAAGCCCAGGCTGTGGTGCAGGCGGCTCAGGATGGCCTGGGCGCTCAGGCCCTGGCGCACCGCCAGCACGATGATCACCAGGTGGGCCAGCACCAGCGGGGCCAGCAAGGCGGCGCTGGCCCTCTGCAGCAGCCACAGGCGCGATTGCAGCCGGGCGGTGCCGGCAAGGGACTGCGTGCTCATGGCCGCGTCCTCAGGCTCAGGCGCTTGAGCCCGGCCATGGCGCCTGTCGGGGCGATGCCCTTGGGACAGCGCTCGGTGCAGGAACCCTGGGTGTGGCAGGCATGGCAACCGCGGTTGCCCGAGACCGCCTGCAGGCGGGCTTCGCGCTGTACGTCACGCTCGTCGTTGACCAGGGTCCAGGCGCGGTTCAGGGCGGCAGGGCCGAGGAATTCCGGGCGCCAGGAGACCACGTCGCAGGAACCGTAGCAAACCCCGCAGCCGATGCATTCGATGCCGGCATCGGCCGCGCGGCGCCGGGCGCTGGCCGGATCCACCCGCGCGAAGTCCTCATGGCGGCTTCGGCTGCCGTGGAATCGGCCCATGGCGCCGGCCCATTTGTCGAAGAACTCGCGCATGTCCACTGCCAGGTCCTTGATCACCGGCAGGTTGGGCAGGGGTGCGATCTCCAGCTCGCCGGCCGCCGAGGCCACCCGCGACACGTGGGTGCGGCAGGTCCAGCGCGCCACGCCGTTGACCTGCATGGCGCAGGAGCCGCACATGCCCACACGGCAGGCATAGCGATAGCTCAGATCCGGGTCGAGGCGGCGCTGGATGTAGGTGACCACGTCGAGCACGGTCTGGCTGGGCAGGCGGGGTACCTCGTAGCGCACGAAGTCGCCGCTGTGCTTGCCGCGCCAGACCGACACACGCAACACGGCCGGGGCGGAATCGGGATCGGGGGCGGCGGACATGGGGAAGCGCGGCGAGAGGCAATGCGAAGGCATTGTGGTGGAGTCCGAGGAAAATCAAAAGCGAATGTTTGTTTGTGCCAGACCAAGAAAAACTTTAGGATGAGCCTTTGTCCCGGGGCTCCCTGCCGTGTCGTCCATCCGCAGCCTGCGCACCTTCCTGGCCGTCGCCCGCCTGGGCTCCTTCGCCGCGGCCGGCGCCGAGGTGGGCCTGACCGCGGCTGCCGTGGGGCTGCGCATGCGTGCGCTGGAACAGGACCTGGGCCAGGCGCTGTTCGAACGCGGCGCGCGCTCGGTGCTGCTCAACCCCGGGGGCCGGGCCATGGTCGGGCGGGTCGAGCAGATCCTGAGCGCCTACGATGCGCTGGCCGGGCAGGAGGATGACGGCAGCCTCAGCGGGACCGTGGTCGTGGGCGCGCTGGTCTCCGCCCTGATGGGAGCCTTCGCCGATGCCCTTCGCGCCGTCAAGCGCGACCACCCCCGTCTGCAGGTGAAGATCTTTGCCGGGCTGTCCAGCGACTTCGTCGCACGCGTCGAGCGCGGCGAGCTCGACGCCGCGGTGGTCACGCGCCCTCCCCAGGGGCTGCGCCCGGGGCTGCGCTGGACCGAGCTGTACACGGAGCCGATGGTGCTGATCGTGCCGCGCAAGCCGCAATTCGAACTTCCGGCCCAGGTGCTCGCCACGCTGCAGCAGGCACCGTTCATTCGCTTCGACCGTCACACCTGGACCGGCCTGCTGGTCGACGAAGTGCTGCGCCGCTGTGGCGCGCGCTCGCGTGACGAGATGGAGCTCAACTCGGTGGAGGCGATCATCGAGATCGTGCGACAGGGCTTCGGGGTGTCCATCGTGCCCCGCCTGGCCCATGTGAACTGGAGCGGTGACCGGGCGCTTCGGGTGCTGGAACTGCCGGGGGCCAGGGTGCAGCGGCGCGTCGGCCTGATCGAGCGCGCCAGCCACGCACGCAGCGGCTTCACGGAGGCGATCAAGCGCCACCCCTTCGTGCCCGTGGACGAAGCCGGCTGAGTTTCCCGCCGCGGCGTGGCGTGGCCCCGGGGCCGCCTTCGCCGACGAGGCCGAGCCTGGCTCAGCGCGCGGCGGAGCCCGCGGGCAGGGCGGCGCTGGCGGCGCCGGCCGGCACGATCATGACCTGGAAGTACCACTGCGCCGAGGCCGCACCGGGATTGGCCACCACCGCGCGCGCCACGCCGCCGATGCGCCGGTAACCCAGGCGTTCGCAGCCGGCCACCAGCGAGGCCAGATCGGAGGGGGAGCTCGCGCGCAGGCTGACGTAGGCGTCGCGCCCCGGAGCGCTGGAGCAGCGCTGCGGGGGCTGCGCGCCCGCAGCGGAGGCTGGCAGGCCGGCCTCCGCAGGCCGGGCGCAGACGACCACCGCCAGCAGCGCGGCGGCGGGCAACGTCCTCATGCGCCTGCCGGCTCCGGCACGGCTGGCTGGCTGGCCTGCCAGTGGGCCAGCGCCGCCATCAGGTCGGCGAAGCGTTCGCCCTGCACGACCACATGGGCACGCAGAGCCTGTGCGGCCACGTCTCCCTCCCCGGCGATGATCGCGTCCACCACCGCCTGATGCTCGGAATAGGAGGCGCCGAGCCGCCCCTTCACACGCAGCTGGAGGCGCCGGTACGGCCGCAGCCGGCGGCTCAGCGCGAGCGCCTGCTCATGCAGGAATTCGCTGTGGCTGCCCGCGTAGATCAAGTGATGGAAGCGTTCGTTGAGGTGGTAGTAGCGGTCGGCGTCGCCGTCGCTGCGCGCGGCCTCGCAGGCGCGGTGCGCGGCCAGCAATTCCACGCGTTCCTCGTCGCTCATGCGCCTCGAGGCATGGCGCCCGCACATGGCCTCGAGTTCGGCCATGACCTCGAACATCTCGATCAGGCGCCGCGCGCCGAGCTCCGCGACCGCGGCACCACGGCGGTGGCGCATGTCCACCATGCCGGTGGCGGCGAGTTGCAGCAAGGCCTCGCGCACGGGCGTGCGCGACACCTTGTATTGGCGGGCCAGTTCGACTTCGTCCAGCGGTGCACCGGGGGCCAGGGTCCCGGTGGCGATCGATTCCTCGATGCTTTCACGCAGCTGGTCGGCCAGGGAAGCATTCTTGTCCATGGCCTCCATCGTAGGGCCTCGCCAGGGGGAATGCACCTGTTTCCGGGCTTCCGTACAGGAAAACCCTGGTTTTGCAATACACGTGAATCCGTGAAAAATACAGGAAACTAAATCTTGTATTTTGACGGAGTCGTTCCGATCATGCCCAGCGAATCCCCAGCCACCCCTGCCGGCGAAGCCCCGCGTTGGGCGCGGCGCGCTGCCGCGAAGGCCCGGAGGCTGGGCGCGGTGGCCCACCTGGCGGATGGATGCGTCCTGCCGACCCATCAGCTGGAGCGGGCGCTGGCGCTGCTGCTGCGCCCCGGCGACCGCGTCGCCCTGGAGGGCAACAACCAGAAGCAGGCCGACTTCCTCTCGCGCAGCCTGGCGCGCCTGGATCCTGCGCAGGTCCATGACCTTCACCTGCTGATCTCCAGCATCAGCCGCCCGGAACACCTGGACCTGTTCGAGCGCGGAATCGCGCGCCGTCTGGACTTTTCCTTTGCCGGGCCCCAGAGCCTGCGCGTGGCCCAGCTCATCGAAGACGGCAGGCTCGAGGTCGGCGCGATCCACACCTACGTGGAGCTGTACGCGCGCATGCTCATCGATCTGCAGCCCGATGTCGCCCTGGTGTGCGCCGACAAGGCCGACGCGCAGGGCAACCTGTACACCGGACCGAATACCGAGGACACCCCCACCATCGTCGAAGCCACGGCGTTTCGACAGGGCATTGTCATCGCGCAGGTCAACGAGATCTGCGGCGAGCTTCCACGCGTGGATATCCCGGGTTCCTGGGTCGATTGGGTCGTGGTGGCCGATCGGCCCTTCGCCATCGAGCCCCTCTTCACCCGGGATCCCCGGCACATCACCGACCTGCAGGTGCTCATGGGCATGATGGCCATCCGGGGCATCTACGAGCGCTATGGCATCACGTCGCTGAACCATGGCATCGGCTTCGACACGGCGGCCATCGAGCTGCTGCTGCCCACCTACGGTGAGTCGCTGGGCCTCAAAGGCAAGATCTGTCGCAACTGGGCTCTGAACCCGCATCCCACCCTGATCCCGGCCATCGAGAGCGGCTGGGTGGAAAGCGTGCACTGCTTCGGCAGCGAGGTGGGCATGGAGCGCTACATCGAGGCGCGTCCGGACATCTTTTTCGTGGGCCGTGACGGCAGCCTGCGCTCCAACCGCGTGCTGTGCCAGATGGCCGGGCAGTACGGGGTGGACATGTTCATCGGCTCCACCCTGCAAATGGACGGCGATGCGAATTCCTCGACCGTCACGCTGGGTCGTCTGACCGGCTTCGGCGGCGCGCCGAACATGGGGCATGACCCGCGAGGCCGGCGCCATGCCACGCCCGCCTGGCTGCAGCTGATCACCGCGGACAGCCCGGTGGTGCGTGGCCGCAAGCTGGTGGTGCAGCTGATCGAGACCTTCCAGAGCGGAGGCGTGCCGGCGCTGGTGGAGTCCCTGGACGCCGTGGAGGTGGGCCGCCGGAGCGGCATGCCGATCGCGCCGGTGATGATCTACGGGGATGACGTCACCCACGTGGTCACCGAGGAGGGCATCGCCTATCTGTACAAGGCGCAGGGCGAGCAGGAGCGGCGCGACGCGCTGGCCGCGGTGGCCGGCGTGACACCCATCGGGCAGCGGGTGAACGCGCAGCGGGTCGAGCAGTTGCGCCAGCGCGGCCTGGTCGCCTTCGCCTCCGACCTGGGGGTCAGCCCGCTGCAGGCCCAGCGCTCCATGCTGGCCGCGCGCAGCATCGAGGACCTCGTCGCCTGGTCCGGCGGGCTGTACCAGCCTCCCGCGCGCTTTCGCAGCTGGTGAAGGCGATGCACGCGGCGCTGCTGTCCCGGACCCTGGTGCGCACCAGCGAGCGCGCGCAGGCCGAGCACCTGGCCGAATGCGCGGTGCAGGCGCTGCGCGAGGAGGCCCTGCTCAGCCCGAAGCCCGCGCTGGTGGATGCGCGCGGCAGCGGCGCGCACGCCGACCTGGACCTGGCGCGCATGCTGCGCTCGGCGAACTCGCTGCGCGGACCCTTCGTCGACATGGCGCTGGCCGCCTGCACGGCACGGCTCGACGGCGCGTTGCGCACGCGCCTGGCCGCCATCGGGCGTGTGGCCGAGCAGCGCATGCTGCTGGCCACGCAGGGCAGCAACGCGCACCGCGGCGCCATCTGGGCGCTGGGCCTGCTGCTGGGCGCGCGCGCCCGCCTGGGCGCAGGCACCAGCGCGGCGCAGATCTGCGAGGCCGCCGCGTGCATCGCGCGCCACGACGATGCCGGGCAGGCGCCGAGCCCGAGCACGCACGGAGCGCGCGCCATGCGTCGCTTCGGCGTCGGCGGGGCGCGCGGCCAGGCCTGCGCGGGATTTCCGCAGGTGCTGCAGTCGGGGCTGCCGATGCTGCGTCGGCGCCTGGCCGCGGGCGCGCGCATCGAGCACGCGCGGCTGGATGCACTGCTGGCGATCATGGTCGAACTCGACGACACCTGCCTGCTCCATCGCGGAGGCGACAAGGCCCTGCAGGCGGCGCAGTCGGGCGCGCGCCGGGTTCTGGAGCTGGGCGGCGCCGGGACCCGCGAGGGGCATGCCCAACTGCTGTGCCTGGATGCCGAACTGATGGCGCGCAAGGCCTCGCCGGGGGGGAGCGCGGACCTGCTCGCGGCGAGTCTGTTCCTGCATGCGGTGACAACGAGCTGATACCCATCGATCCACGTTCCATCATGGAAAACCTCGAATTCGAATTCCGGGCGGATCGCCCCGTGGCGCAGCGAGCGCATGTCGGGGTGGTCGGATCCGGGGATCTGGAAATCCTCATGCTTCCCGCCGAGGGCGGCGCGCGAGTGCGTGTATGCACCAGCGTGGACGGCTATGGCGAAATCTGGCGCCGCGTGCTGGAGCGGTTTTTCGAACGCCATCCGGTGGCCGCGTCGCTGCAGATCCACGATTTCGGGGCCACGCCGGGGGTCGTCGCCCTGCGCCTGGAACAAGCCCTGGAGGCCTCGCGCTCATGAATCCCGCCCAGACCGCGCCCCGGCCCTCCGTGCTGGCGCGCCAGAGTTTCATCGAGATGAGCGCGCGAGAACGTGCGCGCAGCCTGCTCGACGCCGAGGGCCGACGCGAACTGCTCGGTCCTTTCGACGGCATGCAATCGCCCTGGCTGCCCCGCCAGGGCATCGTGCCGCAGTCCGACGACGGCGTGGTCGTGCTGCGCGGGCGCCTGGACGGACGCGAGGCCGTGGTCACCGCGTTGGAGGGGCGCTTCCAGGGCGGCAGCATCGGCGAGGTGTGCGGTGCCAAGATTGCCGCCGCGCTGGAACTGGCGCTGAGGGACTGCGAGGCCGGGCGGCCGGTGCTGCCGGTGTTGCTGCTGGAGACCGGGGGGGTGCGTCTGCAGGAGGCGAACCTGGGTCTGGCGGTGATCGCGGAAATCCAGTCGGCGGTGGTGGCGCTGCGCCGCCACGTGCCGGTGGTGGCGGTGATCGCCGGCATGGTCGGGTGCTTCGGGGGCATGTCGCTGGTGGCCGGACTGTGCTCGCACATCGTGATCACCCGACAGGCCCGTCTGGGCATGAATGGCCCCGAGGTGATCGAGCAGGAGGCCGGTGTGGAGGAACTCGATGCCGCCGACCGGCGACTGGTGTGGAGCCTGATCGGCGGCGAGCAGCGCGTGGCCACCGGCCTGGCCGACGCGCTGGTCGATGACGACGTGGCGCAGGTGCGCGAACAAGTACGAGGCTTCGCGTCGCAGGCGCCCGCCGCCGCCCGAAGCACCCGGGTGGCGACCTGGCGCGCGCGCATCGACGCGCTCGAGGCGCGCGAGGACCTGGGGCCGGGCGAGTTGCGCGCGGCCTGGAAGGCGCCGCGCCAGGCACAGGGAGACAAGGCATGAGCACGCCCTTCACGCGCGGCAGGATCTGGTTCGAGCATCTGGCCGCGGGGGCCAGGCCGGTGGACGGCCTGCCTGCGTCGGTGCTGGCCGCCGACGGTACGCTCGACGGAGCCCCGGCTCGTTTTCTCGCGGTCGTGCCCGACCCGCACAGTCCTTTCGCCAGGGCCCGCCACGGCGAGGTCGGGCTGCGTGAGGCCTGGGGTCTGGCCGCGGCGGTTCGCCATGCCGTGCAGACCGACCGGGACGAGGCTCGCAGAGCCCTGGTCGCGGTCGTGGACGTACGCGGGCAGGCCTACGGCCGCCGCGAGGAAATGCTGGGGATCCACCTCGCCTGCGCCGCGGCCGTGGACGCCTATGCCAGCGCTCGCCAGGCCGGCCACAAGGTGGTCGCGTTGCTGGTGGGGGGGGCCATGTCGGGCGCCTTTCTGGCGCATGGCTACCAGGCGCACCGCCTGCTGGCTCTGGACGATCCGGGCGTGACGGTGCATGCGATGGGCCGGGAGGCCGCGGCGCGGGTGACGCGGCGCAGCCTGGCCGAGCTCGACGAAATCGCAGGCGCGCAGCCGCCGATGTCCTACCGCATCGCCGATTACGCCGGACTGGGCCTGTTGCACCGGCTGATCGGCGGGGTGGACCCGCAGGCGCCGAGTGCGCAACAACTGCAGACCGTGCGCGAGGCGCTGGTCGAGGCCCTGCGGGACATCGGAACCGACGAACGCGACCTCTCCGTGCGTTGGACCTCGGCGAGGGCTCGCGAGGCGAGGGCGGCCTCCGTCGAGGTGCGCCGGCGCATGGCCGAGCAATGGTCGCGCTGAACCTGGAGCGCGCTGCCCGCGTGCACGATCTGCTGCGCCTGGCCTCGCCGTGCCTGCTGCGGTGGGAGCATGGCCCCGAGCCCTGGGCCGAGGCCGCGCTCGCGGCGGCTCCCTGGGTGGTGACGCGACGTGCCCCCATGCGCGTCGGGCGCATTGCCGTGGGCGTGCGCGGCGCGCAGCGCAGCCAGAGGCTGGCAGCCTGGGTGGACGCGGACCAGGTTCAGGAGTTGCTGCGCCCGGCCGAACTGCGCCGGCGCGCAGCCGGGCTGGACCCGGAGCGCTCGGCGCTGGGACCCTTTCGCGCGCTGGACCAACTGGAGCAGGCCTGGCGCGAGGCGGGCCCGCGTGAATGGGGTCCCGCGGGCAGCGCGGGCTTCGAGCTGGCCAGTGGCTTTCCCAGCACCGGTCCGGGCAGTGATCTGGACATCGTGGTGCGCTGCCCGCGCGCCCCGTCACGCGCCCGCGCCCGCGCCTGGATGGACGCCCTGCCGCAGGACGGCCGCGCGCGCATCGACGTGCTGCTGGAGTGGCCGGCGGGCGGTGCGGCGCTCGCCGAGTTCGCCGCCGGTGGGGCCTATGTGCTGCGCCGCCCCCAGGGGGCCCTGCTGCGGCCCGCCGCGCGGAGAGCCTGATGCAACTGGCCTTCCTGTTCCCGGGGCAGGGTGCGCAGTCCGAGGGCTATCTGCGGCGCCTGCCGGACCATGTCCGGGTGCGCGAGACCCTGGAAGAGGCTTCCGAGGTGCTGGGTGAGGCGGTGGAACGCTACGACCGAGAGCCCGCACTGCGCTCGACGGTAGGCGTGCAGCTGGGGCTGCTGGTCGCCGCGGTGGCACAGGCGCGGGCCCTGGCCGCGGAGGAGGTGCGACCCGATGCGGTGGCCGGTCTGTCCGTCGGGGCCTTCGGCGCCGCGGTGGTCTGCGGCAGCCTGGAGTTCGCCGACGCCCTGCGCCTGGTGCGACTGAGGGCGCGCAGCATGGAGCAGGACTTCCCGCAAGGCTACGGCATGCTGGCCGTGTCGGGTCTGCGCCAGGGGGTGCTGGAGATCCTGCTGGACGAGATCAATGCAGAGCGCGCCCAGGAGCGCGAGCGGGTGTACCTGGCCAATCTCAATGGTGAATCGCAGTTCGTCGTCGCCGGCGCGGATGCCCCACTGGGCGAGCTGCTCGGTGCGGCGCGAGCCGCGGGCGCCCGCCAGGTCGAGCGCCTGGCCGTGGCGGTGCCCTCGCATTGCCCGCTGCTGGCGCACTGCAGCGAGCAACTGGTCGAGGCCCTGCGCGGCCTGCGGCTGCGCGATGCGCAGCTGCCCTACATCGCCAACACCACGGCGCGCGCGCTGCGCGCGGCGCCCGACATCGCGCGCGATCTGGCCGAAGGGGTCATGCGCCCGGTGCGCTGGAGCGACGCCAGCCGGCTCCTGATCGAGCTGGGCGTGCAGTGCGTGATCGAAATGCCACCCGGACAGGCGTTGGGGCGCATGATCCGACAGCTCAGCTGCCGCGTGGAAGTTCTGGACAGCGAGGAATCGAGCCTGCGCTCGCTGGTCCTTCGAGCGCATCGTGCGCGAGCCCGGCAGTAGCGCGACAGCAGCCGGCCAACGTTTTGACACAAGCGGGATGCACCCGCATGGAGGAGACGACACCATGAATCAGATCACCCGCGATGGCGCCTTGCGACGCATGCGAACCCCCCTCAATGCGCAGCAGATCCGCGGCTTCTGGGCCGCATGGTTCGGCTGGACCCTGGACGGCATGGACTCGATCATCTACGCGCTGGTGCTGGTTCCTGCGCTGACCGAGCTGCTGCCCAAATCCGGCATCGCGCCCACGCCGGCCCATATCGGACTGGCGGGGTCCATCCTGTTCGCGCTGTTCCTGGTGGGATGGGGCCTGTCCTTCATCTGGGGCCCCATCGCCGACCGCTTCGGCCGCACCCGCGTACTGGCCGCAACCATTTTCGGCTATGCGCTGTTCACGGGCCTGGCGGCGATGTCGCAGAATGTCTGGGAACTCGGCCTGTTCCGGCTGCTGGCTGGCATCGGCATCGGCGGCGAGTGGGCGCTGGCCGGGACCTACGTGGCCGAATCGTGGCCCGAGGATCGTCGCAAGATGGGCGCGGGCTTCCTGCAGACCGGCTACTACGCGGGATTCTTCATCGCCGCGGCGCTGAACTTCACGGTCGGCGCGCACTACGGCTGGCGCGCCATGTTCCTGTGCGGCCTGTTCCCGGTGGTGGTGTCGATCTACACCATGCTCAAGGTGGGCGAGCCCGAGAAGTGGCAGCACGCCGGGTCGCCGACCCGCCGCAGCCCTCTGTCGGAGATCTTCAGCGCCCAGTATCGGCGCCGCACCCTGGTCAATGCGACGCTGCTGACGGTGGCCATCATCGGCCTGTGGGCTGGCGCGGTCTATGAGCCCGCGGCCATCATCCAGCTCGCGCTCAAGCAGGGCATGAGCCACCTGCAGGCCGTGCACATGGCCTCGATCGGAACCGGCATCCTGTCCATCGGCACCATCCTGGGCTGCCTGGCGCTTCCGCCGCTGGCCGAGCGCTTCGGGCGAAAGAGCACGCTGGCACTGTACTTCCTGGGCATGGCCGTGTGCATCGTGGTGAGCTTCGGCTGGGCCTTCTACGTGCCCGACGGCCTGCAACTGTTCATCGGCACGCTGTTCTTCCTGGGCTTTTTCGGGGGCAATTTCGCGATGTTCAGCCTGTGGCTGCCCGAGCAGTACGAAACCCGGGTGCGCGCCACGGCGTTCGCCTTCAACACGTCGATCGGGCGTTTCCTCGGCGCGGTGGTGAATTTCATCCTTGCCGCCGGGGTCGCGCACATGGGCACGCTGGGGACTCCCGTCGCGTGGACCGCAGTGGCCTTCATCGCGGGCCTGCTGGTGATCCCCTTCGCGCTGGAGACCCGCGGCGACGTGCTGCCCTCCTGATCCCGGACGGATCAGCCGGCCGGCCAGCCCAGCAGTTCGGCCAGGCGCGTGCTCACCCACCGTGCCTCGGCCGCGTCCACGCCGGCCGAGGCGTCGTCCAGGCCGCGGCCCATGCGCTCGAGGACGTCGGCCGGGGTGATGCCCAGGTCGGCGCGGATCTCGGTGGCGCGCTGGGCCAGCAGCTGGGCCAGGTCTTCGCAGTACTCGTAGCGCTCGGTGATGTGCGCGCGCGAAGCCCTGGGCTTGATGCGCCCCGGCTCCAGGTACAGCGCGACGAAGGAAGCCGGTACCTGGATCTGCGATTCCTCGTCCATGGCGCTGGGATCCTCGGGCTCAGGCGCGCGGCGGGCGCGCCAGCTGTTCCTGCACGGCGCGGCGAAAACCCAGTGGATCGGCGATGAGATGGAAGGGGTCCTTCGTGCCACCGGTGCCGACGATGGACACGGAGCCGAAGTCGAACACCCGCCCGAGCAGGCCCTGTTCGACGATCAGGCTTTCCACGCGCTCGAGCACGATCTCCAGGGACATGCGCCGGATCAGCCCCAGCTTCATGATCACTCGGCGATCCGTGACCGCGAACTCGGCGCCGGCATAGCGCATCCAGGCGCGCAGCCCGTAGCCCAGCGCGAACAATCCCAGCAGGGCGCCCAGGCCGAGGGCCGCGCCACCGATCAGCGGAAGGGCCGCTGCCGCCGCCAGCATGCCCAGTGGCAGCGCGAACACGCTGCGGCTCAGGCGGGCGCGATACACCACGCGCTCGTGGCTCAGCAGGTGACGGTCGACGTAGCTCATCGGCGGGGTACGGGGCCCGGGGACGTCCGGGTGCAAAAGGTCAACTGTAGCCGCCCGCAGGGCCCCGATCGAAACGGCTCGAGCTGCTATGGTCGCCGGAGGAGGACAAGCCTTGGACGCACATCGCAGGATTCGCATCGGACTCGCGCTGGGCAGCGGTTCCGCGCGTGGCTGGTCGCACGTGGGGGTGATCCGCGCGCTACTGCGTGCGGGCATCGAGCCGGACCTGGTCTGCGGAAGCTCGATCGGCGCGCTGGTCGGCGCCGCCTATGCGGCCGGCGACATCGATCGCCTCGAGCGCTGGGTGGCCTCGCTGACCCGCCAGGGGGTGATGAGCCTGATCGACCTGAAGCTGGCCGCCGGGATGATCGAGGGGCGCAAGCTCGTGGACTATTTCCGTGCGCAGTTCGAAGACCACGGCATCGAGGCCCTGCAGCGGCCCTTTGCCTGCGTGGCCACCGAACTCGACACGGGGCGTGAGGTCTGGCTGCGCGATGGCCCGGTGATCGATGCGGTGCGGGCGTCCATCGCCCTGCCGGGTCTGTTCACGCCGGCGCAGCGCGACGGGCGACTGCTGGTTGACGGCGGCCTGGTCAACCCCGTGCCGGTGTCCCTGTGCCGTGCCATGGGAGCCGACGTGGTCATCGCGGTGGACCTCAACTGGGACCTCGTCGGCAGGCGCTCGCGCCCGGCGCCCTCGCTCTACGCCGAACCGACCCGCCCCGCCGAGCTCGAGGAGGGTTCGGGGGAGTCGGCCGAGGGCGCGGCAGGCCCGCGCGGGCGCAAGCGCAGCCTGGAAGCCTTGTGGAGCCGGCTGTGGCCCAGCAGCGATGCGCCGCCCGCGCTGCCCATGCCTTCCATGCTGGGCGTGCTCACGGCCAGCCTGAACATCATGCAGGTGCGCATCACCAACAGCCGTCTCGCCGGCGAACCCGCCGACGTCGTGATCCGCCCCCGCGTATCAGGCATCGGACCGCTGGACTTCCACCGGGGTGAAATCGCCATGGCCGAGGGGCTGCGCGCCGCCGAGCACGCCTTGCCCCTATTGCGCGAACTGCTCTCCTGAAGCCCGCATCGCGCCGGCCCGATACACTCCAGGCATGCGCATCCTGCTCTCCAACGACGACGGTTACCTGGCCCCCGGCCTGCATGCCTTGTATGCCGGGCTGAGGCGCCTCGGAGAGGTCACGGTGGTGGCGCCGGAGCAGAACGCCAGCGCCGCGTCCAACGCCCTGACCCTGAGTCGACCTCTTTCGGTGTTCCGCGCCGAAAACGGCTTTCTCTACATCAACGGCACGCCGTCGGATTGCGTGCACATCGCGCTGACCGGTCTGCTGGAGTTCCGTCCGGACCTCGTGGTCAGCGGGATCAACAACGGCGCCAACCTCGGCGACGACACGATCTACTCCGGCACCGTGGCCGCGGCCACCGAGGGCTTCCTGTTCGGATTGCCGGCGCTGGCGGTGTCGCTGGTTCACAAGGGCTGGGAGCACGTGGACACGGCCGTGGAGGTCGCGGTTCGCGTGGTCGAGCACATGATGCGCGACCCCGGCGCCCCTGCGGCGCTGTACAACCTGAACGTGCCGAACCTGCCCGCGGCCCGGCTGCGCGGGGTGCAGGTCGCGCGCCTGGGCAAGCGCCACCCGAGCCAGCCCGTGGTGATGCAGCGCAACCCGCGCAATGAACCCGTGTACTGGATCGGCTCGGCCGGCGACGCGCTGGACGATCAGCCCGGCACCGATTTCCATGCCATAGCGCAGGGCTTTGCCGCGTTGACGCCCCTGCAGCTGGACCTGACCCATCATCGTCTGCTCGAGCCCAGCCGCGAGCGTTTCGCGGATCTCGCGCAGGCGTCCTGACGCGACGCGCATGGCGACCAGCTCCATCCCGAAGCGCGCCAGCTTTCCGGCACGTCTACCCTCGGTGGGCTCGCCGGCGAGCGCTTCGGGTACGGCAGGCGTCTCGCGATCCTCCCCACCACCCGCGGCGCGGACCTCCGCGCCGCAGATGCCCAGCGGCGCAGGCATGGATTCCCAGGCGGTGCGCAGCGCGATGGTCGAGCGACTGCGCGCGCTGGGCGGCATGGACAGCGCGGTGCTGGAGTCCATGCAGCGCGTGCCTCGGCATCTGTTCCTGGAGCCGGGCCTGGCGGCGCAGGCCTACCTGGACAACGCCTTGCCCATCGGGCATGGCCAGACCATCTCCAAGCCCTCGGTGGTCGCGCGAGCGGCCTCCGTGCTGCTGCAGGCGCTCGGCGGGCGCCCGGCCAGGGTGCTCGAGATCGGCACCGGATGCGGCTACCAGGCGGCGGTGCTGGCGGGCGTGGCGGACGAGGTCTACAGCATCGAGCGCATACGCGCGCTGCATGAACTGGCGCGGCGCAACCTGCGCGCACTGCGGCTTCCCAATCTGCGCCTGCTGCTGGGGGATGGCATGCTTGGCGCGCCGGGCGGCGCGCCCTTCGACGCGGTGATCAGCGCCGCGGCCGGGGAACAGGCGCCACCGGCCTGGCTGGAACAGCTGCGCCCCGGGGGCGTGCTGCTGGCGCCGCTGGGTCAGCCCCAGCGGCTGACGGCCATGCGCAAGCTCGGCGGGGGCAGGGTCGAGAGCTGGAGTGTCGAGGATGCGCGCTTCGTCCCTCTAAAATCTGGCGTCCTGTGATCTCGCAAGACCCCGAAACGGACCCCTGCCCGCACTCCACCATGCGTCTGCTGCCCGCTGCCATCCTGCTGTTCTGCGCAACCCTGGCCGGCTGTTCCTCCGTGGCGCTCAACCCGGCGCCGGTGGTCAGTCGTACCGCGACCCCCGTAGGCTCGTCGATGCCGCCCGTGGCGGGCGCGTCCGCCGCGTCGGCTGCGGCCAGCGCCGCGCTGCCTGCGGGCTACTACCGGGTGCAGCGCGGAGACACCTTGCGATCGATCGCCCGCAGCACCGGGCAGAGCTGGCGGCAACTGGCGGCGTGGAACCAGCTGAGCAACCCCAACGTCATCGAGGTCGGGCAGGTCTTGCGGGTATCGGCCACGGCCGCGCCGCTGGCAGCGGCGAGCGGCGCGGCCGTGGCGGCACCCGCCGCCGCGCCGTCCGCACCCCAGGAAGTGGCGCTGGCGCCTGCCGCAAGCGCCGCGCCGCAGCCGGCCCGCGCCCCGACCCCGGCGCCGGCCAGCAGCGCGCAGCATGCGCCCGCGGTCGCCTCGGCCGCGGCGCCTGCCGCGCCGGCTGCCGCCGGGCCGGCCACGCCTGCGCCTGGCGCGCATGCCGCGGCGGGGGGGCTGAGCTGGTCCTGGCCGGCGCAAGGGCGCATCGTGCAGGCCTACAACGGCAGCACCAGCAAGGGGCTGGACATCGCCGGCCAGGCCGGCGAGCCCGTGCGTGCCGCGGCCGCCGGCAAGGTGGTCTATGCGGGCAACGAGCTGCGTGGCTTCGGCAACCTGGTCATCGTCAAGCACAACGCCGAGTACATCTCCGTCTACGCGCACAACCAGAAGCTGCTGGTGCACGAAGGCGAGCAGGTCCGGCGCGGGCAGACCCTGGCGCTGATGGGCTCGACCGACGCCTCGCGCGTGGAACTGCATTTCGAAGTCCGCCTTCGCGGCAAGCCGATCGACCCGACGCAGGTGCTGCCGCCGCGCTGAGCGGCCCGAGCCTAGCGCCCCGTCCATGCCCACACGATCGCGCCAGCCTCCCGGCTCCGATGCCACCCGGCGGCCCCGCCTCGCGCGAGGCGATCCGGGGGCGGCCGACGCGCGAGTTCCGCAGGCCGCAGAGCCTGCGCCCCTGGAGGGGCTTCACGATGGCGCGGATTCGTCCGCCGTGGAGCCGGCGCGCGCTTTCGAGGCCGATACCGATTCCGCCAGCCAGAGCGTGCTGCAGGCCTATCTGAACCGCATCCGCGGCAAGCCTCTGCTCAGCGCCCAGCAGGAATTCGACACGGCCGTGCGTGCCCGGCAGGGCGATTTCGAGGCGCGCCAGTCGATGGTGGAGCACAACCTGCGGCTCGTGGTGTCGATCGCCAAAGGCTATGGTGGACGCGGCGTGGCGCTCGCCGACCTGATCGAGGAAGGCAACCTCGGCCTGATGCACGCGATCGAGAAATTCGAACCCGAACGCGGCTTTCGCTTCTCCACCTACGCGAGCTGGTGGATCCGTCAGAACGTGGAGCGCGCGATCATGCAGCAGGCGCGCACCATCCGGCTGCCCGTGCATGTCATCCGCGAGCTCAACCAGGTCCTGCGCGCACGCCGGCACCTGGAGGATTCCAGCCCCGACGGCAGTGCCTCCGTCGAGGACATCGCAAGCCTGACCGGGCGCAGCGCCGACGAGGTGTCCGATCTGCTCACCCTGGGCGAACTGCCGGTTTCGCTCGATCTGATGCGCGAGAACGCCGGCGGCGAGAGTTTCGTGGAGCAGTTCCCCGACCAGCAGGCCCCCGCGCCGGACGATACGGCGCAGGCTCACGAGCTCGAGCGCCTGCTCGAGGGTTGGCTGGGTACCCTGGGCGAGCGCGAGCGCGAGGTGATCGAGGCGCGCTTCGGGCTGCACGGGCGTGAGCTCGAGACCCTCGAGAGCCTGGCGCGACGGCTGGACCTGACGCGCGAGCGCGTGCGGCAGATCCAGCAGGAGGCGCTGGGCAAGCTCAAGCGCCGCCTTTCGGGCGGTGGGGTCGACAAATCCTCCGTACTCTGAAGGTCCAGCCGATGGCCGCACCGATCGTCGTGTTCGACATCGAGACCGTACCCGATGCGCGCGCCGTGCGCGCGGCTGGCCTGGCCGATGCCGGGCTGGACGACGACGCCGCCATCGCGCAGGCGCAGCAGCGCCGGCTGGAGGCCACGGGCAGCGATTTCCTGCCCATCGTCTGCCATCGCGTGGTGGTCATCTCCTGCATCTTCCGAGAGTCCAGCAAGGGTCTGAAGGTGCACTCCTTCGTCGACCGCGGCGGACAGGAGGCGGCCGTGGTGCAGGGTTTCTTCCGCCTGATCGACCGCCACGAGCCCCAGCTGGTCTCGTGGAACGGCGGCGGCTTCGACCTGCCGGTGCTGCACTACCGAGGCCTGGTGCACGGCGTGCAGGCGTCGAAGTACTGGGACATGGGCGAGGACGACCGCGATTACAAGTGGAACAACTACATCTCGCGCTACCACAGCCGGCACCTGGACCTGATGGACCTGCTCGCGCTGTACCAGGCCCGCGCCAATGCCGGCATGGACACCCTCGCGCAGTTGTGCGGCCTGCCGGGCAAGCTGGGCATGGACGGCTCCCAGGTGCACGCCGCCTGGCAGCGCGGCGAGCTGGAGCAGATCCGGCGCTATTGCGAGACCGATGTGCTGAACACCTACCTGCTGTATTGCCGCTTCCAGCTCATGCGCGGAGGGCTGACTGCGCAGGAACATGCCGATGAGGTCGAACTGGTGCGGCGCACCGTGGGCGAGTGGGCGGTCGAGGAGCCGCACTGGGCCGAGTACATGCGGGCCTGGTCATGAATCGGCGAGGCGGCCGCCGAGGCGCCACCCCTGGCGCGAGTCGCGCTCCCAGCCCCGCCGCGGCCGATGCCGAGCTGGAGTGGTTGCGCGTCGAATCCCTGGACCTGGAGGCGCGCGGTGTCGCGCACCGTGCCGACGGCAAGGTGGTGTTCATCCACGATGCGCTGCCTGGCGAGCAGGTGCGCGTGCGCGTGCTGCGCGGCAAGCCCAAGTGGGAGCAGGCGCAAGTGCTGCAGCGCCGCGGCGAGGCCTCCACGCGGGTGAAGCCGCGATGCGAGCATTTCGGAACCTGCGGCGGTTGCAGCATGCAGCATGTCGAATTGCGCGCGCAACTGGCCTTCAAGCAGCGAACCCTGGAGGATGACCTGCAGCATCTGGCGCAGCTGCGCCCCGAACTGATGCTGCGCCCCCTGGCCGGGCCCGACTGGGGCTATCGCCGGCGTGCCCGCCTGACGGTGCGCCTGGTGCCCAAGAAAGGTGGCGTGCTGGTCGGTTTCCACGAGCGCGGCTCCAGCTACGTGGCGGACATGCGCTCCTGCCAGATTCTGCCGCCCCGGGTCTCGGCGCTGCTGCTGCCCCTGCGCGCGCTGGTCGGGTCGCTGTCGTGCCCGGACCGGCTGCCGCAGATCGAGCTTGCGATGGGCGACGACAGCATCGTGCTGGTGCTGCGCAACCTGCAGGAACTGGACGACCAGGACCTGCAGCGCCTGCGGGACTTCGCCGCCGAGCACGCGGTCCGCTGGTGGCTGCAGCCGGGGGGGCCGCAAAGCGCCCAGCCCCTCGAGGCGCAGCAGGCGCTGCCCTTCTATACCTTGCCGGAGTTCGGGCTGCGCATGCCCTTCCGGCCCACGGATTTCACCCAGGTCAACCACAGCGTCAACCGCGCGCTGGTCTCGCGCGCCCTGCGCCTGCTGCAGGTGGGGGCCGGCGATCGCGTGGCCGACTGGTTCTGCGGCCTGGGCAATTTCACGCTGCCGCTGGCGACCCGAGCCGCTTTCGTGCTGGGGGTCGAGGGCAGCGAATCCCTGCTGGCTCGTGCGATGGACAATGCTCGCGCCAGCGGGTTGGCCGCGCATGTGGCCTTCCGGACCTCGAACCTGTTCGAGGCCGACGCATCCTTCCTGTGCGATTGCGGCAGCTTCGACAAGTGGCTCGTGGATCCGCCGCGCGAAGGGGCGCTTGCCCTGTGCAAGGCGCTGGTGCGGGCGATGGGGCGCGCTGCCGACGAGCAGCCGGCGGCCGACGCGCAGCCTGGGCCCGACCAGGAGCGGGCCGACGCCCATCCGGGGTTCATCCCCCCGCGGCGCATCGTCTACGTTTCCTGCAACCCGGCCACGCTGGCACGCGACGCAGGCGTGCTGGTGCATCAGGGGGGGTACGTGCTGAAGGCGGCGGGGGTGGTCAACATGTTCCCCCATACCTCGCACGTCGAGTCCATCGCCGTGTTCGAACTTCCCGACGCGCACCCCAGCACCTGAGCAGCACCCTGCCTGGCACGCCTCTGCACAGGAACACCCGTCCAAAAGAGTGTTAACAAGCAGTTGACCCAACCGCCGCCATAGCGGGCGCGGAATTTGGCAGGGAATGCGGTCGATGAGTGACAATGTAGCTACAATGTGGTAGCATGATGGCCTTGTCGAAAGGGGGGTGAACCATGTTGACCGTTGACGTTCGTGCCCGTGTCGAGCCTGAACTCAAGCGTGAGGCCGCAGCAGTGCTGGAGGCTGCGGGCCTGGACGTGAGTACGGCCATTCGGTTGTTTCTGCGCAGCGTGGTCGAAAAGGGTGGTCTTCCCATGGAACTACCTCGGGCCAACCCCACGACGCTGGCCGCCATCCGTGATGCGAAGGCCGGCAGGACCTCCCGTACGACGCTCGAGGACCTCTGAGGGTGCCGAGAGCGCTTGAAGAAACCAGTCAGTTCAAGCGCGACCAAAAGCGCGTCAAGGGCTCTGGCCGCCATGACTGGACCAAGATGCGCGAATTGGTCGCAGAACGGATGAACGACCGCCCACTCGACCAGAGGCATCGAGACCATGCCCTGTCCGGAGAGTACGAGGGGGTCCGGGAGTGTCACATCGCTCCGGACTGGCTTCTCATCTACGACAAACAGGGGCCCGTCGAGGGCGGCCTCCTGAAGCTCGTCCGAACCGGGTCTCACAGCGAGCTATTCTGAGGATGCAGCAAGGTCCGACGGCTCCTTTTGTTGGCTTGCTGAATCATGCTTGCGTGCCAAGTCCTTGATGTGACAAGGCTTTGGCCATCTGCTGATGAACACCCGTCCAAAACACGAAGCCCGGCCAGGGCCGGGCTTCGAAGCGAGGGGGCAGTGCCCCCGCGGACAGGCTGGGTTCAGCGGCGGCTGCCGCCACCGCCGAAGATGCTCAGCAGTGCCAGCAGGTTCACGAACACGTTGTAGAGGTCGAGGTAGATCGCCAGCGTGGCCGAGATGTAGTTGGTCTCGCCGCCGTCGAGCACGCGCCGCACGTCGATGAGCATGAAGGCCGAGAAGATGCCCACCGCGGCCACCGAGAAGGTGATCATCAGCGCGGGCATGCGCAGCCAGATGTTCGCGATGCCGGCGATCATCAGCATGATCACGCCGACGAACAGGAACTTGGCGAGACCGCTGAGATCGCGCTTCACCACCGTCGCCAGCGAGGCCATCGCGGCGAAGATGATGGCCGTACCGCCGAAGGCCATCGTGATCAGCTGCACGCCGTTGGCCAGACCCAGCACCACGCTGAGCATCTGCGAAAGCATCAGCCCCATGAAGAAGGTGAATGCCAGCAGGAAGGCCACGCCGAGGCCGGACTCGCGGTTGCGCTGCACCGCGAACATCAGGCCGAAGGCACCGGCCAGGAACAGCAGCATGCCCATGCCCGGGTTGCGGAGCATCCACAGGCCCAGGCCCGTGGTCAGGCCGGCCCAGGCGCCCGCCACCGTGGGCACGAGGGAGATCGCCAGCAGCGTGTAGGTGTTGCGCAGCACGCGGTTGCGCTCGACGGCGTAGCCCCCCGAGGCGTAGGAGGGATATTGCGGTTGGAAGCGATCGTTCATCTAGGGTTCTCCCGATACGAGATGCCGCGGTCCGGCGAGGTCGAGGTTTCGACTCCGTCCCTCCACCCGAGTTCCCCGCGAGGGCTGGGAACTGCGCTGGCAGGACGACCGAACCGCGATTTCGATGCCCAGTGTAGGGCCTGTGGCTGAAATGGGGCTGAACGGACGGATTCCAAGTCCCTCCGCAAGGCCCTTCCCGCAGGCCAGCCAGGGCGTGCTGCAGCGCGGCAATCGAGCCAAAAGGCTCAAAAAACTGTACAATGCCAAGGATTTGCGTGCGGCCTGCGCGGCCGGCGCCCAACCCACAACGCCGCCGCCGAGGCGCCTTTCGCCGTACCGCTCCCGCCCTGCCAGCCCGGCGCCTCAGCGCGCCCGAGCCGGCACGCGCCGCCCGGTCAGCGAGCAGCCCTGCGGCGCGGTGCTCGAGCGGAGAGAACATCCATGCTGCCGTTGCAAGCGAAGGCGATCCTGGCCCTGGCCGACGGGTCGGTCTTCGAAGGGGTGTCGATCGGTGCCGCCGGGGAGAGCGCCGGGGAGGTGGTGTTCAACACCGCCATCACCGGCTACCAGGAAATCCTGACCGACCCGAGCTACAGCCACCAGATTGTCACGCTGACCTATCCGCACATCGGAAACGTCGGTGCCAACCCGGAGGATGCGGAATCCACGCGCATCCACGCCGCCGGACTGGTCATTCGCGACCTTCCCCTGCAGGACTCCAACTTTCGCCGTGCGGAGGGCCTGGCCGAGTACCTGCAGCGCCACGGCACCGTGGCCATCGCCGAACTCGACACCCGTCGCCTGACCCGGCTGTTGCGCACGGCGGGCGCGCAGAACGGCTGCATCGTCGCCCTTCCGCCCGGCGAGGCGGTGAGCGCGGACCTGCGCGCGCGCGCCGTGGCCCGGGCCAAGGCCACGCCCAGCCTGGCCGGCATGGACCTGGCCAAGGTGGTCAGCACCCCCGAAGCCTACGCCTGGACCGGTTCGGCCTGGGCGCTGGGCCGGGGCTACGTGCAGCGCCAGGGCGACGGGCCTCACGTGGTGGTCTACGATTTCGGCGTCAAGCACAACATCCTGCGCCTGCTGGCCGAGCGTGGCTGCCGCGTGAGCGTGGTGCCCGCGCAGACCGGCGCCGCCGAGGTGCTCGCCATGCGCCCCGACGGCGTGCTGCTGTCCAACGGCCCCGGGGATCCGGAACCCTGCGACTACGCCATCGCCGCCGCGCGGGAGTTGATGCAGCGCGGCGTGCCGGTGTTCGGCATCTGCCTGGGGCACCAGATCCTGGCGCTGGCAGCGGGCGCGCGCACCTTCAAGATGAAATTCGGCCACCACGGTGCCAATCACCCCGTGCGCGACCTGGACACAGGCCGGGTCAGCATCACCAGCCAGAACCACGGTTTCGCGGTGGACCCCGACAGCCTGCCCGCGAACCTCCGCGCCACCCACGTCTCGTTGTTCGACGGCACGCTGCAGGGCTTCGCCTACACCGACCGGCCGGCGATGGGCTTCCAGGGCCATCCCGAGGCCAGTCCCGGCCCTCACGACATCGGCGGGCTGTTCGACCGCTTCACGGCCATGATGCAGCGCGCGAGCGCCGCCTGAGCCCGGGTACGCAGACGCCGCGCACCTTCCCGGAGACCCCAGCATGCACCCCTTCGGCATCACCGACCTCCCGCTGTACGTGCTCGGCGTGGTGTTCATCGTGTTGCTGCCGGGGCCGAACTCGCTGTACGTGCTGGGACTGGCCGCGCAACGCGGGGTGCGCGCCGGCTACCTCGGCGCCATGGGCATCTTCCTCGGAGACAGCGTGCTGATGGTGCTGGCAGCGGCCGGGCTGGCCAGCCTGCTGGAGACCGTCGCATGGCTGTTCATGCTGGTCAAGTTCGCCGGCGCCGCCTACCTGGCCTGGATCGGCCTGGGCATGCTGCGCGCGGGGCTGCGCAACTGGCGCCGCGCCGAGGCCGCGGCGCCGCCCGCGGCGAAAGTGGACGCCTCGCATCCCCTGGGCAAGGCGCTGTTGATCAGCCTGCTCAATCCGAAGGCCATCCTGTTCTTCATCTCGTTTTTCATCCAGTTCGTGCAACCGGGCTATGCCCACCCTGCGCTGTCCTTCCTGATCCTCGGGGCGATCGTGCAGTTCTTCAGCGTGCTGTACCTGTCCACGCTGATCTTCGCCGGCTCGCGCCTGGCCGAGGCCTTCCGCCGCAGGCGCCGCGTCGCCGCCGGGCTGACCGGCGCGCTGGGCACGGCCTTCATGGCCTTCAGCCTGCGCCTGGCCACCGCCTCCCCGCATTGAGGCCCGTCGCAGCCCGAGCCCGCACGAACCCCGCCAACACCTGAAACCTGTCGTCCCATGCCCAAGCGCACAGACATCCAAACCATCCTGATCATCGGCGCCGGCCCGATCGTCATCGGCCAGGCCTGCGAATTCGACTATTCCGGCGCGCAGGCCTGCAAGGCCCTGCGTGAAGAGGGTTATCGGGTGGTGCTGGTCAACAGCAATCCGGCCACCATCATGACCGACCCGGAGACGGCCGACGTCACCTACATCGAGCCCATCACCTGGCAGGTGCTCGAGCGCATCATCGAGCGCGAACGCCCGGATGCGGTGCTGCCGACCATGGGCGGGCAGACCGCGCTGAACTGCGCGCTGGACCTGCACCGCAACGGCGTGCTGGACAAGTTCGGCTGCGAGCTCATCGGCGCGCGCCCGAAGGCCATCGAGAAGGCCGAGGACCGCCAGTTGTTCAAGCAGGCGATGACCAGCATCGGTCTGGAGTCGGCCCGCTCGGGGGTGGCCCACTCGATGGAGGAGGCCTGGACGGTGCAGAAGACCATCGGCTTCCCCACCATCATCCGCCCCAGCTTCACGCTGGGCGGCACCGGCGGGGGCATCGCCTACAACCCCGAGGAGTTCGAGGCCATCTGCAAGCGCGGCCTGGAGGCCTCGCCGACCAGTGAACTGCTCATCGAGGAATCCCTGATCGGCTGGAAGGAATTCGAGATGGAAGTCGTGCGCGACCGCGCCGACAACTGCATCATCGTGTGCTCCATCGAGAACCTCGATCCGATGGGGGTGCACACCGGCGACTCGATCACCGTCGCGCCGGCGCAGACCCTGACCGACAAGGAATACCAGATCATGCGCGACGCCAGCATCGCGGTGCTGCGCGAGATCGGCGTCGACACGGGCGGCTCCAACGTGCAGTTCGCGATCAACCCGCGCGACGGGCGCATGATCGTGATCGAGATGAATCCCCGGGTGTCGCGTTCCTCCGCGCTGGCCTCCAAGGCCACCGGCTTTCCCATCGCCAAGGTGGCGGCCAAGCTGGCGGTGGGCTACACGCTCGATGAGCTGCGCAACGAGATCACCGGCGGCGCCACGCCCGCGTCCTTCGAGCCGACCATCGACTACGTGGTCACCAAGGTGCCGCGTTTCGCCTTCGAGAAGTTCCCCCAGGCCGACTCGCGGCTGACCACGCAGATGAAATCGGTCGGCGAGGTCATGGCCATCGGACGCAGCTTCCAGGAAAGTTTCCAGAAGGCGCTGCGCGGCCTCGAGGTGGGCGTGGACGGACTCAACCAGAAGACCACCGACCGCGAGACGCTCGAGCGCGAGCTGGGCGAGCCCGGTCCCGAACGCATCTGGTACCTGGGCGACGCCTTCGCGCAGGGATTCTCGCTGGAGGACGTGCACCAGCTCACGCGCATCGACCCGTGGTTCCTGGCACAGATCAAGGACATCGTCGACATCGAGCTGCAGCTCGAGCACAAGCGCCTCGAGGACCTGGACGCCTCCACGCTGCGCTGGCTCAAGCGCAAGGGTTTCTCCGACCGTCGCATGGCCTACCTGATGCACAGCACCGAGGGGGCCGTGCGCAAGCGTCGCCACGAGCTCAAGGTGCGTCCCGTGTACAAGCGCGTGGACACCTGCGCGGCCGAGTTCGGCACCCAGACCGCCTACCTGTACTCCACCTACGAGGACGAGTGCGAGGCCGAGCCGAGCACGCGCAAGAAGATCATGGTGCTGGGCGGTGGTCCCAACCGCATCGGCCAGGGCATCGAGTTCGACTACTGCTGCGTGCACGCGGCGCTGGCGATGCGCGAGGACGGCTATGAGACCATCATGGTCAACTGCAACCCGGAGACCGTCTCCACCGATTACGACACCTCCGACCGCCTGTATTTCGAGCCGCTGACCCTCGAGGACGTGCTGGAGATCGTCGACAAGGAAAAGCCCGCTGGCGTGATCGTGCAGTACGGCGGCCAGACGCCGTTGAAGCTGGCGCTGGCGCTGGGTGACGCCGGGGTGCCGATCATCGGTACCAGCCCCGACATGATCGACGCCGCCGAGGATCGCGAGCGATTCCAGCAGCTGATCCAGAAGCTGGGCCTGCTGCAGCCGCCGAACCGCACGGCCCGTTCCGAAGGCGAGGCGATCGCGCGGGCCGAGGAGATCGGCTACCCGCTGGTGGTGCGCCCCAGCTACGTGCTGGGCGGGCGTGCGATGGAGATCGTGCACGAGCAGCGCGACCTGGAGCGCTACATGCGCGAGGCGGTGAAGGTCTCGAACGATTCCCCGGTGCTGCTCGATCGCTTCCTGAACGATGCCATCGAGTGCGACGTGGACGCCGTGTGCGACGGCGAGCAGGTCTTCGTGGCCGGGGTCATGGAGCACATCGAGCAGGCCGGCGTGCACTCGGGCGACTCGGCCTGCTCGTTGCCGCCGTACTCGTTGAGCGCCGAGACCGTCGCCGAGCTCAAGCGCCAGACCGTGGCCATGGCCCACGGGCTCAAGGTGGTGGGCCTGATGAACGTGCAGTTCGCCATCCAGCAGCATGGCGACGAGGACCGCATCTTCGTGCTGGAGGTCAACCCGCGCGCCTCGCGCACCGTGCCCTTCGTGTCCAAGGCGACGGGGCTGCAGCTGGCGAAGATCGCCGCGCGCTGCATGGTGGGGCGCAGCCTGCGCGAGCAGCGCGTGCCGGAGCAGGTGGTGCCGGGCTACTTCAGCGTGAAGGAGGCCGTGTTCCCCTTCGTCAAGTTCCCCGGCGTGGATCCGATCCTCGGGCCGGAGATGAAATCCACGGGCGAGGTCATGGGCGTGGGCCGCAGCTTCGGCGAGGCTTATGTGAAAAGCCAGATCGGCGCCGGCACCCGCCTGCCGGAGCCGGGCTCGGGCAAGGTGTTCCTGTCGGTGAAGAACAGCGACAAGCCACGCATGGTGGAGGTGGCGCGCGAGCTGGCGGCCATGGGCTTCGCGCTCAGCGCCACGCGCGGCACCGCGCAGGCGCTGAGCCAGGCCGGACTTCAGGTCGAGGTGGTCAACAAGGTCACCGAAGGTCGTCCCAACGTGGTCGACATGATGAAGAACGGCGACATCGCGCTGGTGGTCAACACCGTCGAGGAGCGCCGCAACGCCATCGTCGACTCGCGCGCCATCCGCACCAGCGCGCTGGCCGCGCGCGTGGCCACCTTCACCACCATCGCCGGCGCCGAGGCGGCGGTCGAGGGCATGAAGTGCCTGCGCAGCCTGGAGGTCTACCCCCTGCAGGCTTTACACCAGAGCCTCGCTTTGGCACACTGAAAATTTCGCCGGGCGCCGACGCGCCCGGCGCTTTTCTTTCCATCCGTCTTTTCATCCGGATCGTTCAGAGGATTCTTCGTTCCCATGCCTACCCCCATGACCCGCCGCGGCGCGGAGAAGCTGCGCGCCGAGTTGCAACGGCTGAAGACGGTCGAGCGCCACGCGGTGATCCAGGCCATCGCCGAGGCCCGCGCGCAGGGCGACCTGTCGGAAAACGCCGAGTACGAGGCGGCCAAGGACCGTCAGGGCTTCATCGAGGGGCGCATCGCCGAGATCGAAGGCAAGCTTTCCTCGGCGCAGGTCATCGACCCTGCCGAGCTCGACGCGGGCGGTCGGGTGGTGTTCGGCGCCACCGTCGAGCTCTGCGACGAGGACAGCGGCGACGAGGTGGCCTACCAGATCGTCGGCGACGACGAGGCCGATCTGAAGCAGGGCATGATCTCGGTGAGCTCGCCCATCGCGCGCGCGCTGATCGGCAAGGAGGAAGGCGACCTGGTGAAGGTCATGGCTCCGGCCGGAACGCGCAGCTACAGCATCGTCAAGGTTTCCTACGCCTGATTCCGCGAGCGCATCCGCCATGGCCCCTCTACGCCGACTCCGCCTGCAGATCCTCCTGGTGGGCCTGTGGCTGGGCGGCATGGCCGCCGTGGGCCTCATCGGAGCGCCCACCGTGTTCTCGCTGGTGGTGCCCAGGATGACCGCCGCGACGGTGGCCAGCCGCATGTTCTACCTCATGGCGCTGGCTGGCGTGATCCTCGGGGCCGTGCTGCTCGTGGTGGAGAGAAACCGCAGCTCAGGCATGAGCACGCCGCTGCTGCTGGTCATGGGCGCTCTGTTCTTCGACGTGCTGGGCGAATTCGTGGTCGTGCCCAGGCTGCTGGAAGCCGCCGCCATGGCGGCGCCGGATGCCGCCGGCTGGCACGTGGCGGCCAGCGCGGTGTACGGCCTGCAGGCCCTGTGCGTGCTGGCCTATGCGTGGCTGCTGCCTTCGCAGCTCGGGCGCGACCTGCCGCGTCCGAGTGCCTGAGCTCAGCCCAGGCGCACCTTCTTCACGCTGGAGCGTCGCGGCTTGGCGCGCTTGACCTTCCCCGCCGGCGTCACGCGCTGGTTGCCCAGCACGGTCAGACGCTTGACCTTCGGCCGGTGGGTGGGGCTGCTCGAGGGAACGACCACCTTGACCTTGCGCGGCGCGGCTCCGCGCGTGCTGCGCTCGGCGGCTTCGGCTTCCTTCGGCGGCAGGGGCCTGAACAGCACCAGCACGCGGCCGATGCTCTGCACCGGCGCAGCCCCGAGGCGTTCGCAGATGCTCTCGAGCATGCGTGCGCGTTCGTCGCGGTCGTCGCCGGCCACGCGGACCTTGATCAGGTCGTGGGCCTTGAGGGCGCGGTCGATCTCGGCCAGCACGGCTTCGCTCAGCCCGGCGTCTCCGATGAGTACGCTGGGCTTGAGGGGATGGGCCAGCGCGCGCATCGCGCTGCGTTCGGCCGGGGTCAGGAGTAGGGCGCTCATGGGCACATTATCCGTCTTCCGGCCGCCGCATCCCGCGCGCGGCCTCCAAAATTCCGCGGCAAGCGCATGAAGAAGAACCGTTTCAGCAAGAAGTGGCTCAATGAGCACCTGCATGATCCTTTCGTGAAACTGGCGCAGAAGGACAACTACCGCTCGCGCGCCGTGTACAAGCTGCAGGAGATCGACGAGGCGCACCGCCTGGTGCGCCCAGGCCAGTGCATCGTCGAACTCGGCAGCGCCCCCGGCGCCTGGTCGCAGTACCTGGCGCGCCGCCTGGGGACGGATGCGGCGGGGGCCTTGCGCGGGCGGGTGGTGGCCCTGGACCTGCTGCCCATGGAGCCGGTCGAGGGGGTGGAGTTCATCCAGGGTGACTTCCGCGAGGCCGAGGTGTTGCAGCGCATCGAAGCCATGCTCGAGGGCCGGCGCGTCGACCTCGTGCTGTCCGACATGGCGCCCAACCTCTCCGGGATCGCCTCGGCGGACGCGGCGCGCGTGGAACACCTGGCCGACCTCGCGCTGGAGTTCGCGGGCAACTGGCTGTCCGACGAAGGCGCGCTGCTCATCAAGACCTTCCACAGCGGCTACTTCAGCCAGATCGTGACTCGCTACAAGCAGCGATTCCGTACGGTCAAGACCCTCAAGCCCAAGGCCTCGCGGGAACGTTCGGCCGAGGTTTTCGTGCTGGCCATGCACCCCAAGCCGGACACGAAATAAAGAATTCGACTATCATTGAAAATAAATTGATAGAAAGGAAAAATGGCCGACGGGGCGATGGTCGCGGGTATTTGACCTTTCATGGATTAAGGGAATTCCCGAATGGATCGGGGAGGCGTGCGCCGTCTGAGCAGAATCAGGGCGAGGGGCCTTGATTCGCCTAGAATCGGCAACACATTGAAGGGAATGGCGCGCGGCGTCGGTCCCAGCGGGGCTTGAGGAGTCTGTCTTGAACAATCAATGGTTTTCCAAGGTCGCAATCTGGCTGGTCATCGGCCTGGTGCTGTTCACCGTGTTCAAGCAGTTCGACCGCACCGCGCCGGCCGACACGGTGAGCTACACCCAATTCATGCACGAGGCCAAGCAGGGTCGCGTGAAAAAGGTGGTCGTGCACCAGAGCGGCACGCTCGACGTGACCACCACCGACGGCAGCCACTATTCGCTGACCTCTCCCGGCGACCTGTGGATGACCGGCGACCTGATGAAGGATGGCGTCCAGGTGGTGGGGGCTCCTCGTGAGGAACAGTCGTTCCTCATGCAGATCCTGATTTCCTGGTTCCCCATGCTCCTGCTGATCGGCGTGTGGGTGTACTTCATGCGCCAGATGCAAGGCGGGGGTCGTGGCGGCGCCTTCAGTTTCGGCAAGTCCAAGGCGCGCCTGCTCGACGAGTCCAGCAACACCGTGACCTTCGCCGACGTCGCCGGCTGCGACGAGGCCAAGGAGGAGGTCAAGGAGCTGGTCGACTTCCTGCGCGATCCGCAGAAATTCCAGAAGCTGGGCGGGCGCATCCCGCGCGGCGTGCTGCTGGTCGGGCCACCCGGCACCGGCAAGACCCTGCTGGCCAAGAGCGTGGCCGGCGAGGCCAAGGTGCCGTTTTTCTCGATTTCCGGGTCGGACTTCGTGGAAATGTTCGTCGGCGTGGGCGCGTCGCGGGTGCGCGACATGTTCGAGACGGCCAAGAAGCACGCTCCCTGCATCATCTTCATCGACGAGATCGACGCCGTGGGGCGTCACCGCGGCGCCGGCCTGGGCGGCGGCAACGACGAGCGCGAGCAGACCCTCAACCAGATGCTGGTGGAGATGGACGGATTCGACACCAACCTGGGCGTGATCGTCATCGCGGCCACCAACCGCCCCGACATCCTCGACCCCGCGCTGCTGCGTCCGGGGCGCTTCGACCGCCAGGTGTACGTGCAACTGCCCGACATCCGCGGTCGCGAGCAGATCCTGGTCGTGCACATGCGCAAGGCGCCCGTGGGCCCGGACGTGCGCGCCGACATCCTGGCGCGCGGCACCCCCGGCTTCTCGGGGGCGGACCTGGCCAACCTGGTCAACGAGGCGGCGCTGTTCGCCGCGCGGCGCAACGCCCGCCTGGTGGAGATGGAGGACTTCGAGCGCGCCAAGGACAAGATCATGATGGGCGCCGAGCGCCGCTCCATGGTCATGCCCGAGGACGAGCGTCGCAACACCGCCTACCACGAGGCCGGACACGCGCTGGTGGCGCGCCTGATGCCGCAGACCGATCCGGTGCACAAGGTCACGATCATCCCGCGCGGCCGCGCGCTGGGGCTGACCATGCAGCTGCCCGAGGCCGACCGCTACAGCATGGGGCGCGACCGCATCCTCAGCATGATCTCCGTGCTGTTCGGCGGACGCATCGCCGAGGAAGTGTTCATGAACCAGATGACCACCGGCGCCTCCAATGACTTCGAGCGAGCCACGCAGCTGGCGCGCGACATGGTCACCCGCTACGGCATGTCGGATTCCCTGGGGCCGATGGTCTACGCCGAGAACGAGGGCGAGGTGTTCGTCGGCCGCTCGATCACCAAGACCACCCATGTGTCGGAGCAGACCATGCAGAAGGTCGATGCGGAAATCCGCCGCATCATCGACGAGCAGTACGCGCTGGCCCGCAAGCTCATCGAGGACAACCAGGACAAGATGCACGCGATGGCGCAGGCGCTGCTGGAGTGGGAGACCATCGACTCCGAGCAGATCGACGACATCATGTCCGGGCGCCCGCCGCGCCCGCCGCGCCCGCCGGGAACCCTGCCGACCAACCCGCCGCCGAGCGCCGGGCGCAGCAGCGGCCTGCCCAGCGACGCGCCCAGCGCCAATCCGGTCTGAGTCGGGACGGCCGGCCTTGACCGAGCTGGCGTCGAAGCCCGACGCGCCCGGTCTGCCCCCCGCGAGGGTGTGGCAGGCCGGGCGTTTCGCATTGGAGCTGCGGCGCACGCTGCTGATGGGCATCGTCAACCTGACGCCCGATTCCTTCTCCGACGGCGGGCTGCACGCGGGCACCGAGGCCGCGCTGGCGCATGCCCGCCGCCTGCTGGACGAGGGTGCGGACATGCTGGACCTGGGCGCCGAATCGACGCGCCCCGGCGCCGTGCCGGTGGACGACGAGGAGGAGTGGCGCCGGCTCGAGCCGGTGCTGCGCGAGCTGGTGCAATGGAAGGTTCCGCTGTCGGTGGACACCTACCATGCGCGTACCATGCGTGCCGCGCTGGAACTCGGGGTCGACGTGGTCAACGACGTGTACGCGCTTCGCCGTCCAGGGGCCCTGGAGGCAGTTGCCGCAAGTCCCGTGGCGGGAGTCTGCCTGATGCACATGCAGGGCGAGCCTTCGACCATGCAGCAGGCACCGCAGTACGAGGATGTGGCGGCCGAGGTGCTCGAGTTCCTGCGCCAGCGCGTGCAGGCCCTGCGCCAGGCCGGCGTGGCCCTGGAGCGCCTGTGCGTCGATCCGGGCTTCGGTTTCGGCAAGACCCGCGAGCACAACCTGCAGCTGGCGCGGCAGCTGGCCCGACTGCGTGGCCTGGGCTGCGCGGTGCTGGTGGGCGTGTCGCGCAAGTCGATGCTGGCCGCCACCTCGGGCCAGGCGCCGCGCGAGCGCGTGGCCGCCAGCCTGGGCGCGGCGCTGGCCTGCGTGGCCGGCGGCGCGCAGGTGCTGCGCGTGCACGACGTGGCCGCCACGCGCGACGCCGTACGTACCTTCGAGGCGATGCGCGCCTGAGTCGTCGGGCGTGCATCGCGCATCTATCGCAAGCAGGGGAGCTGGGATCTTGGGCAGCAGGAAATACTTCGGCACCGATGGGGTGCGCGGGCGCGTGGGCACGGCGCCGATCGTTCCGGAATTCGGCCTGCGCCTGGGGCATGCGGCCGGCCGGGTGCTGCGAGCACGGGGCGCCAGGCGCCCGACCGTGCTCATCGGCAAGGACACGCGCGTGTCCGGCTACATGCTGGAGGCCGCCCTGGAGTGCGGCTTCGCCGCGGCCGGCTGCGACGTCGTGCTCGTGGGGCCGTTGCCCACCCCCGGCGTGGCCTACCTGACGCGTGCGCTGCGTCTGGACCTTGGCGTGGTGGTCAGCGCCTCCCACAATCCCTACGCCGACAACGGCATCAAGTTCTTTTCGGCCGGGGGCAGCAAGCTGCCCGACAGCTGGGAGCTGGAAGTCGAGGCGGAGCTTTCCCGCGCGGAGGGCTGCGTGGCCTCCGAGGAACTGGGCAAGGCACGCCGCCTGGACGATGCCGCGGGGCGCTACATCGAGTTCTGCAAGAGCACCTTTCCCAACGACCGCACCCTCAAGGGGCTGCGCCTGGTGGTCGACTGCGCGCATGGCGCGGCGTACCACATCGCCCCCTCGGTGTTCCACGAGCTGGGGGCCGACGTCGTGGCCATCGGCGCGCAGCCGGACGGCTTCAACATCAACCAGGGCGTGGGTGCCACCGCTCCGCAGGCGCTGATCGCGGCGGTGCGCGAACAGCGAGCCGATTACGGCATCGCGCTGGACGGCGACGCCGACCGGCTGCAACTGGTCGACGCCAGCGGGCGCCTGTTCAACGGCGACGAACTGCTGTACCTGCTGGCCATGGACAGGCGGCCCGCGGGGGTGGTCGGCACGCTGATGACCAACCTCGCGGTGGAACAGGCCCTGGCAGCGCAGGGCATGGAGTTCGTGCGCGCCGCGGTGGGAGACCGCTACGTGCTCGAGGAGCTGCTGGCGCGCGACTGGAAGCTCGGCGGCGAAGGCTCCGGACACATGCTGCTGCTGGACCGCCACACCACGGGAGACGGCATCGTCGCGGCGCTGCAGATGCTGGAACTGGTGGTGCGCACGGGGCGCTCGCTGGCCGAGCAGCTGGCCAGCCTGCGCCTGCTGCCGCAGACCCTGCTGAACGTGCGCATGCGCGAGGGCATCGACTGGAAGACCCACGCGGGGCTGGCGCGTGCCAGCGGCGAGGTGCGCTCCGAGTTGGGCGGCCAGGGCCGGCTGCTGGTGCGCGCCAGCGGGACCGAGCCGGTCCTGCGCATCATGGTCGAGCATCCCGACCCGAGCTTCGGGCAGGCCTGCGCGCAGCGCCTGGGCCAGGCCATCCAGCAGGAAGGCTGAGGCAGCCACGCGGCGCGAGCGGGCCGGGGCCCGCGACATTTCTGGGTCTTTCACCAAAATGTCATAATCCGCGTATCCAATGAGCGTCCAGACACCAGCCTCTCACTGGTGCATGACCTCAGGAGAAACTTGCATGTCGATCGATACGACCCGCCGCCAACAGCTCAAGCTGGCCCTCGCCACTGCGGGCCTGGTGGTCGCCACCTCCGTGGCTCCGATGGCCGCGCACGCTGCCGACGTGACCCTGCTGGAGACCGGCTCCACGCTGCTGTACCCGCTGTTCAACCTGTGGGTGCCCGATTACACGAAGGCCCATCCCGGCGTGCGCATCACCACCCAGGGTACCGGCAGCGGCACCGGCATCGCGCAGGCGATCTCGGGCGTGGCCCAGATCGGCGCCTCCGACGCGTACATGAGCGACGGTCAGATCAAGCAGAACCCCAGCATCCTGAACATCCCCCTGGCGATCTCTGCGCAGACCGTCAACTTCAACGTCCCGGGCCTGAACAAGGATCACCTCAAGCTCGACGGCCCGGTGCTCGCGGGCATCTACAGCGGCGCCATCAAGAACTGGGACGACGCGGCCATCAAGGCGCTGAACCCCGGCGTGAAGCTGCCCAACCACACCATCGTGCCGATCCACCGCACCGATGGCAGCGGCGACACCTTCATTTTCAGCCAGTATCTTTCCTTCTCCGACAGCAAGTGGAACGGCAGCGTGGGCTACGGCACCACGATCAGCTGGCCGGCGGTGCAGGGCGGCGTGGGTGCCAACGGCAACCCCGGCATGGTGCAGGCCTGCCAGCAGACCCCGTACTCCATCGCCTACATCGGCGTGAGCTTCCATGAGCAGGTCGCGAAGGCCGGCCTGGGCACCGCGATGCTGAAGAACCGCGCCGGCAAGTTCCTGCTGCCGACCCCCAAGACCGTCAGCGCGGCCGCCGCCGGCCTGATCGCCAAGACCCCGGCCGATGAGCGCCTGAGCCTGGTCTTCGCCCCGGGTGCCGAGTCCTACCCCATCATCAACTACGAATACGCGATCGTCAACGCCAAGCAGGCCAACCCGGCACAGGCCAAGGCCATCAAGGAATTCCTGGGTTGGGCGGTGGAAAGCGATGGCGGCAATGCCTCCAAGTACCTGGAAGCGGTGCGCTTCATCGCGCTGCCCAAGCACATCCAGGAGCTGAGCAAGGCCCAGATCGCGAAGATCCAGTAAGCATCATCCGCCTCGAACGCACGCGCCTCGCGGCGCGTGCGCAGCAGACTCGGCACCCGCGAGGGTGCCGAAGCTGTTCTCCGGTTTCGCAACACGATCGCAGGTGCAAGCAAGCATGAAATGGTTTCAACGCGGACTGCAGGCGACCTCGGCGGTCATCCCGCTGGGCCTGATCGCCCTGTTCGTGTTCCTCACCGCCTATTCCTGGCCTGCGATCCGGTTCAACGGTTTCGGATTCCTTTTTTCCAATACCTGGAGCCTGGGCAACCTGTACGGCAACCCGGTGCATGTGCACGGGGCCCTGGTGCCCCCGGGTGCCCACTATGGCATCTGGGTGTTCATCGTCGGCACCCTGGCCAGCTCCGCCCTCGCGCTGCTGCTGGCCGTGCCGGTGGGTGTCGGTGTCGCCCTGTATCTGGTGGAATATGCGCCGCACCGTCTCAGCGGCGCGTTCGCGCAGATCGTCGAACTGCTGGCCATGGTGCCCAGCGTGGTCTACGGTCTGTGGGGCTTCGAAGTGCTGGCGCCGCTGACCCTCAAGTACCTCGCGCCGGCCATCTCCGCGTCCATTCCCTTCCTGTCCTTTTTCTCCACGCCGGCGAGCAGTGGTTTCGGCCTGTTCACCGCCAGCCTGGTGCTGGCGCTCATGGTGCTGCCGGTGATCGCCAGCACCCTGATCGAGGCCCTGCGCCGCGTGCCCCGCGAGCTGCGGGAATCCTGCTTCGCGCTGGGAGCCACGCGGGCCGAGGTCCAGCGCCGCGCGCTGCTTCCCGCCGTGCGTACCCCGCTGATCGGCGCCGTCATCCTGGCGCTGGGGCGCGCGCTGGGCGAGACCATGGCGGTGCTCATGGTCAGCGGCGGAGCCCTGAACTACCTGCCCGGATCCCTGTTCAGCCCGATCACCAGCATGGCGGCCTTCATCGCCTCGCAACTCGACAGCGCCCTGCAGGACACCAGCGGCATGGCGGTGCGTTCGCTGGCCGAGATCGCCCTCGTTCTTCTCATCATCGCGGTCATCGTCAATGTCATCGCTCGCATCCTCACGCGACGTGTTGCCGTCTCCGGCTGAAGCCGTGCTGCGCGTGTCGCGCCGGCGCCGCGTGGACGCGGTGCTTTTCGGCATCTTCTGCGCCATCTCCTTCGTCCTGGTGGTCGTGCCCCTGGCCGACATCCTCTGGACCGTGCTGTCGCGCGGAGCCAGGGCGCTGAACCTGACGGTGTTCACCCAGGTCACCAACGGCATCAGCGGCGGCCTGCTCAATGCCATCGAGGGCACGTTGGTGCTCAGTGGAGGCGCCCTGCTGTTCGCCGCTCCGGTGGGAGTGATCACGGGCATCTACCTGGCCGAGTACGGCGGGGGGGCCTGGGGGCGTTCGGTGCGCTTCCTGGCGGACGTGCTCACCGGAGTGCCGTCGATCGTGCTCGGCTACTTCAGCTACGTCACGCTGGTGGAGGGCCTGGGCTGGCAGTTCTCGGCGCTGGCCGGCGCGCTGACCCTGGCGCTGATGATCGTTCCCTACATCGCGCGCTTCACCGAGCTGGCCATGCGCCAGAATCCCGCCAGCCTGCGCGAGGCCGGCTATGCGCTGGGCTGCAAGGAACACCAGGTGGTGTTCAAGATCCTGTTGCCGGCAGCGCGCTCGGGCGTGATCACCGGGGTGCTGCTGTCGCTGGCCATCTCGGTGGGCGAGACGGCACCGTTGATCTACACGGCAGGATGGTCGAACTACCTGTGGAACGGCCAGCTCACGCGCGAGCCCATCGGCTACCTCACCTACGTGATCTGGAGCTTCATCAACCAGCCCTTCGCCTCCGCGCATGCGCTGGCCTACGCGGCGGCCTTCCTGGTGATCGCCGTGGTGCTGGTGATCAACATCGCCACCCGCATCTTCCTGCGCAAGCGCCTGTGAACCTCGCCCCCGAGAACCGACGATGACCCAAGAGGCAATCGAGCCGAACGCGCCCAGCAAGACGCGCGTGTCCGTGCGCAATGTCAATTTCTACTACGGCAAGTACCGCGCCATCAAGGACGTGAGCCTGGACATCGCGGACCGCCAGGTCACGGCCTTCATCGGGCCCTCGGGCTGCGGCAAGTCCACGCTGCTGCGCATCTTCAACCGCATGTTCGAGCTCTACCCGGATCAGCGCGCCGAGGGCGAGGTCATGTTCGACGGCCGCAACATCCTGTCCAAGACCGAGGACGTGTCGCTGCTGCGCGCGCGCGTGGGCATGGTGTTCCAGAAGCCCACGCCGTTCCCGATGTCGATCTTCGAGAACATCGCCTTCGGCATCCGCCTGTACGAGAAGCTGCCGCGCGCCGACATGGAGGAGCGCGTGCAGTGGGCGCTGACCAAGACCGCGCTGTGGGAGGAGGTGAAGGACAAGCTGCACCAGAGCGGCCTGAGCCTGTCCGGCGGCCAGCAGCAGCGCCTGTGCATCGCGCGGGCCATCGCGATCCGTCCCGAGGTGCTGCTGCTCGACGAGCCCACCTCGGCGCTGGATCCCATCTCCACCGGCAAGATCGAGGAGCTGGTCACCGAGCTCAAGAGCGACTACACGGTGGCCATCGTCACCCACAACATGCAGCAGGCCGCGCGCGTGTCCGACTACACCGCCTACATGTACCTGGGCGAGCTCATCGAATTCGGCGATACCAACCAGATCTTCCTCAAGCCGCGCAAGCAGCAGACCGAGGATTACATCACCGGCCGTTTCGGCTGAACGCGCGCCAGGAGATCCTGTCATGGACAAGCACCTTTCCACCCAGTTCGACGCCGAGATCAGCGCCATCACCACGCGTGTGCTGGAGATGGGCGGCCTGGTCGAATCCCAGATCGCGCAGGCCGTGTACGCGCTGCGCCACTTCGACGCCGAGGCCGCGCGCGGGGTGATGCTCAACGAGAAGAGGGTGAACCAGCTGGAGGTGGAGATCGACGCCGACGTGGCGCAGATCATCGCCAAGCGCCAACCCACCGCGCGAGACCTGCGCCTGATGCTGGCCATCTCCAAGACCATCACCAATCTTGAGCGCGTGGGCGACGAGGCCGACCGCATCGCGCGCATGGCGCGCGACCTGGTCGAGGCGGGTGCCAACCTGAGCATCTCCTTCAACGAGATCATCCGCGAGTCCGACCTCGCCGTGGCGCAGATCCGCAAGGCGCTGGACGCCTTCGCGCGCCTGGACGAACGCGCTGCGGTGGACATCGTGACCGCCGACAGCGCCATCGACGCCGAATTCGATTCCTTCATGCGCAAGCTCATCACCTACGTGATGGAGGATCCGCGCAACATCTCCGCCAGCTTGGACATGGTGTTCATCGCCAAGGCCATCGAGCGCATCGGCGACCACGCCAAGAACATCGCCGAGTTCGTCATCTACGTGGTGCGCGGCACCGACGTGCGCCACAACAAGGAAGCCTTCAACGAAGTGGCGGGAACCCTCTGAACCCGCGACACACGCGTCGCGGGACAGGCAGTCGCAGGCCCGAGTCCTATCCATGCCCAGCAACATCCTGATTGTCGAAGACGAGCCCGCGATCGCCGAATTGCTCGCGGTGAATCTGCGTCACGCCGGCCATTGCCCCATCGTGGCAGGCAGCGCGGAGGAGGCCTTGCGCCTGATTCGCGACGTGCTCCCCGACGTGATGCTGGTGGACTGGATGCTCCCGGGGATGTCCGGCGTGGCCTTGCTGCGTGAGCTGCGGCAGGGAGCGCGCACGCGGGGCATCCCGATGATCCTGCTCACCGCGCGAAGCGAGGAGACCGACACCATCGCCGGGCTCGACGCGGGCGCCGACGACTACATCACCAAGCCCTTCTCGCCCAAGGAGCTGCTGGCGCGCATCCGTGCGGTGCTGCGCCGGCGTTCGCCGCAGCTCACCGACGAGCCCGTGCGCGCAGGCGCGCTGGCCGTGGATCCGGGTACGCGTCGGGTCACCTACACCGGGCCCGATGGCGCGGAGAAGGAGCTGCGCCTCGGTCCCACCGAGTTCAAGCTGCTGCACTTCATGATGACCCACCCGGAGCGCGTGCACAGCCGCGGCGCGCTGCTCGACAAGGTGTGGGGCGACCACGTGTTCATCGAGGAGCGCACCGTGGACGTGCACATCAAGCGCCTGCGCGAGGCGCTGGCCCCGGCGCATTGTTCCGAACTCGTCGAGACGGTGCGGGGGGCGGGGTACCGGTTCACGCAGCGTCAGGGCGCCACCGCCGCTGGCTGAGCATCGGGCCCCGCCCATGCGCTCCGTGATCCTCCGCCTGGCCGCGCTCGCGGCCGTGATGGCGCTCGCCGGCGGCCTGCTCGCGCACTGGCTGGACGAGGCCGCGGGCCTGTCGCTGGCCTGCGCCATCGCCCTGGGCGTGGTGGCCTTCGATACCCTGGCGCGCTCGCGCCTGCTGGCGTGGCTGCGCTTTCCGCAGCGCGACAGTGTCCCGGCTTCCTTCGGCGCATGGGGCGAGGTGTTCTACCGCAGCGCACGCCAGTTGCGCCTGTGGCAAAGCCGCGTGCAGCGCGAGGAGGGCAAGCTGGCGCGCTTCATCGAGGCGCTCCAGGCCTCGCCCAACGGGGTGATGCTGATCGACGAGCAGGGCCAGATCGACTGGTGCAACGCCACCGCCGCGGGGCATTTCGGTCTCGACCCGCGACGTGACATGCGTCAGCACGCGGTGCACCTGATCCGCAACCCCGAGTTCGTCGCCTACCTGGCCGGGCGCCAATTCGCCGAGCCCCTGCTGATGCGCCGCAGCGGCAGTCAGGGCAACCTGCTGCTGAGCGTGCAGGTGATTCCCTACGGCGACGGCGATCGCCTGCTGCTGTCCAGGGACGTCACCCAGATCGAGCGCACCGAGGCGATGCGTAGAGATTTCGTGGCCAATGTCTCGCACGAGATCAAGACCCCCTTGACGGTGATCGCGGGTTTCGTCGAGACCCTGCGCAGCCTGGATTTTTCCGCCGAGGAGCGCGAGCGGGTGCTGGCGCTGATGCAGCAGCAGAGCGACCGCATGCGCCACCTGGTGGAGGACCTGCTGACCCTGGCCCACCTGGAGGGCGACCCGCACCAGCCCGCCGAGGAACTGCTGGACATGCCCAATATGGTGGCGCGACTGGCCGCCGACGCCCGCGCGCTGTCCGGTGGACGTCACCGCATCGAGGCGGAAGCCGACGTGAGCAAGTTGCGCGGCGCCGGTGGTGAGCTGTCCAGCGCCTTCGGCAACCTGGTGAGCAACGCCGTGCGCTATACCCCCGAGGGCGGGCTGATCCAGATTCGCTGGCGCGTACTCGACACCGGACTGGGCGATGCGGTGGGCGAGTTCAGCGTCAGCGACGATGGCATCGGCATCGCGTCCGAGCACATTCCGCGCCTGACCGAGCGCTTCTACCGCGTGGACCGCGGGCGCTCGCGCGAGTCGGGCGGAACCGGCCTGGGCCTGGCCATCGTCAAGCATGCGCTGTTGCGCCACCAGGCGGAACTGCGCATCGCCAGCCAGCTGGGCGAGGGCAGCACCTTCAGCGCCCGCTTCCCCGCCCAGCGCATCGTGCTGCCGCAGCCGGTCGCGCCCCAGGAGCCTCTGGTCGAGCAGGGCTGAGCAGCCCGGCAGTGCGCCTGCGCGAAGGCGCCTGCCCGGGGTCGCGGCGGCTTCTCAGCCCGCCTCGGGGCCGCGCGAGTCGATCAGTACCTGGTGGCTGCTGCGCCCGGTGTGCCAGCCGCGGGCGCGGCGCCAGTTGCCGGCCCCGTCCATGTCCCAGGCGTTGCCGGGGTTGGTCCAGTGCACGCGCAGACCCTCGCGGATGACCTTGGCCTTGGCCTCGGGGTCCAGGATGGGCGCGGCGATCTCGACGCGGCGGAACAGGTTGCGCTCCATCCAGTCGGCCGAGGAGATCCAGACATCCTCGGCTCCGTCGTTGTGGAAATAGAACACCCGCGAGTGCTCCAGGAACCGTCCGATCACCGAGCGCACGCGAATGTTCTCCGACAGTCCGGCGATGCCCGGGCGCAGCATGCACGGCCCGCGCACCAGCAGTCGGATCTCCACCCCGGCGCGCGCGGCCTTGTACAGCTCGCCGATCACCGTGGGCTCGACCAGGGCATTTACCCGCGCCCAGATGCGTGCCGTCTTGCCCGCGCGGGCCAGGCGCGCCTCGTGACGAATGGAGCGAATCAGCCGATCCAGCAGCGAAAAGGGGGATTGCCACAGGCGTCTCAGCGGAGCGAACTTGGAAGAGCCGGTGATTTCCAGGAACACCTGGTTGACGTCGGCGCAGATGGCCTCGTCGGCGGTCATGAGCCCGAAATCGGTGTACAGCCGCGCGGTTCGGGTGTGGTAGTTGCCGGTGCCCAGGTGCACGTAGCGCCGCAGCTGCCCGGCTCGGCGCCCCACGCGCTCCCGGCGCACCACCATGAGCATCTTGGCGTGGCATTTGTACCCCACCACGCCGTAGACCACATGCGCTCCCTCGGCCTCCAGGCGAGCCGCCCAGTTGATGTTGGTCTCCTCGTCCAGGCGGGCCATCAGCTCCAGCACGACGGTGACTTCCTTGCCGTTGCGCGCGGCCTCGATCAGGGCTTCCATCAGCTCCGAGGTGTGCCCGGCGCGGTAGATGGTCTGCTTGATGGCCAGGACCTGCGGGTCGCGCGCGGCGGTTCGCACCAGGTCCACGACGGGGCCGAAGCTGTCGTAGGGATGATGCAGAAGCACATCGCCGGCGCGGATGTGCTCGAACAGCTCCGGCTCGGCGCCCGGCCAGCCGGGCAGGGGAGCCGGCAGATGCGGCGGGTAGGTCAGGCGCGACTGCGGAAGCATGTCGATGATCGCCTGCAGGCGTGCCAGGTTGACCGGGCCGTCGACCCGGAAACAGTCGCGCTCGTGCAGGCCGTTCTCGCGCATCAGGCGCTCGAGCAGGGGCTGCGGACAGGCGGCGGTGACCTCCAGGCGCACGGCGTCGCCATAGTGGCGAGCCCGCAGCTCGCCCTGCAGGGCCGTGCGCAGGTTGGTGATCTCGTCGTCGTCCACGAACAACTCGCTGTTGCGGGTGACGCGGAACTGGTGCACGCCCAGCACCTTCAGGCCCGGGAACAGATGCCCTGCGTAAGCCTGCATCAGCGAGGACAGCAGCACGAAACTGTGCAGCTTGTCGTCCTCCACGAGTTCGCCCGGCATTTCCAGCACCCGCGGCAGGGCCCTGGGCGCCTGGATGATGCCCAGGTCCACATTGCGCCCGAAGGCGTCCGTGCCTTCGAGCATGACGGCGAAATTCAGGCTCTTGTTGAGCACCTTGGGAAAGGGGTGCGCCGGGTCGAGCCCGATGGGCGTGAGCACCGGCAGCACCTCGCGCTCGAAGTAGGCGCGGGCCCAGCGCTCCTGGCGCTGGGACCATTCGCCGCTGGTGACGAAGCGCACGCCCACGTCGTGCAGCATGGGGTAGATGGACTGCTGCAGCAGCCGGTATTTCTCGGCCACCAGCGCGTGCGCCTCGTCGGCGATCAGGCGCAGCGCCTCGGCCACCGGCAGCCCGTCGGGCGTCAGGGCCGCCGGCTCATGCTCCAGCACATCCTGCAGCTGCGCCACGCGGGTCTCGAAGAATTCGTCCAGGTTCGACGCGACGATGCACAGGTAGCGCAGGCGCTCCAGCGGCGGGATGGCCGGATCCTGTGCCTGGGCCAGCACCCGGCGGTTGAAGGCCAGGATGCCGATTTCTCGGTTGATCAGGGGTGAAGGCGCTGGCTTGGCCATGGAAGATTCGGAAACGGGAAACTGCCGCGTGCGGAGGCGCGAAAGGCTTACGATCCCACATTCCCGTGAAATCTACATGACATCGTCAAGGGCGTGTCATGCGGCCGTGTTCAACTTGCGCCATGTCCCTGAAAGTCCAGCACCTCGCCGCCGTCGACCTAGGCTCCAACAGTTTTCGCATGCTGGTGGGCAAGGCCGCGGAAAGTCCGCATGGGGCGCAGATCTATCCCCTGGACTCGCTGCGCGAGCCGGTGCGCCTGGGCGCGGGCCTGGACGAGAACAAGAGCCTCACCGAGGAAAGCCAGCAGCGCGCGCTGGCCACGCTGCGCCGTTTCGGCGAGCGACTGCGTCAGTTCCACCCGGAGCGGGTGCGCGCGGTGGCCACCAACGCGGTGCGCGTGGCCAAGAATGCCCCGGCGTTCCTGGAGCGCGCGCAGCAGGCGCTGGGGTTCCCGATCGAGGTGATCGCGGGGCGCGAGGAGGCGCGACTGGTCTACATCGGCGCGGCCCATTCGGTGACCCCGTCGGCGGGACACCGCCTGGTGGTGGACATCGGCGGCGGTTCGACCGAGTTCATCATCGGCTCCGGCCTGGAGCCGCGCATGATGGAGTCCCTGTACATCGGCTGCGTGTCCATGACCCGCGAGTTCTTCCCGGCCGGGCGAGTCGACGAGCAGCGCATGAAGTCCGCCGAGCTGGCGGCGCGGCGGGAGATCCAGATCATCGCGCGCAATTTCCGCAAGACCGGCTGGGCCTCGGCGGTAGGCTCCAGCGGCACCGCGCGCGCCCTGGCGGACATTCTCGTGGGCAGCCAGCTCAACGATTCCGGCGCCACCCTGGGGATCACCCGTGGCGGTCTGCGTCGTCTGCGCAAGATCTACGTGCAGGCCGAGGACCTGAGCACCCTGCGCATGCCCGGGCTGAAACCGGACCGCCTGCCGGTGGCCGCCGGCGGGCTGGCCATCATGCTGGCGGTCTTCGAGGAACTGGGCCTGAAGGACATGGAGGCCACCGACGCGGGCTTGCGCCTGGGCGTGCTGTACGACCTGCTGGGGCGCGAGCAGCAGCAGGACATGCGCGAGCTCACGGTGCAACAGTTCACGCAGCGCTACGGGGTCGACACGCGCCAGTCGGCACGCGTGGAGCAGCTGGCGCTGCAATTGCTGGATCAGCTCGATCCCCAGGCCCCGCCCGAGCGCCGGCAGGCGCTGCGCTGGGCGGCGCAGCTGCACGAGGTGGGGCTGTCGATCTCCCACAGCGCCTACCACAAGCATTCGGCCTACATCGTCGGCAACGCGGACATGCCAGGCTTCTCGCGCAGCGAGCAGGCCGCGATGGCCGAGATGCTGCTGTGCCATGGAGGCAAGCTGAAAAAGCTGGGCGCCCTCACCGGGCCGCCCGTCGATCTGCGCGCCCTGCTGGCCCTGCGCCTCGCGGTGCTGCTGGCGCGCAACCGGCGTGACGTGGAGCTCGACGGGGGCCTGCGTCTGGTGGCCGGGCCACAGGGCGTTTCGGGTACGCGCATCGAGGCCGCCGCGCGCTGGTTGCGAGCCTCCCCTCTGACCCAGTACAGCCTGGAGCAGGAAGTCTCCGAGTGGCAGCGCGTGGGCCTGGACCTGCAGTTGCAGCTCCAGGCCCAGGTGAGCGCCTGAGGGACTTGCTGAGCGCCTGAGGGACTTGCTGCCGGCGCGCGCTCAGGCGTTGCCGAGGAAGTGCCGCGCGTAGCGCTGCTGCACGGCGTCCAGGCGCATCAGCAGCGGAAAGTCCGCGGTGTTGAAATCGGGATCCCAGGCCGGGGCTCCGCAGACCCGAGCCCCCACGCGCAGGTAGCCCTTGAGCAGCGCGGGGGGTTCGGTGGGCAGGTCCTGGCGCAGGTTGTCCACCGGCAGCGCGAGTCGTGGCTGCACCTGATCCTCCGCCGGCGCCAGATGGGTGGCGCGCAGGCGCGCCCACAGGCTGGCGGCATAGTGCCCGCCGTCGCGCATGGACACGCTGGAGCAGCCGATCATGGCTTGCAGGTCGTGGCGCCGCATGTACTCGGCCAGTCCCGCCCACAGGGCCAGGATCACGCCGCCGCTGCGATGATCGCGGTGCACGCAGGCGCGACCGAGTTCGAGCAGGCGCGCACGCAGGTGCAAAAGCCGCGTGAGGTCGAACTCGGTTTCCGAGTACAGCCCACCGATGCGCTTGGCCTGGTGCGGAGCCAGAACGCGGTAGGTACCCACCAGCCGGTCGTCGTCATCGCGTGCCAGCAGGTGGTCGCAGTAGGGATCGAAAATGTCGATGTCGTATCCAGGCTCGGGACTGCCCGAGCGTGCGCCCAGTTCCTCGACGAAAATCTTCCAGCGCAGCCGCTGGGCTTCGCGCACCTCGTCGGCGTGGCGCGCCCAGGAGATGCGCAGCTTGCCGCGTGCGCTGCCCGCGCCGGTCAACAGCCGGCCCTGGCGCGTGGTATCCGCGGGGTCGTGATCGAACATGCCATGCTCCTCGTGTCAGATGTTGCAACACGATACGAGAGGCAGATGTCGGTCCCGTGACCGAATGGTGACGCCACGATGACAGTCGCCTCGACGACGGCGCGTGGGTTTCGCGCGCGAGGGGGCTCAGTCGATGAGATCGGGGCTGACGCAGGCACGCAGCACCCGGGCCGGCTGGCCGGCCCGCTCGCGCTCGCAGACCCACATGAGCCCGCCCTTGCGCAGGGTGAAGGGGAGCTGCGCCCCGCACAGCCAGCGCAGCGCCGCGCTGCCCAGCGCGGGCTGGTGCCCGCACAGCACCAGTGCATGGCCGGTCTCGCGGCAGGATTCGACCACCTCCAGGATGTCCACGACTCCGCGATCGGGAGCCAGTTCGGCGCGCTCGACCGGGTAGTCGGCCAGGGCCAGCGCCGTCTGCCGGCTGCGCAGCGCGGGGCTGCAGCACACGGTCCACGGCTTGGGGACGTGGGCCTTGATCCAGGCCGCCATCGAGCTGGCGTCGCGCCGGCCTTCGCGGGTCAGCGCGCGGCGCAGGTCGTCGCCCCCGGGGGCGGATTCCTCCGCCTCGGCGTGGCGCCAGAAGACTACGTGCAACAGGGTGCTCATCGGGAGGGTCCGTCAGGGCCTGGCTCGGGCCTTCGCGCTGCCGAGCCTTGCGGCACTGTAGCGCCCCGAAGCGCGTGCGTGCAGACCTTTCCCGCAGAAAAACAGGGGTTTCAGCAAGAATCCGTGTCGACCGGCGCGCCGGCCAGGGCCATGGCCAGGCGGCGCGCCGCGGCCTGCAGGTCCAGGGCGTGCCCATCCTCGAGCTCGCGGGCGCGCTGGAACAGTTGTTCGAGCGAGGGCCAGCCGGTCGCGCGGCGCGCGAAGGCGATGGTGTTCTCGCCCTGCTCGGCGCTCATCGCCGCCACGCCGGAATCGAAGGCCGCGCGCATGCGCCGGATGACTTCGTCGCGACGGAACTCGGGTGCCCACAGGTTGGACACCAGCAGGCCACCGGGGCGCAGGGCGCGAGCGCAGGCATCGTAGAACTCCTGGCTGGACAGGGATTCCGGCAGACCGGCGGAGTCGAATCCGTCGAGCAGCAGCACGTCGCAGGATTGTTCGTGTTCGCGGATCCAGACAGCCCCGTCCGCCTGCACCACGGCGAAACGCTCGTCGTCCGGCGGCACGGCGAACGTGCCGCGCATGGCGATCACCTCGGGGTTGATCTCCACCGCGGTGAAACGCGAGTCTGGCAGGTGGGCGTGGCAGTACTTGGCCAGGGAGCCCCCGCCCAGGCCGATCATCACCACATGCTCCGGCTGGGGCTGCAGCAGCACGAAGGCCATCATGGCCCGCGTGTAGTCCAGCACCAGGCGGTTGGGCTCGGCGCTTCGCATGCGACTCTGCAGCGCCGACATGCCGAAGTGCAGCGACACCTCGCCGCGCTCCTGGCACAGGAAGGGCTCGTCCGGCCTGCGTCGCCGTCGCATCATCCGGCCGAGCGCCGCAGCGCCGGGAACAGGATCACGTCGCGAATGCTGGGCGCGTCGGTCAGCAGCATGACCAGGCGGTCGATGCCGATTCCACAGCCGCCGGCCGGGGGCATGCCGACTTCGAGCGCGCGGATGTAGTCCGCGTCGAAGTACATCGCTTCCTCGTCGCCGGCATCCTTGTTCGCCACCTGCGCGGCGAAGCGGGCCGCCTGGTCCTCCGGGTCGTTGAGCTCGGAAAATCCGTTGGCGATCTCGCGTCCGGCGATGAACAGCTCGAAGCGCTCGGCGACGCCAGGGTCGGAGTCGCTGGCGCGGGCCAGCGGCGAGACTTCCACCGGATAGTCGACGATGAACGTGGGCTGCCACAGCCTTTCCTCGACCACGGCCTCGAACACCCCGAACTGCAGTTCCGGCACGCCCCAGTGCGCGGGGGCGGGCTCACCGGCTCGCTGCAGCACGTCACGCAGGGCACGCGGGTCGTCCAGGGCCTGCGCGTCCAGGCCGGCATGCAAGGCCACGGCATCGCGCACGCTCAGGCGCGCGAAGCCGGAGTCGAAATCGATCTCGCGTCCCTGGTACTGGAAGCGCGCCGCCCCACGGGCCCGGATCGCGGCCTGGCGCAGCAGGCCCTCCGTGTAGTCCATCACGTCCTGGTGGTTCCAGTAGGCGCAATAGAACTCCATCATCGTGAACTCGGGGTTGTGGCGTACCGAGATGCCCTCGTTGCGGAAGTTGCGGTTGATCTCGAACACCCGCTCGAAACCGCCGACCACCAGCCGCTTGAGGTACAGCTCGGGGGCGATGCGCAGGAACATTTCCTGGTCCAGCGCATTGTGGTGGGTAATGAAGGGCTTGGCGTTGGCACCACCGGGAATGGGGTGCAGCATCGGGGTTTCGACCTCGACGAAGCCGGCCTGTTCCATTTCCACGCGCAGCGCCGAGACGATGCGGCCGCGGTCCACGAAGCGCTGACGCGACTCCGGGGTGACCAGCAGATCCACGTAGCGCTGGCGATAGCGCGTCTCCACGTCCTCCAGGCCGTGGAACTTGTCCGGCAGGGGATGCAGGTTCTTGGCCAGCAGGCGCAGCTCGGTGGCCTGCACGGTCAGTTCGCCGCTGCGGGTCTTGAACAGCGTGCCCCGGCAGGCCACGATGTCGCCGAGGTCGAAGTGCTTGAAGGCGCTGTGGCCGGCCTCGCCGGTGTGGTCGTTGGTGACGTAGATCTGGATGCGCCCGCTGGCGTCCTGCAAGGTGCCGAAACTGGCCTTGCCCATGACGCGCTTGAGCATCAGACGCCCTGCCACCGAGACCTGGCGTGCCAGCGCCGGCAATTCGTCCGCGGGAACCGGGTCGTAGTCGGCATGCAGCGAGGCCGCACGGGCGTCGGGCTTGAAGTCGTTGGGGTAGGCGCTGCCCTGGGCGCGCAGCGCGGCCAGCTTGGCGCGCCGCTCGCCCAGCAGGGCCGAGGCATTCGCAGGGCTGCTGGGCGCGCTCGCGTCGGGCGCTTCGGCGGGTGGCTTGGTCATGAGGCGAGTTGTTGGCGAAGGTAGTCGATGGATGCGGTGGTCTCGTCGCTCAGGCCCTGGGCGTCGCGGGTCAGCAGGGCCTGCTCGATGCGCGTGGCCAGTGTCTTGCCGAGCTCCACGCCCCACTGGTCGAAGGGGTTGATACCGTACAGCCAGCCCTCGACCACGGTGCGGTGCTCGTACAGCGCGAGCAGGGCGCCGAGCTGGTGGGGCCGCAGCTCGTGGATCCAGATGAAGGTCGACGGGCGCCCGCCCGGGCAGGCGCGGTGGTGGGCAGCTCGCAGCGCCTCGGCCGCCGGCATGCCCTGCTGCATCAACTCGCGCTGCCAGCTCGAGGCGTCCTTGCCGTTCCACAGCGCATCGGCCTGGCCGAGGGCGTTGGACAGCAGCGCCAGGTGCTCGGCGTGTCGGGCATGCCAGGGCCGGGCCACGGCGACGATCTCGTGGAACACCGGAACCGCCGCCTGGTGCAGAAGCTGGAAATAGGTGTGCTGCACCGGCGTGCCCACGCCGCTGATCACCGCCGGCCCGCTGACCGCCACCGGCTGCAGCCCGTCGGCCGAGGTGGACTTGCCCAGCGACTCCATGAGCAGCTGCTGCAGATACAGCGGCATGTGGGCGAAGGCGTCTCCGTACAGCCCGATGGACAGCAGCGGCAGACCGAAACGCACGCGATAGGCATGCGACAAGCCGGCCAGCAGGCCCGGGGCGCTGGAGACCAGCGGGGTGTCGAGGAAATGGCGGTCCATCTCCAGTGCGCCGGCATGCAGCTCGGCCACCGCGTCGGCCCCGAAGGCCAGCAGCAGGGCCATGCCATGGGCGCTCCACAGGGAGAAGCGCCCGCCGATCTCGGGCAGCGAACGGAACACCTGGCTCATGGGCATGCCGAAGCGCTGGTAGGCGGCTTCGGCGTTGGCGGTCAGCGCGACCAGGCGGCTGCGGGCCTGCTCCGCGCCCAGGTGGGCCTGCAGCCATTGCACCACCGATTCCGCATTGCGCATGACCTCCTGGGTGCGGAAGGACTTGCTGTTCACCAGGACCCAGGTACGCCTGGGATCGCTGGACTGCAGTGCGGACTCCAGGGTCGAGCCGTCGAGGTTGGCGACCCAGTGCACGCGGCAACGCGGTGCCTGCAGCACCGCCAGCGCGGTGTGCAGCGCCAGCATGGGGGTCTCGGAGCCTCCGGCACCAAGGTGGATGATGTCCAGAGGCTGTTCGGACGAGCCGATCAGATCCTCCGCCCACCGGACCATACGTTCGTGTTCAGCCTGCAGGAAAGCCGCGGCGGCCGAGGCCGGAGCGTCGCGACCCTGCGCGCCCAGGCGGGAAAGCATGTGCCAGGCCGGACGGCCTTCGCTGCCGTTGAGGATGCTGCTGGAAACCAGCTCGCCCGGGTGCTGCGGCAGCGTGGCCAGCGTGGTGCGAGCCGTGGCAAGGGCCTGGGCGCCGTGGCGCGTGAACTCCAGGCGCAGCCCTGAGGTGTCGATGGAGGTGCTTGCGGGCATGTCGGGCGTCGGCCCGGCGCGCCGGGCTTTTCGGGAGGGCGGGTTGGACCGGCGGCATGGCTGCTCCCCCGGTGGCGTGCGTGGTATCCCCCGCGCCAAACCTGGGGATTCTACCGGGTCCGCAGGGTTTTCCGGCGGACGTCCCCGTGCCCGCCCCTAGAATGCCCTGCGCGGCAATCTGCCGCAGTTCGACGAGACCGCCTACCCATGATCTTCGTGACCGGAGGCGCCGGCTTCATCGGCGCCAATTTCGTGCATTCCTGGCTGCGTCGCAACGACGAGCCACTGCTGGTGCTGGACGCGCTGACCTATGCGGGCAATCTGGAAAGCCTGGCCGATCTGCGCGGCGATGCGCGCCTGGGCTTCGAGCGCGTGGACATCTGCGACGGCGCGCTGGTGCGCGATCTGCTGCAAAGGCATCGGCCGCGCGCGCTGGTGCACTTCGCCGCGGAAAGCCATGTGGACCGCTCCATCGATGGCCCCGGAGCCTTCATCCGCACCAATGTCCAGGGCACCTTCGAGCTCCTGGAGGCGGCACGCGCCTACCACGCCGGCCTGCAGGGCCCGCAGGCGGACGGCTTTCGCTTCCTGCACGTGTCCACCGACGAGGTCTACGGCTCGCTGGGGCCGCAGGATCCGCCTTTCCGGGAAACCACGGCCTATGCCCCCAACAGCCCCTATGCTGCCAGCAAGGCGGCCAGCGACCACCTGGTGCGTGCCTGGCACCACACCTACGGGCTGCCGGTGCTCACCACCAACTGCTCGAACAACTACGGGCCGTACCAGTTTCCGGAAAAGCTCATTCCCCTGATGATCCACCATGCGCTGGCGGGCCAGCCCCTGCCCGTGTACGGCGACGGGTCCAACGTGCGCGACTGGTTGTACGTGGAGGATCACTGCCGGGCCATCGAGCTGGTGCTGGCGCGCGGAGAGGTCGGGAGCAGCTACAACGTGGGCGGGCGCAACGAGGTGCGCAACATCGATCTGGTGCGCCAGTTGTGCTCCCTGCTGGACACCTTGCGTCCCCGCGCCGACGGTCTGGGTTACGCGCGGCAGATCGCCTTCGTGACCGATCGCCCCGGGCACGACCGGCGCTACGCCATCGACGGCTCGCGGCTCCAGCGCGAGCTGGGCTGGGTTCCGGAGGTGGACTTCGCCTCGGGCCTGGAACGCACCGTGCGCTGGTACCTGGAACACGAGGGCTGGGTCGAGCACGTGCTCAGCGGCAGCTACCGCGAAGCGAGCCTGCAGTGAGCGGGCCGTCGTCCGCGACCCGCGGCCCGCGCATCCTGCTGCTGGGCGCAGACGGACAGCTCGGCTGGGAATTGCGCCGTGCCCTGCTGCCCCTGGGGGAGCTGCTTGCGATGGGGCGCACGCAAGCCGATCTCGGGGATGTGCGGGCCATGCGCGCCCTGCTGGATCGCCTGCGCCCCGGGGTGGTGGTCAACGCCGCCGCCTACACGGCGGTGGACCGGGCGCAGAGCGAGCCCGATCTCGCGCACCGGGTCAATGCCGAGGGTCCGGCGCTGCTGGCCGACTACGCCGCGGCCAGCGGAGCCTGGCTGCTGCACTACTCGACCGACTACGTATTCGACGGCAGCGGCACGCGACCATGGCGCGAGAGCGATCCCACGCATCCGCTGGGCGTGTACGGGCGCAGCAAGCTCGACGGCGAGCAGGCCATCCGCGCCAGTGCCTGCAGGCACCTGATCCTGCGCACTTCCTGGGTGTTCGCGGCGAGGGGCGGCAATTTCGCGAAGACCATGGTGCGTCTGGGCTGCGAGCGCGAAAGCCTGCGCGTGGTGGCCGACCAGGTGGGCGCGCCGACTTCCGCCGAGCTGATCGCCGACCTCAGTGCGCTGGCACTGCACCGCCTGATGCGCGAGCCGGAACTGGCCCGGGCCAACGCGGGGCTGTACCACCTGAGCAGCAGCGGCTGCACGAGCTGGCACGGCTATGCCTGCCACGTGCTCAGCTACGTCGCGCAACGCGGCATGAGCCTGCGCTGCGACGCCGCGCAGGTGCAGCCGATCACCAGTGCGGAGTACCCGGCCGCTGCGCCGAGGCCGGCCAATTCCCGCCTGGACTGCGAGGCCCTGAGGAACTGGCTGGGGGTGTGGCTGCCGCCCTGGCAGCCCCAGGTCGAGCGCATGCTCGAAGAAGCCTATGGCTTCGGCACCGACGGGCTGGCCCGCGGATGAATCGGCTCAGGACTGCTGGATCTCGATCTTCACCTCGAGCACTTCCAGCGACTCGTGGCGTTCGAGCTTGACCTGGATGTCGTTCGGATCGACGCGCACGTAGCGCGAGATCACCTCCATCAGATCGCGTTGCAGCGCCGGGAGGTAGTCCGCCGGAGCGCCGGAGGCGCGCTCGTGCGCGAGGATGATCTGCAGGCGCTCCTTGGCGATGCTCGCCGTCTTCTTCTTCTCGCCGAGCAGGAAGGACAGGATGGACATGGGCATTCTCCTGCTCAACGGCCGAACAGGCGCTTGAACAGGCCGGGCTTCTGGTACTCGGTGAAGCGCAGCGGGCGCTCCTCGCCGAGGAAGCGGGCAATCACGTCCTGGTAGGCGCCGGCCACGTCCGAGCCCTCCAGGTGGATGGCCGGGGTGCCCTGGTTCGAGGCCTGCAGCACGGCCTCGCTCTCCGGCACCACGCCGATGAGCTTCAGGCGCAGGATCTCCTGGATGTCGTCGATGGACAGCATCTCGCCGTCGGCCACGCGCCTCGGGTTGTAGCGGGTGATCAGCAGGTGCTCCCGGATCGGCTCGCCTCCCTCGATGGCACGGCGGGTCTTGGAGCCCAGGATGCCCAGGATGCGGTCGGAGTCGCGCACCGACGACACCTCGGGGTTGGTGACGATCAGCGCCTCGTCGGCGAAGTGCATGGCCAGCAGCGCGCCGCTCTCGATGCCAGCGGGGCTGTCGCAGACGATGTAGGTGAAGCCCATCGCGTCCAGGTCCTCCAGCACCTTCTGCACGCCTTCCTTGGTGAGCGCGTCCTTGTCCCGGGTCTGCGATGCCGGCAGCACGAAGAGCTGGTCGCAGAGCTTGTCCTTGATCAGCGCCTGGTTCAGGTTGGCTTCACCCTGGATCACGTTGATGAAGTCGTACACCACGCGCCGCTCGCAGCCCATGATCAGGTCCAGGTTGCGCAGGCCGACGTCGAAATCGATGACGGCGGTCTTGTGGCCCCGAAGGGCGAGGCCCGAGGCGAAGGCCGCGCTGGTGGTGGTCTTGCCGACTCCGCCTTTGCCCGAGGTGACGACGATGATTTTTGCCATGGTGACGGAATACGAATGGGAGAGAGGCTGCTGGGGAAGGGAAGTGGGGTGTGCAGGTCGCGCGCCTGGCTCAGCGTCCGCGCAGGGGCTCGAAGCGAAGTGTTTCGCCATCCAGCAGCACCTGGGCGCTCTTGCCGGCGATGTCCGGCGCAAGGGGCTGCTCGGCGGTGCGATACACACCGGCGATGGCCACCAGCTCGGGCTCCAGGCAGCTGCAGAAGATGCGCGCGCTGGCGTCGCCGTGCGCACCGGCCAGCGCGCGCCCGCGCAGCGCCGCGTAGACGTGGATGTTGCCCCCGGCGATGATTTCCGCGCCGTGGCTGACCGCGTCGAGCACGATGACGTCGCCTGCCGAGTACACGCGCTGGCCCGAGCGCAGAGGGCGTTCGACCAGCAGGGTCGTTCCCCCGGAGGGCGCCACTGGCGCCGGGCTCGCCTGCGCGCCGGGGCTGTCCGGGGCGCAGGAGGCTGTCTGGGTGGAAGCGCCCGCCTGCGCCGATGCCTCGACGGCGCGGCGCTCCTGGCCGTGCAGCAGGGGCAGACGGGTGGAGGGGGCCGGCTCGGCGCCCGCCAGCAGGCCCAGCGGGCGCAGCCCGCGCCCGCCCAGCCAGTCGGCCAGCGCGTCCACGTCCAGTGCCTGGCCCTGCGGCAGGCGGCGCAGATCGATGACCAGCGCCTCGCCGCGGAAAAAGTCGGGCGAGGCGGCCAGGTGCTGCTCCAGCGCCTCGAGCAGCGCATCGAGATCGCCGCTGCGCGGGCTGAGCTGCAAGGCCTCGACGGCCCCGGCGCGCAGGTCGAACAGCGAGGGCTTGCGCGCCGTCATGGGCGGCGGGCCGGCTCGCCGGCGACGTGCGAGGGGACGGGCAGGGGGCGGGGCGCTACCCGCGGGGGACGGATGGAGTCGGGGCGGGGCGACGGGATCACGATGCGCAACGCAGGCAGGAAAGGGGCAGACAGGGGCAATGGGGGTCCATGCGGGGTGCGGGCCGGGGCCCGATCCCGCGTATGGTACTTGGCCGCGTGCTTGCCCGGCCGCACGGGCAGGGCTATAACGCGAAGGCAACCACGGCCATTGCCGTCGGATCCGCGGGGCGCATTCGCCATGGCTCCGCCCCAGCGCGATGCAGGACTGGACCACCCACGAAGTCGACAACGTGGTCGACCCCGTTCCCGAGCACAATCGTTTCGATGCGGACCTGGCGCTGCGCGAGGCGGTGCTGCGCGAAGGGGCGGCCTGGGCCGACGACGCGCTGCACGGCATCGGCGCCGAGCTGGGCCTGGCGCGCCAGGCCGAGCTGGCTCTCCAGGCCAATGCCCACCCTCCCCAGCTGCAGGCCTACGATGCCCAGGGGCGACGTGTGGACCGCGTGGAGTTCCACCCGGCCTGGCACGAGCTCATGCGAGGGATCTGGCGTCGCGGCCTGCACTGCTCCGCCTGGCTGCAGGCGCGGCCCGGGGCCTTCGTGGCGCGCGCCGCGGCCTTCATGCTGCAGGGACAGGTCGAGGCGGGTACGCTGTGCCCCACGACCATGACCTTCGCCTCGGTGCCGCTGCTGCGTGCCGAGCCGCAGCTGTGGGCGTCCGTGCAGGACCGCCTGCTCAGCCCCGAGTATGACCCGGCCGACGCTCCGCTGCCGGCCAAGCGCGGCATGCTGGTCGGCATGGGCCTGACCGAGAAGCAGGGCGGATCGGACCTGCGCTTGCTGAGCACCCAGGCGCGCGCGCTGGAGACTCCCGGGCGCGGTCGCGCCTACGCGCTGCGCGGGCACAAGTGGTTCTTCTCGGCGCCCCAGTCCGATGCGCACCTCGTCCTGGCGCGCGAGGCGCAGGAGCCCCCGAGCTGTTTTTTCGTGCCGCGCTGGACCCCCGAGGGCAGGCGCAACGGCCTGCGCCTGCGCAGGCTCAAGGACAAGCTGGGCAACCGCTCCAATGCCAGCGCGGAGGTCGAGTTCGAGGATGCCTGGGCACTGATGGTCGGTGAGCCCGCGAGGGGCATCGCCACGCTGCTGCGCATGGCCCACCATACGCGCATGGACAATGTGCTGGGATCGACCGCATTGTTGCGCGCGGGCCTGGTGGCTGCCTTGCATCACGCCAGGCGGCGCCGCGCCTTCGGTCGCAGCCTGGAGGCCCATGCCGCCATGCAGGCCGTGCTGGTCGACCTGGTGCTGGAGAGCGAGGCGGCCACCGCGCTGGCGATGCGCCTGGCGGCCGCCTTCGACCGCGCCGAAGCGGACCCGCTGGCGGGGGCGATGCAGCGGATTCTCACTCCGGCAGCCAAGTTCTGGGTGTGCAAGCGCACCGTGCAGGCACTGGCCGAGTGCATGGAGGTGCTGGGGGGCAACGGCTACGTGGAGGAGTCGGTCCTTCCACGCCTGCTGCGCGAAGCCCCGGTGAACTCCATCTGGGAGGGAAGCGGCAACGTGGTTGCGCTGGACGTTCTGCGTGCCTTGCGGGTCGAGCCGGAGGCCGCGGCTGCGCTGCGCGAATGGCTGGGAAGGACCGGCACGCTGCCCGGGCAGTCCCTGCGCGAGCTCGACGTCCTGTGCGTACAGGCCTTGCAGGATGCCTCCCTGGCGCGCCAGCTTGCCCAGCAGCTGGTGCTGCTGGTGCAGGCCGCGCTGCTCGGCGCGCATGCTCCGCAGTCGGTGGCCGATGCCTTTGTCGACACCCGCCTGCGCGGTGCCGCGGGGCGGGTATTCGGCGTCGGCGTGCCCATCGCCCAGGCCGACGCGCTGCTGCGACGTGCGTGGCCCATGGATTGAGCCGGCGCGCGGCAGGGGCTCGGCCCGGCCGGCGCGATCCGGCGGCCCCGCGTGGCCGCTCAGGCGCGGCCGTAGCCGCTCCAGTCCAGCACCTGGCTGGCCAGCCAGGCCGAGAGCAGTCCGATCAGCGCGCCGCCCAGCACGTCAGCGGGGAAATGCGCGCCCACCGCGATGCGCGACCAGGCCACCCAGACCGCGTAGACCACCAGCGCGCCGCGCAGCGCCCAATGCGCGCCGGGCAGCAGGCTGGCCATGGCGGTGAAGGCGAAGGCGCTGTGGCCCGAGGGAAAGCTGTGGAACAACTCCGGGCGACCGATCACATGCACCGCCCCCATGCCCAGCGCGAGCGGGGGGCGCGGGAAGTTCAGCCAGGGCTTGATCGAGGCCACGAGCAGCCAGTCGAACAGGTAGGCCACCAGGAAGCACAGCACCGCGCGCTGGCCCAGCAGCCTGGGGCGCTTGTGGGCCAGGGCCAGCGCCAGCGCGGCCCACAGGGGGTAGTAGAGGTGATCGCCGGCAATCGTGCCCCAGGCGGCGAGATGGTTCCACAGCCACCCCGACCCGGCGTGATTGATGTCCAGGAACAGGCGCTGGTTGAGTCCACCCCAGGCATACCACCAGGGGCCGGTCATGCCAGGACCTTCCAGCCCAGGGCCGCGATCCACAGGCCGACTCCGACCAGGGCGCTGGCCCCGGCGACGCCGAACAGCCAGCGCTTGCCGGTCAGCGCCGTGATCGAGGCCAGGGAGATCGCGATCTGCAGGGCGATGATGGCGCGCAGGATCGCGGCGTGCGGGCGGCTCAGGCGGGTGGAGTGCTCGTTGGCGTGGGCCGAAGCGGCGTCGAGTTCACGGGCCTTTTTCGCGATCTCCTCCTTCTGGGCCACGTATTTGGCGATCTTCGCCTCGATGGCCGCGCGGCGCTCGGGCGGCGCGAGATCGCGCGAGAGCTCCATCAGGTGCTGCTTGGTGCTCACCGCCTGGTAGTAGTTCCACTGGTCGGTTGCATGCGCCTTCTCCAGCACGGCCTCGTTCTTGTTCAGCAACACCTCTTCCATGAGCACCGAGCCCTGGTAGCTCACCAGCGCGCCCAGCGCGGCCAGCACGGCGGTGAACACCGCGACCCACTGGTTCAGGCGCGAGCCGTGCGCCTGGGTGGCATGGTGCAGCATTTCCTCATGGGGGGCGTGGGCGTGTACGCCATGCTCGCTCATGGTGATCGTTCCTTGGCTTGGTTCAGATGCGCTCGCAGCGCCGGATTCATTCGTAGCGCAGCGCTGCCGCGGGTTGCACGCGCGAGGCGCGCCAGCTCGGATACAGGGTGGCCAGCAGGCTCAGGCCCAGCGCGATGAGGGTGATGCTCAGCACGTCGCCCAGGCGCGGGTCGCTGGGCATGGTGTGGATCAGGTACACGCTGCTGGGCAGGAACTGGGTGTGGAACAGCCATTCCAGGAAGGACACGATGGGGTCGACGTTGAAGGCGATGAGCAGGCCCAGGCCCACGCCGGAAAGCACGCCGAACACCCCCGTGACCGCCCCCTGGACCACGAAGATACCCATGATCGAGCGGGGGCTGGCGCCCTGGGTGCGCAGGATCGCGATGTCCGACTGCTTGTCGGTCACCGTCATCACCAGTGTGGATACCAGGTTGAAGGCCGCCACCGCGACGATCATCGCCAGGATGATGAACATCATGCGCTTCTCGATCACCACCGCCTCGAACCAGGTACGGTTCTGCTCGGTCCAGGGCTGCGCCACCAGGTTGGGGGGCAGCATCGCCTGAAGCTGCTGCGCAACCGCCGGCGCATCGTCGACGGAGCGGGTCTGCAGGCGCAGTCCGGTGGGTCCCTGTGTGAGGAACAGGCGCGAGGCGTCGCGAAGGTCCAGCAGGGCCAGGCTGGAGTCGTATTCATAATGGCCGATGCGGAACACCCCGACCACGCGCAGGCTGCGCAGGCGCGGGATCATGCCCGCCGGGGTCAGCGAGCCGCTGGGGACCACCATGGTCACCAGATCGCCCACGCCCACGCCCAGGCGTTGCGCCAGGTCCTCGCCGAGCACGACGCCGAATTCCCCGGGGCGAAGCGCGTCCAGCGAGCCCGCCACCATGTGCGAGGCGATGCTCGAGACCTGCGGTTCCAGCCTGGGCTCGATGCCCCAGGCCAGCACGCCGAACAGTGAATTGCCCTGCGCCAGCAGCGCCTGGCCCTGCACCACCGGGGCAATGCCGGTGACCTGTGGGTCACGGCGCAGGCGCGCGGCCAGGGTCTGCCAGTCCTCCCCCAGGGAACCGCCGTCGGCGCTGAGCACCTGTACATGGGGAATCACGCCGAGCATGCGGTCGCGCACCTGTTCCTGGAAGCCGTTCATCACCGAGATCACCACGATCAGCGCGGCCACGCCCAGGGCGATGCCGGCCACCGAGATGAAGGAAATGAAGGAGATGAATCCGTTGTGCCGGGTGCGGCGCCCCGCGCGCGTGTAGCGCCAGCCGATCAGCAGCTCGAAGGGCCAGCTCGAAGGCGCGGGCGCGGCGGGCGCGGGGGGCAGGGCAGAAGCGGAAGGTGCGGGCGGGACGGGCATGGGCACGCAGTGTATGCGCGTCGCAGGGCTTCCCGTCTTCGCCACGGCCCGGAATCTTGACCGTGATGCCGCTCCGGATTCCGGGGACTCCTCCGGGATGGCTAGGGCAAATCCTGATATCCGGAACGTTGTGATCCGAAGCGTCCGCGCCTATAGTGACCAGGACGGAACAAAACGTCCCATTTTCTGAAAAAACATGCGTCGGCCGCGGGCCCGCAGGTTCCGTGTCCAGCCGCGGTCGCCATGCCGGGGCGTCGCAGCACAGCCGAACACCCCATTCGTCGAGGAGACACCATGAGCGCATCACCTTCGCGGGCCGTGCCCGATTCCGGGGCGATCCCGGGCGCGGCCGCGCCGAGCAGCAGCAAGGCCCTGATCGTGTTCGCCAGCACCTTGGGAACGACCATCGAGTGGTACGACTTCTTCCTGTACGGCGTGCTCACGCCCCTGGTGCTCAACCGCCTGTTCTTCCCCAATCTTTCGCCGGTGATCGGCACCATCGCGGCCTACACCACCTTCGCGGTGGGCTTCCTGTCGCGGCCCATCGGCGGCATCATCTTCGGACACTTCGGGGACCGCATCGGGCGCAAGACCATCCTGGTCCTGACCATGCTGATCATGGGAGGGTCGACCTTCCTGATCGGCGCGCTGCCGACGACCGCGGCGGTGGGGGTGGCCGCGCCGCTGCTGCTGCTGGTGCTGCGGGTGCTGCAAGGCATCGGCATCGGCGGCGAGTGGGGCGGCGCGGTGCTCATGACCATCGAGCACGCCAGCCCGGGCAGGCGCGCGCTGTACGGAAGCTGGCCCCAGCTGGGCGTGCCCCTGGGCCTGATGAGCAGCGCCGCGGTCGTGGCCCTGCTGAACCTGCTGCCGGACTCGTCCTTCATTTCCTGGGGTTGGCGCGTGGCCTTTTTCATGAGCGGGCTGCTCGTGGCCATCGGCCTGTACGTGCGCCTGAAGATCATGGAGACCCCCGACTTCGAGCGCGTGCAGCGGGAAAAGCGCATCGTGCCGGTACCCGTTGCGGTGATGTTCCGCGATTTCAAGCGTGAGGTCCTGCTGACCCTGGGCGCGCGCTATGTCGAAGGGGCCTGCTTCAACACCTTCGGGGTGTTCAGCATCTACTACATCACCCATTCCCTGGGCTTGAGTCGCGGAGACGCGCTCAACGCGGTGATCATCTCCTCGGCCCTGATGCTGCCCTTCATCGTGCTGTCGGGCTGGGCAGCCGATCGCTTCGGCCTGCGGCGGATCTTCGCCATCGGCGCCGTGTTCATCGCCGTGGCCACGGTGCTGTCCTTCTGGGCCATGCACACGTGGGGCGCCCACAACTACGGGGTCGTGCTGCTGGGGCTGATCGTGCCCTTCTCGCTGGGCTATCCGATGGTCTACGGCCCGGAGTCCTCGCTGTTCGCCAGCCAGTTCGACGCCCACGTGCGCTACACCGGGGTGTCCTTCGCGTACCAGTTCTCCGGCATTTTCGCCAGCGGGCTGACGCCTCTGATCGCCACGGCGCTGATCGGCGTGGGCCATGGCAAGCCCTGGCTGGTGGCCGGCTACATGGTCCTGGTGGCGCTGGTCAGCCTGGTCTCCGTGATGCTCATGCGGGGGGTGTCCCGCGAGGACGCGCGCCGCGCCTGAGTTGCCGGGGGCCTCGCAAGCCCGCCGCGACGCGGCGGGCTGCACGGCTCAGAGGCGCTCGTCGCGCAGGAAGTACCAGCGGTAGAGCAGGCGCTGGCCCAGGCGGCGCATGGGCGCGAGCAGGGGCGAGCGCACCAGGTCGAAGGCGTTGGGGTATTCGAGTTCGCCGGCGTAGATCGGCAGATCCAGCACGGGTGGGGCCTTGCCGGCCACGCGCTGGGCCATGCGACGCCCGGCATGGGCCGAGAAGGACACGCCATTGCCGCCGTAGCCCAGCGCGTAGAACACCTGCTCGGAAGCGTCGGGCTGGGTGATGCGCGGCATCATGTCGTGGCTGACATCGACCCATCCCCACCAGGAGTAGTCGATGTCGATCCCGCGCAGCGCCGGGAACTTGCGATGCAGGCCGTCGATCAGCAACTGCAGGTGCCTGGGATGGGGGGCGTCGGCCCCGGTGATGGAGCTTCGACTGCCGATCTGCACGCGACGGTCGGGCAGCAGCCGGTAGTAAAAGCGCAGCGTTCGCGTGTCGGTGATCACCTCGTGGGTGCGAAAACCCGTGGCCTCGATCTCGTCGTCGCGCAACACGCGCGTGACCAGGGAGTTGGACAGGATGGGCAGAATCTTGTTGCGCAGGCGCGGGTGCAGCGCATTGCTCGTGTAGCCGCCCGTCGCGAAGGCCACGGCACGCGCCCGCACGATACCGCCCGGCGTGTGCAGCAGGTAGCGCCCCTTCGAGCCCTCGAAACGCGTGACCGGGCTGGAGGTATGGATGCGAACTCCCAGGGCACGCGCGCTGCGCTGGTAGGCGAAGGCCAGCTTGAGCGGATGCACTCCGATCCCGTCGGGTTCGTGCAGCGCGCCGCTGCACTCGGCGTCGCGCACGTAGCGCTCGTGGACCTGCTCGCGGCTGAGCATGTGGGTGTCGTAGCCAAAGACCTCGCGCATGACCTGAGCTTCGTTGCGCAGGAAATCCATCTTCTTGTCGCGATGCGCGATGTACAGGTGTCCGCCGGGCTGGGGCTCACACTCGGGGAATTCGGCCACCAGCGACTTGAAGGTCTCGAAGCCTTCGCGGATCTCCCGGTCCAGGCGCAGGGCGATCTCGCGTCCCCAGCGGGCCAGCCACTGCGAGCGGTACAGGCGGCCGCTGGCGTTCTGGCCCTGGCCGCCATTGCGACTGGTGCAGCCCCAGGCGCTCTGGTTGGCCTCCAGCACGGTGGCGCGGATTCCGTGTTCGCGGGCCAGGAACAGGGCGGTCGACAGCCCCGTGAAGCCCGAGCCCACCACGGCGACGTCCACGTCGAGGTCGCCTCGCACGGGACCGTCGTCCTCCGGAGGCGTGCCGGCCGTTCCCACCCAGTAGGTCGGGGCGTAGGCATGGCCATGCCCCGGAGTGGCATGCACCAGGGGGTCGTAGCGTGGGTCGTAGGGCTGCAGCGGCGGGCGTGATTCGGTTTCGGCAGAGATATTCATGGGATGGATTCCCGGGGATGCGAGAGGACACCAGAAGACCTGGGGTTTGCCAACCATGATAGGGGGCGATATTGCGGGGTCATGGAGCCAGATCGAAACAAAATAGTGGTCCAGATCGAGCGTGGCCGGAATGCATGTCTCGGGTGCTGGTTTGCGCGCCGCACCATCGCATTCCGACGAGATTCCGCGGCAAAATCACGCGGGTTTTCCAGATAAGTGAAAACCCTGGCTTTCCGGTGCCGGAAGAGGGGTTTCGCCCAGCGGAGGCCCCGTCAGGAATCTGGACCAATCAAAAGCGACGAACTGGATCTACACAGGCAACGCCGGCCCTGACTATATTGAAAAAACCGCAGACTTCGAAAACCGGCCGGGCTGTCTCACATGAATCCAACCGTAGATACTCTCCAGGCATTTTCAGACGCATGGAATGCCCATGATCTCGAGCGTTTGATGAGTTTCATGGCCGAGCATTGTGTATTCCACGCGGTGGGCGGTCCGGAGGTACTCGGACGCAGTTTTCACGGGCGCGACGAGGTGCGGGCCGGCTTCGAGCTGGCCTGGAAGACCTTTCCCGACGCCGCGTGGCTGGAGCCGGTGCATTTCGTCTGCGGCGACCGCGGAGTCACCGAGTCGACCTTTCGCGGCACCCGCGCCGATGGCTTGCGCATCGAGGCCCGCATGGTCGACGTGTTCACCTTCGCCGACGGTCGCATCGCGGTGAAGAACGCGTACCGCAAGGAACGCATCCCGGCTCGCTGATGGAGGCCCCTGCGATGAGCGCGATTCCCGAACAACGAGGCCAGAACATGAACGTCTCCGCGCCCCCTCCCTCGGCCCGGCCGGCACGCAAGATGCGCCTGCGGCTGGCTCCGCAGTGGATCACCGTGCTGGTGCTGCTGGGCGCGCTGGTCGTGTGGCAACTGGTCGCCATGGCGGGTGTGTTCCCGCCCTTTGCGCTGCCTTCGCCGGTGGCGGTGTGGAAGGCCTTCGTGGCCATCCTGCGCCATGGCTACGGCGGACAGTCGCTGAGCGCCGACATCGGCATCAGCTGTTTCCGGATCCTGGTGGGATTCGTCGGCGCCATCGTCATCGGCGTGCCGGTCGGACTGCTGATGTCGCGCAACAAGGTGGTGTTCGACATCGTGGATCCGCTGCTGCAGTTCGTGCGTCCCGTCCCGCCGCTGGCCTACATCCCCTTGCTGGTCGTGTGGTTCGGAATCGGAGAGCTTCCGAAGGCCATCCTGATCCTGGTGGGAACGATCCCCGTGATCATCATCGGCACGATTTCCGGGGTCAAGAGCACGCCACCGCTGCGGGTCTCGGTGGCGCGCACCCTGGGCGCAAGCAACGCGCAGATCTTCCGCAAGGTGATCCTGCCCTCCGCGCTGCCCGAGATCTTCACCGCCATGCGCGTGGGCATCGGGGTGGCCTGGACCTGCCTGGTCGCCGCCGAGCTGATCGCTGCCAGCAGCGGACTGGGCTGGCTGGTGCAGTTCGCCGGGCAGGCACTGCAGGTGAGCATCGTCATCGTCGGAATCGTGGTGATCGGACTCATCGGCTACGCCATGGAGCTGGTGATTCGCAAGATCGAGAGCCTGGTCGTGCCCTGGCGCGGCCACAACTGAAGCATGCACGTCCCCCGCAACCGTCCCCCGCATTCGTCCCCCGCATTCGTCCCCCGCATTCGTCCAAGGCCCCCGAGGCTTCGAGTCCATCCCCCCAACGCAGGAGAGAGCACATGAACAAGCGATCCTGGATGCGCGGCGCGCTCGCCGCCTGCACCCTGGCGGCAGGCCTGGTTCCCGTGGCGGCTCGCGCCGCTGACCAGCCCGAGGTGATCATCGGCTACGAGAACAACGGCGCCGATCCCTACATGGTGTCGATGGCGCAGCACCTGTTCGAGAAAAACATGCATGCCAAGGTGCAGTACAAGCTGTTCAGCTCCGGACCTGCGGCGATGAGCGCGCTGGCCTCGAACAGCCTGACCTTCATGTGCGGCCTGGGCGTACCGCCTCTGGTCACCGCCATCGCACAGGGCCTGCCGATGACCATCGTGTACAACCAGGAGCGCTACACGACGGCTGCCGGCATCGTGGTCAAGCCGGAAAGCCACATCACCACCGTGGCGGGCCTGAAGGGCAAGAAGATCGCCATCGTCGCCGGTTCGCAGTCTTCCTTCGAGCTGGCGACCTTCCTGCAGGAGGCGCATGTGCCCTATGACTCGGTCACCCAGATCAACATGGCGCCGCCGCAGATGCGCACCTCCTGGGTCACGGGAGCGATCGACGCGGCCATCGTGTGGGATCCGGTGTTCAGCGCCCTCCAGGCGGCCGGAGGCCGTGTGCTGAAGACCGACGGGGAGCTGCCGCGCACGGCTTCGAGCTACAACGTGTGCATCGCCGATTCCAAGTGGGCGGCCGCGCACCCGGCGCTGGCGCGCGGCTTCGTCGCCGCCCTGGACCAGGGCTACCAGATGACCCGCAAGGATCCCGAGAAGGCCATTCGGGACATGGCCCGCGAGACCGGGGTGACGGTGCCCGTGGCGCGCAAGGAGCTGGCCGGCTACGAGCTGTTCTCCGGGCCGGACCAGCGTTCCCCCAAGGGCATGGGCCAGGGAGCGGGGGTCGAGACCTCGGCCACCTACATGACCCTGGTGAACACGGCCAAGGTGCTGCAGCAGATCGGGCGCATCCAGCAGGTGCCGGCGAGCTTCGCCGACAACGTCGCCCCGCAGTACTCGGGGCATTGACACAGCGCTTCAGGCGCGGGGCGGTACGAGCCGCCCCGCCGAGGACAGGCACGTGAACATCGTCATCGACTCCCTGTACAAGACCTTCGGCGCGACCACCGCGCTGGAGAACATCAATCTGCAGTTCCAGGGCGGTGAGTTCGTCACCGTGCTCGGATCCTCGGGCTGCGGCAAGACCACGCTGCTGCACCTGCTGGCCGGGCTCACCACCCCGTCCCGCGGAGCCATCTACATCGATGGTGAGGCCAAGAGCCGGCCGGGGGCGGACCGTGTGGTCGTGTTCCAGCAGGCGGGGCTGTACCCCTGGCTGAACGTGCAGGACAACATCGAGTTCGGGCTGGAGCTGCAGGGCATGGCGCGTGCGCAGCGTCGGCGCGAGAGTTCGGAGATCCTGCGCATCATCGGACTGGAGGCCTTCGCGCGCCACAAGCCCTACGAGCTGTCGGGGGGCATGCAGCAGCGCGTGGCGATCGCCCGCGCGCTGGTGATGAAGCCCAAGGTCCTGCTGATGGATGAGCCCTTTGGCGCCCTGGATGCGCAGACCCGCGCTTCCATGCAGTCTTTCCTCACCTCGCTGTGGGAGAAGCTGCAGTGCACCATCGTGTTCATCACCCACGACATCGACGAGGCCATCTTCCTGGGTACCCGCCTGGTGGTGCTGTCCGCGCGCCCGGGTCGGGTGGCGCTGGACCTGCCCATCGAACTGGACCGCCCGCGCCGGCCCGAGACGAGTTTCGAGCCCCGCTTCCTGGAGCTGAAGAAGCAGGCCATGGGGATCCTGGCCCATTGATGGGCGGGCGCCGGCCGGCTGCCCGCTGCTCAGGCAGAGCCCTGCAGTTCGCGGATCAGCCTGCCGAGCAGGGCGATGCCCGGCTCGATGGACTTGTCGGGGATGGACTGCCAGCCCAGGCGCATGAAAGGGCCCGGCGCCGGCTGCTCGAAAAAGAACACGTCGCCGGTCTCGATCAGCACCCCGGCGGCGGCGGCCCGGCGGGACAGCTCGCCGGTGTCGATTCCGTCGGGCAGGCGCAGCCAGCACGATCCTCCGCCGATGACCGGCGTGACCACGCAATGCGGCGCGTGCCGGGCCAGGGCCGCCAGGGCTTCCTGGCTTCGTTGCTGCTGGGTCATCGCGATGCGCCGAAGCTGGGCGTCATGGTGTCCCAGGGACAGGAACAGTGCAAAGGCGCGCTGCACGAACGCCGAGGGATGGCGCAGCATCAGGCGGCGCAGCGCGCGCAACTCCCGGGCCAGGGCCGCCGGGGCGACGATGTAGCCCAGGCGCAGCCCCGGCGCCCAGCTTTTCGACAAGCTGCCGACGTAGATCACGCGATGGCTGTGATCCAGGCTCTTGAGCGCGGGAATGGGTTCGTCGCCGTAGCGGTTCTCGCTCTCGAAGTCGTCCTCGATGATGATCAGGTCGTTGTGGTCGGCCCATTGCAGCAGCTGGCGCCGGCGCTCCAGCGGCATGGTCACTCCCGTGGGGCATTGGTGGCTGGGCGTGACGTACAGATAGTCGGCCTGGGCCAGTCGCTGGTCCACGGGCAGGCCGTCGGCATCGACGTCGATGGGCAGCAGACGCGAGGTACGCGCGGCGAAGATGTTGCGCGCATCCGGGTAGCCGGGATTCTCCAGCGCCAGCGTGGTGTGCTCGCCCAGCAGCAGGTCGGCCACCATGTACAGCGCATGCTGCGCCCCCACGGTCACGACGATCTCCTCCGCCTGCGCCCACACCCCGCGCCGCGGCAGCACACGGGTGCGGATCTGCTGCACCAGGGTCTCGTCGTCGCGGTTGATGTGGTCGGGCGCCCAGTCGCGGATGTCGAGCACGGAGAGCGCCTTGAGACAGCATTCGCGCCAGTTGGCGGTGGGAAACAGCGAGGCGTCGAACTGACCGTACAGGAAGGGGTAGGGGAATTTCTGCCAGTCCGCAGGCTTGTGGATGCTGCGCTGGCGAGTCGGCTGCAGGCGCAGCCGGCCATCCCAGTCGACGGGCGCCATGGCCGCGCTGCCGCCCGCCGTGTCCGGGTCGCGCGCGCGCAGTCCGGCCACGAACTGCGCGTTCACGAAGTGACCGCTGCGCTGACGCGAGAGCAGATAGCCCTCGTCGGCGAGCTGCTTGTAGGCCAGCACCACCGTGTTGCGCGCCACCCCCAGTTGTTCGGCCAGTTCGCGCCCGGAGGGCACCGGTGTCCCGGGTTCGATCAGTCCGTCCAGGATCGCCGAAACCAGCATTTCGCGAATCTGCCCCTGCAGGCTCAGGTTGCTGCGTGCGCTGCGTTGCAGCAATTGCCTCCACAGCAAGGCTTGGGTGCGGTGACTCATCGACCGGGCCTGGAGGGTCCCGCCGCGGCGCATGCGCGCGCGGCGGGCGCGGGCTCAGCGCAGTCCATGTCGCGCGCGGTATGCGCCGAACATGTCGTCGATGCTCGGCTCGTCGGGCGTGCAGGGCGTGGCGATGCGCGTGATGTTGAGAAAGTGCCTGTAGTTCAGGTTGTCGGAGATGCTGTTGCGTCCCCAGGTGCCGCAGCCCATGGACAGCGAGAAGGGCAGGCCGTTGTCGAAGCTGCCTCCGGTGGCGAAGCAATGGGCCTGGTTGACGATGATGCGACAGGCCGGCATGCCCAGGCCCATGGTCAACGCGCGCTCAGGGCGTTGCGAGTGCAGCCCGATGGAGTGGCCCGCGCCCTCGTAGGCGTAGATCGCGCGCACGATGTCCTGCGCGTGCTCGAAGTCACGCGCGCGGTACACCGTCAGCACGGGAGACAGCTTTTCGCCGGAAAAAGGGTGCTGCTCGCCGGTGCCGCTTTCCTCGACCATGAGAAAGCGCGCGCGCTCGAAGGCTTCGCCACGCAGCCCCGCCAGCGCGGCGATCACCGGCGCGGCCTTGGCGGTGACCGCCGGCGACAGCCTGCCGCCGGGCCACATGGTGTCCTGCAGCTGCTGCTTCTGGGTCGCGTCCAGCAGCACGCCGCCCTGCGCACGCAGGGCCTCGAGCATGGGCTGGTACACCGCCTCGACGATCACCACGCTGTTTTCGGAGGAGCAGCTGGTGGCGTTGTCGAAGGTCTTGGAGCGCCGGATCTTCTCGGCCGCCTGGGCTGGTTCGGCGGTCTCGTCGACGATCACGGCCACGTTGCCCGCGCCCACGCCGATGGCCGGGGTTCCGCTTTCGTAGGCCGCGCGCACGTTGTTCTGCGAGCCGGTGACCACCACCAGGTCCACCTGGCGCATCAGTTCCTGCGTCGCCGCCTTGCTCACGGGCGCCGGCAGTTGCTGGACGAGATCGCGCGGCGCGCCCACGCGATCGAGCTCCTCGCCGATGTAGCGCAGCAGCATGGTGCTGGTACCGTAGCCTTTGGGCGAGGGCGCCAGGATCACCGCGTTGCGCCCCTTGAGGGCATTGATGATCTTGTTGGCCGGGGTGGCGCCCGGGTTGGTCGACGGCGTCACGGCTCCGACCACGCCGACCGGGCGGGCGATCTCGATGATGCCCTTGGCCTTGTCCTCCGAGATCACGCCCACCGACTTCCTGCCCCGCAGATCGCGCAGCAGGCCCAGGGTCTTGCGGTGATTCTTGATCACCTTGTCCTCGACATTTCCCAGGCCCGTGTCGGCGACCGCACGTTCGGCCAGCGCGCGGTTGCGAGCCGGCTCCATGATGGCCCAGCCGGCGGCCAGCACCACCTCGTCGACCTGTTCCTGGCTGTAGCTCTCCGCCACGCGTTGCGCGGCCCGGGCGCGCGCCACGCAGTCGGCCACCTGGCGATGCACGTCGTCGAGCTCGGGGGGTGGGGAAGTCTTCCGGTCCATGCTGCAATCCTCGATGCTAGGTTGAAGGGGGCGCGCAGGCGCCGCGGTCAAAAGGGGTCGTGCACGGCATCAGGCGGTCGCGTCCACCGCTTCCTCCCGTGCCGACGAACGCGCCTTGCGCGACGACGGGGGAATCATCGCGGCGATGGCGTCGGCGGCCTCGCGCATGGCCGGCACATGGCGCAAGAGCGCCTCGATGTCGTAGCGGGCCAGGGGCGCCTGCACGGCGACCGCGCCCCACGCCCGGTAGGCGTCGCGCATCACCGGCACGGCGATGGACACCATGCCCTGGATGAACTCCTGGTCGTTCATGCCGATGCGCCGGCGGCGCGTGTCGCTGAGCTCCTGGCGCAGGCGCGCCGGATCGGTGATGGTGCGCTCCGTCAGCTTGCGCAGCGGAAGCGAGTCGACGATGCGATTGCGCATGGCCGCGGGTTGCAGGCTGAGCAGCAGCTTGCCGCTGGATGTGCAGTGCAGGGGGACGTGGGAGCCGGGCTGCAGGTGCATGCGCAGCGGGGAATCGGTCTCGACGCGGTCCAGGTAGACGATCAGGTCCCCGTCCAGCGCCGTCAGGTTCACGGTCTCGCCCAGGCGCTCGCCGAGCTTGCGCAGCACCGCCCGGCGGGCCGTCGCGGGCCCCGTGTGCATCAGCGCCGACACGCTCATCTGGCGCACCCGCGGTCCGCATTCGTAGCCCTGGCCGTCCAGATTGCGCACCACCAGTTGCGCGGCCCCCAGGGTCTTGAGGATGCGATGCACGGTCTGCTTGGGCAACTGCAGGCCTTCGGAGATCTGCATCAGGCTCATGGATTCCGCGGTGCTGAGCAGCTCGAGTACGCGAAAGGCGCGCACCGCCGCGGCGTTGGACTGGTTCGAGGTCATGGCGGTTCGACTGGACACGGCTGGCGGTGGTTCGGGCGGCGGAAAACGAAGGCGCATGGCGGGGCGAGGCCCACGGTCTGAACTGTATCGAGTTCCACGCGCGGAAAACGGAGTGGAAACGTCTCGAAAAACGAAAAAAAGCATCAAGACGGCCGAAATATTTTGAATGCGTGGAAAACGGGACGGTTCGTGCGCGTTTTTTCCCTAAATTGCCGACACGCCCTTCGTGGGCGACCACGCGATGTGTTCCGAGCCCCTACCTTCCATGAACCGTCCCGAGAGCTCCTTCGCCAACGTGCTGCTGCCCGCCGAGGGCGGCGAGCCTTGCAGCATCCAGTCCCTGGTGGACCTCAACGCCCTGCGCGATCCCGGGGCAAGCTACTTCGTGGCCACGGACAGCGGGCGCGAAGTCGACTTCGCCGAGCTGCAGCGCGTCTGCGCGGAGCTGGGCTCGTATTTCGCGTCCCGCGGGCTGGGTCAGGGCGACGTGGTCTCGCTGTTCCTGCCCAATGGGCTGGAAGCGGCCATGCTGATCCTGGCCACGATGTACCAGGGGATGGTGATCAATCCCATCAACCTGCTGTCGCAGCCCACGCAGCTGTCCTATATCGTGGAGCACAGCGAGACCCGCCTGGTGGTGACCGTGCCCGAGCACGAGCAACTCCTGCGGGGCCTGGCGGCGCGCATGCCGCGACCACCGCACATCGAGGTGATCGACGGGGCCGACTGGCTCGAGCGCACGCGGGGTGTCGCGCGCCAGCCGGCGCGTGCGCCGGCGCTCGACGACGCGGCGCTGCTCATGTACACCTCCGGCACCACCGGCACGCCCAAGGGCGTGCTGCTCACGCATGGGAATCTGTGCGCCAATGGCGTCAACATCAGCCGGGAACACCGGCTGGGGCCCGCCGATCGCGGCCTGGCACCGCTGCCGCTGTATCACATCAATGCCCTGGTGGTGAATCTGGTCACACCCCTGACCCATGGCGGCTCGCTGGCCATGCCGGCACGCTTTTCCGCGACCAGCTTCTGGCGCGATGCACTGGCCTTCGGCTGTACCTGGGTGAACGCGGTGCCGACCATCATCGCCTACCTGATCCAGTCGGCCCCGGCCGAGCTCGGTCCGCGCGATCTGGCAGGCATTCGCTTCTGCCGCTCCGCCTCGGCGGCGCTGCCGCCCGAGCACCATCGTGCCTTCGAGGCGCGCTTCGGCGTGGACATCATCGAGACCATGGGACTGACGGAAACCGCGGCCCCCTCGTTCAGCAACCCCGTGCAGCGCGAGCTTCGCAAGATCGGCAGCATCGGCCGACCCTCGGGAACCGAGGCCCGCGTGGTCGGCGCCGACGGCGCCGTGCTGGGGCACGGCGAGGTGGGCGAGATCCAGCTGCGCGGCGGCAACGTGATGCGCGGCTACCTGAAAAATCCCGAGGAGACCGCCAAGGCCTTCACCGCCGACGGCTGGTTCCGCACCGGCGACCTCGGCTATCGCGACCCCGAGGGCTACTACTTCATCACCGGGCGAGCGAAGGAATTGATCATCAAGGGCGGTGAGAACATCGCGCCGCGCGAAATCGACGAGGCTCTGCTCAAGCACGCCTCGGTGCTGGAAGCCGCGGCGGTGGGCGTGAAGGACAGCAACTACGGCCAGAACATCGAGGCCTACCTCGTGCTGAGGCCGGGAGCGCAACTGCAGGAGCAGGAACTGCGCGAGCACTGCTTGCAGCATCTGGGTCGGTACAAGATGCCGAGGGCCTGCCACATCGTCGACGACCTCCCGCGCGGACCGTCGGGAAAGATTCAGCGTCTCAAACTTACCGAACTTCCGGCGGAGGCAGTGCGCCGATCCCTGCGCCTGCATCCAGCCTGATCCCCAGCCGGGCTGGCGCCGGTCGTCGTTGGGGTTATCACCCCGCGACACATCTGGAAGTACCCTGATACAAGAGCCAAGAGGAGACAGACCATGCTTCAACCATCGACCCAAGCCAGTCGCACGCTGTGTACGTCGTGGAAAGGGCGCCTGCGCAAGGCGGCCCTCGCGTTGGGCCTGGCGGCCGCACTGCCGCTGGCGCACGCTGCCTATCCGGACCATCCCATCAACTTCATCGTGCCCTGGGGCGCCGGCGGCGGCGCGGACCTGCTGGCGCGCACTTCGTCGAAGATCATGGAAAAGCAGCTCGGCGTGTCGCTGCCCGTGATCAACGTGCCCGGCGCCGACGGCGTGGTGGGCATGACCAAGCTGCTGACGGCCCCCGCGGACGGCTACAACGTCGCCGTGCTGATCGGCGATACCTTTGCGCTGCTGTCGGGCAAGAATCCTCCCTTCAAGCTGAATCAGGTCATTCCGCTGGCCATCATGATCCAGCAGCCCTCGGGCTACTGGGTCAACGCCAAGGGCCCGTGGAAGACCTGGCAGGATGTGGAGAACGCGGCCAGGAAGAAGACCCTCACCGTCGCGGTGACCGGTTTTGGCAGTGCCGACGACATCACCACCCGCTATCTGGCCCACAAGCTGGGCATCAAGCTGGAGTCGGTGCCTTTCGCGAAGCCCGGCCAGCGCTACAGTTCGATCCTCGGCGGCAATGCCGACATCGTGTACGAGCAGACCGGCGACGTGCGCAGCTATTTCGACTCGGGCAAATTCCGCCCCGTGCTGTTCTTCTATCCCAAGCCGGTGCCGATTCCCGCCTTCGAGAAGGTGCCCGTGTCGGGCCAGCTCGGGCTGGACGTGACCCTGCCGCAGTTCCGGGCCATCGTGGTCAAGGCCGGCACGCCGCCGGACCGGGTGAAAAAGCTGGCCGACGCCCTGGCGAAGGTGGCCCAGACCCCCGAGTTCAAGGCCTACCTGAAGCAGCAGTACGCCGATCCGAACAGCTATGTGCCCATGCAGAACGCCGATGCCTTCATGGCTGGCTGGCTGCGTCAGGCCGAGCACACGATCGAGATCTCGAAGTAAGACCGGCCGCGCCGGGCCGCTGGGGCGGCCCGGGCACCGCGGCGATTGCCAGGGAGAGGCGATGTCCACCAGCATGCTCAAGCGCGTGATCCCCTATGGGATCACCCTCGCGCTGGCCGTGTTCCTGTATCTGCAGGCTGACCGGTTTCCGATCCTCACGAGCGCCCGCATGCCGGGCCCCGACCTGTGGCCGAAGATGATCTGCGTGCTGCTCGCCGGCGTGTCCCTGATCGGCTTGCTGGGCGCGGCCTTCGGCCCGGGCGAGGCGCAGGAGCCCGAGCCGGTCGATGAGGCGCTGGTCGCCCCGCCCGAGACGCACCCCTACCTGGTGTGGGTGGGCGTGGCGGCGACGGGACTGTACGTGGGCTCGATGCCCTACCTGGGGTTTTTCATCGCCACCGTGGTCTTCGCGGCGGCGCTGCTGCTCATCGGGGGCATGCGACGCTGGGCCTGGCTGCTTCCGACGGCACTCGCCCTGTCGGGGGTGTTCACGCTGATTTTCATGAAGGTGGTGTACGTGTCGCTTCCGCTGGGCACCGGTCCTTTCAAGCAGGTCTCGCTGCTGGTGTTCAAGCTGATGGGGATCCACTGATGAACGTTCTGCACGATCTGGCCCTCGGGCTGATGCATGTTTTCCAGCCCTACGACCTGCTCATGCTGGTCGTGGGCATTCTGGTGGGCATGCTGGTGTCCATCATGCCGGGTCTGGGTTTCGTCATGGGCGTGATCCTGGCCTTGCCCTTCACCTACAAGATGCAGATCGAGCCGGCGGTGATCCTGCTGACCTCGATCTACTTCTCGGGCACCTACGGGGGTTGCTTCACGACCATCCTCTACCGCATTCCCGGCGAGCCGAACGACGTTCCGCTGCTGTGGGATGGCTACACCATGGGCAAGCGCGAGGGCGCGGCCAAACCCTTGGGCTGGGCCCTGGTGGCCGCGCTGATCGGCGGCCTGGTGTCCTCCGCGGTGATGGTCGCGCTGACCCAGCCGCTGACCGACGTGGCCCTGAAGTTCAATTCCGAGGACTATTTCGCGGCCATCGTGTTCGGGCTGACGACCGTGGTGTCGCTGGCCGGCAAGTCCCTGGTCAAGGCCTTCGTGAGCCTGTGCCTGGGCCTGCTCGTGGCCTGCATCGGGGTCGACAGCATCTACGGCGTCAGCCGCTATACCTTCGGCGTTCCCATCCTGGGCGACGGCGTGCAACTGGTCGCCGTGCTGGTGGGCATGTACGGCCTGGGCGAGGTGTTCAAGCGCATCGGGCAGGGGCTGGCCATCAAGGGCTCGGCGGGCGACGCCAAGGTCAAGGTGCAGACCAGCTTCCCGAAGCTGCGCGAAATCTGGGGAGTCCGAGGCGCCATCCTGCGCAGCAGCGCGCTGGGCACGCTGCTGGGCGTGGTCCCGGGCGCCGGCGCGACCATCACCTCCTTCATCTGCTACGGCGTCGAGAAGCAGTACGGGCGGGAGCGCGCCAAGCTCGGCACCGGCCACCCCAGCGGCATCGTGGCCCCGCAGATCGGCTCCACCGCTTCCGTGGCCGGCCACCTGATTCCCATGCTCACGCTGGGTATTCCCGGCAGCGCGGCCACCGCGGTGATCCTGGCGGCCTTCCTGCTGCACGGCGTGCAGCCCGGGCCGATGCTGCTGTCGGATCCGGCTTCCCGGGTGACCGTCTACACCATCCTGGCTTCCATGTTCGTGGCGGTGATCGGCATGTGCCTGATCGGCTTTTTCTGGATCCGCCTGGTCGTCCGGGTGCTGCTGATCCCCCAGTACCTGCTCAACGCCATCGTGGTGCTGTTCTGCCTGGTGGGGGCCTACGCGGACCGCAACTCCATGTCCGACGTCTGGATGATCCTGATCTTCGGCGTGCTGGGTTACCTGTTCGAGAAATACCGGTTCCCGATCTCTCCGATGGTGCTCGGGGCGATCCTGGGACCCATTGGCGAGACCAACTTCATGCGCAGCATGGTCATCCACCATGGCCACTGGACAGCCGCCTTCACCGAGCCGCTGAGCGGAACGCTGCTGGCCATGTCCGCCTTCGCGGTGTTCTATCCCGTCACGCGAGAACTCGTGCACTGGCTGCGCCGCCGCGGGCGCCGACCGGCCATCGCGGGCACCGCCTCCGGCACCCATGGCGCATAGGGTCGCGGCAGGCTCAGCAGGAGGCGGCCTGCTCGCGGGTGGCGATGGCCGCCAGGGCCACCGAGGCCACCCGGGCGGTGAGTGAGTCCGCGCGCGAGGTGAGCACGATGGGTACGCGCGCGCCCAGCACCAGTCCGGCGCACTCGCCTCCGCCCACGTAGACAAAGCTCTTGTACAGCATGTTGCCCGCGTTGAGATCGGGCACGATCATGAGATCGAAGTCTCCGGCATGCCCGGATTCGATGTGCTTGGTGCGCGCCGCCTGGGCGGAAAAGGCATTGTCGAAGCCCAGCGGGCCTTCGATGCCGGCGTCGCCCCAGCGGCCCTCGCGCCCCAGGCGCACCAGCTCCTGCGCGTCCAGGGTCGCCGCGATCGCCGGATTCACCGTCTCCACCGCGGCCACGACGGCGGCCGAGGGGTGCTGCACGCCGATGCGTCGCAGCAGATCCAGCGCGTTGCCGACGATGTCGAGCTTGGATTTCAGGTCGGGCGCGATGTTGACCACGCAATCGGCCAGGGCGAGAAGCTTGTGATAACGGGGCAAGTCGAACACGAAAGCGTGGCTGATGCGCGTGCTCGAGCGCAGGCCCTTGTCCCGGTGCACCACGGCGGACATCAGCTCGTCGGTGTGCAGCGAGCCCTTCATCAGCGCGCGCAGCGTGCCATCGCGCGCCAGCTCGACGGCACGGGCCGCGGCCGCGGATGCGGCGGCCTCGGTCTCCACGATCTCGAAGTCCCGGGCCTCGACGCCGGCCTGCTCGGCGGCGGCCTCGATGAGGCGCCGGTTGCCCACCAGCATGGGGTGGGCAACGCCCTGCTCGACAATGCGCTGCGCTGCCTGCAAGGCCAGCGCATCGCAAGGGTGCACCAGCCCGATGCGCGCGGGCTCACGCGATGCGATGAGCCGCGCCCGTTCGATGAGCTGCTGCAGTCGCGGGAACTCCTGCGTCTTCACACGTAGTCCTTGTACTTGTCGAGGAAGCGCACCGGCTTGCTCAAGGCGTCGCGCCGGAAGGGGTCGCCCAGTTCGCGGGTGCACATGATCTCGATCACGCAGGTCTTGCGCTGGTTCATCTGCATGTCCACCGCGCGCTGAAGCGCAGCGCCCACGTCCTCGATGCGGTCGACCACGATGGCCTCCGAGCCCATCGCGCGGGCGATGCCGGCGAAGCTCTGGCTTTCCAGCTCGCCTGCCACGAAGCGGCGGTTGTAGAAGTCCACCTGGTTCTTCTTCTCCGCGCCCCATTGGCGGTTGTGGAACACCACCGCGGTGACCGGGATGTCGTGGCGCACGCAGGTCATGATTTCCACCATGCTCATGCCCCAGGCGCCGTCGCCGGCATAGGCGATGGCCGGGCGATCCGGCGCCGCCAGCTTCGCACCGATGATGGTCGGCAGCGCGTAGCCGCAGTTGCCGAAGCTCATCGGCGCGAAAAAGCTGCGCGGCTCCTCGAATCGCAGGTAGCTGTTGGCCACCGAGTTGATGTTGCCGATGTCGGTGGACACCATGGCGCGCGCAGGCATCGCCTTTTCCAGCTCGCGAAGCACCTGGCGCGGATGCAGGTATTCGCCTCCACTGAAGGGCTTCTCCTGCCGGGCTTCCTCGATCATGTCCAGGCTGTAGGAGTCGCGCTCGTGGGTCCAGCCATCGAGCTCCTTCTCCCAGGCCTCCTTCTCGGCGCGGATGGTCTCGGCGCGCTGCGCCTTGCTGGCGTCGCAGGCCAGGCTGCGTCCCTGCAGGCGCTGGGTGATGGCCCTGGCGGCCGCCTTGGCGTCGCCGCAGATGCCCACGGTGATCTTTTTCACCAGACCCAGGTTGGTGTGATCGGCTTCGACCTGGATGATCTTGGCGTTCTTCGGCCAGTAGTCCATGCCATGCTGCGGCAGGGTGCCGAAGGGGCCCATGCGCGAGCCCAGTGCCACCACCACATCGGCCTGCGCGATGAGTTTCATGGCGGCCTTGGAGCCCTGGTAGCCCAGCGGGCCCGCCCACAGCGGGTGGCTGGCGGGGAAGGCGTCGTTGCGCAGATAGCCGGTGACCACCGGCGCGCCCAGGCGTTCGGCCAGTTGCCGGCATTCCTCGACCGCGTCGCCCATGACCACTCCGCCGCCGGCCAGGATCACCGGGAACCTGGCCTGGGCCAGCAGTTCGGCCGCGTCCTGCAGGCTCTGCTCGCCGCCGGCGCCGCGCTCGACCCGCATGGGGCGCGGGATCTCGCACTGGATCTCGCCGTAGAAGTAGTCGCGGGGGATGTTCAGCTGGGTCGGGCCCATTTCGCTGATCGCGCGATCGAAGCAGCGGGCCGTGAACTCGGCCATGCGCTTGGGATTCACCACATGGGCCTGGTATTTGGTGAACTCCTGGAACATCGGCAGTTGGTTGGCTTCCTGGAAGCCGCCCAGGCCGATGCCCATGGTGCCGGTCTCGGGCGTGACGATCACCACGGGGCTGTGCGCCCAGTAGGCGGCGGCGATGGCGGTCACGCAGTTGCTGATGCCGGGGCCGTTCTGGCCGATCACCACGCCATGGCGTCCGCTCACGCGGGCATAGCCGTCGGCCATGTGCGCGGCGCCCTGCTCGTGCACCACGGGGATCAGGCGGATTCCAGCCGGGGCGAAGATGTCCATCGCATCCATGAAGGCCGATCCCATGATGCCGAAGATGTCCGTCACTCCGTTGGCGACCAGGGTTTCGACAAAGGCTTCGGAAGGGGTCATCTTGTGCACGCCGGTGACGACTTTGCGGGTGTCGGCGGGAGGGGTCTGGCTCATGACGGGAAATCTCCGGTGGGAACAGGGTGCGACGCAAAAAATGCAGAAAACGGGACAAGACATTCCATTGAGATGGGCGAACTATAGGTTCGGCCTCCCGCAGCGTCAACAGCGAATTTCGAATTTCGGTATATGATGTTTCAAAATTCGAAATCACAGCCAGCGCCCCCGCGAGATGCAAGGTTCATGAAAACCCTCGAAATCCCGGCCTCCGTGCCAAGCTCCGCCGGCGGCACCGGCACTCCGCTGGCCCGCTTGTTCGGCTTGCTGGAGGCCGTGGCCGACCGCGACCAGCCGTTCACCCTGCAGTCGATGGCCGTGGAGCTGGGGCTGCCCAAGGCCACCGTGCATCGGCTGCTGGCCCAGCTCGAGCAGGCCGCCCTGCTGCAGCGCCAGGGCGATGCGCGTCACTACACGGCCGGGCTGCGCCTGCGCAGGCTGGCCGAGCAGCTCATGCTCAACGACAGCTTCAATGGCGCGCGCCGCATGGTGCTGCGTTCGGTGGTGCAGGAGCTCGGCGAGAGCTGCAACATCACCGCGCTGGCCGGCAGTGAGGTCGTCTACCTGGACCGTGTCGAGACCGCGGCCCCGCTGCGCTTCTACCTGCATCCGGGCTCGCGGGTCCCGGTGCATTGCTCGGCCAGCGGCAAGTTGATGCTGGCGCAGATGAAGCCGGCGCAACGCCGGCGCCTTCTGGGACATGTGCCGCTGGACGCCTACACCAGCGCCACGATCACCGATCCGGGCGCCCTCGAGCAGGAGCTCGAGCAGGTGCGCGAGCAGGGCTATGCACTGGACCGGGAGGAATTCCTGCCCGGACTGGTGTGCGTGGCCGTGCCCGTGCCGGCCGAGCCCGGGCGTCTTTGCAACCTGTGCGTGGCGGTGCAGGCGCCGGTGATGCGACTGAGCGCCGAGCGTGCGCCGCAGGTGTTGCCGGCCCTGCGCCGAGCCGCCGAGGCACTGGCGCGCATCGAGTCCGATGCCATGCCTCGCGCGCAACGAGCCTGAGAACCCTCCATCCCCATCCCGATCCGCCATGACCGACCTGAACGACCTGCGGCCCGAGCGCATGCTCGGAGTGCGCGAAACCTTCGGCATCGACTCCGATCTCCAGGTGCCGGCCTTCGCCGAGCGTGACGACCATGTGCCCGAGGTCGACGAGGCCTACCGCTTCCATCCGGACGTGACGCTCGCCTTGCTGGCCGGGTTCCGGCGCAACCGGCGCGTGCTGGTGCAGGGGCTGCACGGAACCGGGAAGTCCACCCACATCGAGCAGGTCGCCGCGCGCCTGAACTGGCCTTGCGTGCGCGTGAATCTGGATGCGCACATCAGCCGCCTGGATCTCGTGGGCAAGGACGCGGTGGTGCTGCGCGACGGCGCGCAGGTCACCGAATTCCAGGAAGGCATCGTGCCCTGGGCGCTGCAGCGCCCCGTTGCGCTGGTGTTCGACGAGTACGACGCGGGGCGCCCGGATGTGATGTTCGTCATCCAGCGCATCCTCGAGCGCGATGGCAAATTCACCCTCACCGACCAGAACCGCGTGCTCAGCCCGCACCCGCACTTTCGCCTGTTCGCCACCGCCAACACCGTCGGGCTGGGCAATCTCAATGGCATGTACCAGGGCGTGCAACGCCTGAACCACGCGCAGATGGACCGCTGGGACATCGTGGCCTCGCTGAACTATCTGGCGGCCGCCGAGGAAATCGCCATCGTGCTGGCGCGGGTGCCGGGCAAGGACACGCCGGCGGGGCGCGAGCTGGTGGCGAGCATGGTGGCGGTGGCCGAGCTCACTCGCCGGGGTTTCGCCGCCGGCGACGTGTCCACGCTGATGTCCCCGCGGACCGTGATCACCTGGGCGGAGAATTGCGAGATCTTCCGCGATCCGGCACTGGCGTTCCGTCTGTCCTTTCTCAACAAGTGCGACGAGGCTGAACGCGCGCTGGTGGCGGAGTACTACCAGCGCTGCTTCGGGGAGGAACTCGACGCCGGGGCCGCCGCCGCGGCCTGATTCCGGATGCCGGCGAGCATGGACGAAGAACGCGTGCAGGCGCTGCGGCAGCGGCGCCTGGAGGATCTGTGTGGCGCGGCCCTGCGTGCCGTGTCGGGGCAGCCGCAACTGCAATGGCGCGGCGGGCGCCTGTGGCGCGGAACGCAGCGACTGCCGCGCTTTGCCGCGCACCTCCACCCCGTGTTCGGGCAGGCGGACCTGGCTTCCCTTCGCGGAGCCGCGGACGGACTGGCCTTGCGCGTGTCGCGCTCCGACGCCGAGCTGCACCGCCGGCTGCAGCCCCTCGACGGGGTCGAGCGCCTGGTGTTCGACATGCTGGAGCAGTTTCGCGTTGAGTCCCTTGCGCCCTCGGTCCAGCGAGGCCTGCGCAGCAATCTGGAGCATCGCTTCCGTGCCTGGTCGGATGAGTTCGTCGCCTCCGGGCTGACGGAAGGCACCCTGGGCATCCTGCTGTTCACGGTGGCCCAGGTGGCGCGCACGCGCATCAACGGGGAGGAGCTTCCCGAGCCCGTCGCCGATCTCATCGAGGGCACGCGCTTCGGCATGGCCGAGGTGCTGGGGCCGGCGCTGCGTGAGCTCTCGAGGCTGCGCGACGACCAGGCCGCCTACGCTCGGACGGCGCTGGAACTGGCCGCGCAGGTCGGCGAGCGCGCTCGCAAGGCGCGTGAGCAGGCGGCGGCGGGCGAATCGTCCGACGAAGGCGAGGAGCCGGAAAGCCGCAACGGATTCGAGCTGCTGCTCGAGCCCGAGGGCGGCGACGGCGAGGCGCTGGCCGCGGCGGCCTCCAGTCGAAGTGCCGATGCGAGCGAAGCCGCGGGCTACCGCGTGTTCAGCCGTGCCTGGGACCGGGAGCTTGCCGCCTCCTCGCTGGTGCGTCCGGAGCTGTTGCGCGAACTGCGCGAGCGCCTGGATCGGTCCGTGGCCGCCAGTGGCATCCACGTCGGACGCCTGGGCGCGCAATTGCGCGCCTTGCTCGCGAGCACCCAGGCCGACGGCTGGGAGGGCGGGCACGAGCAGGGGCGCATCGACGGGCGGCGACTGACCCAGCTGATCGCCTCTCCCGCCGAGCGCAGGCTGTTCCTGGAGCAGCCGGAGCAGCCCCTGGCCGATTGCATGCTCAGTGTGCTCATCGACTGCTCGGGCTCCATGCGCCAGCACGCCGAGCCGGTGGCACTGCTGGTGGACGTGTTCTCGCGCGCTCTGGACCTGGCGGGCGTCGAGCATGAGATCCTGGGTTTCACGACCGGTGCGTGGAACGGGGGCCGGGCGCGTCGCGAGTGGCTGCGCGCCGGCCAGCCACCGCAGCCCGGGAGGCTCAACGAGGTCCTGCACCTGGTGTTCAAGGCGCGCGAATCCTCCTGGCGGCGCTCGCGCGCCGGCATCGCCGCGCTGCTCAAGCCCGATCTGTACCGCGAGGGCGTCGATGGAGAGGCCGTGCAGTGGGCCAGCGCGCGCATGCAGGGCCTGGGCCACCGGCGACGCCTGCTGCTGGTGATCTCGGACGGCTGCCCGATGGACACGGCCAGCCAGAACGTGAATCCTCCCGGCTACCTCGAGCAGCACCTGGTCGAGGTGGTGGCGCGCCTGCGCGAACGCGGCGAGGCTGAAGTGATGGGCGTGGGCGTGGGACTGGATCTCGGCGCGCTGTACCCGGTCAGCACGGCGCTGGACCTTTCCCAGCTGCGCGGCAATGGAGCCTTGCGCGAACTCCTGAGCCTGCTTGCGCGGCCTCGGCTGTGCTGACTACGCGCCGGGCGCGGCGCGCCGGCCCAGCTCGGCCAGCGCCTGGATGACGTCGCGCCGCGTGAGCCGGTACATGCGGCCGGAGGAGCCGCCCAGTGCCACCGCATGGTTTTTGTCGAGCAGGCGCTTCAGTTCGGCATTGTCGGGGTCCTGGCTGTCGATGTAGCGTTGCACCCGGCAGGGCGCGCGCACGAAATCCTCCACCATCTCGGGCCAGGGGTCGAGCGCCTTGAGCTGGCGATCCCACAGCAGGTAGCCGGCCAGCGCGCCCCAGGCCGTGCGGGGATGGAGCGGGTCCGTCGCCTCTTGCGCCTCTTGCGCTCTGCGCGCCCAGTCGGCGACCTCGGCCGCCGGCATGGGTCGGGCGATGCCGAAGCCCCGCCCGCAGTCGGCGCCCATGACCGCCGCGGCTTCGATCAGGCCCGGATTCTCCAGGCCTTCCACGGTGACGGAGGCGCCCAGCTCGTGGGCCAGCTGGGTGAGGAAATAAATGAACCCGAAGGCGCGATGGGGATGTCTTTGCGCCGCGCGCCGCACCAGGCCCTGGTCGATCTTCACTTCATCGAAGGGCATGCTGTCCATGCGCAACAGCGAGCTGTGCCCGGACCCCAGGTCGTCCTGCACCAGGCGGATGCCCAGCATCTTGAGCTCGTGCAGAAACTGATCCCGGTCGGCAGCCGGCTTGAACTCCTGCGATTCCAGGATCTCCAGCTCGAGCATCCGGATGTCGATGCACGCATGCCGCAGGGTGTGCAGCAGGGCCTCGTGGAAGGCGGGCTCGCCCACGCCCTGGGGCGGCAGGTTCAGGGATACCGAAAAGCGCAGGCCCGCGGCGTGCCAGTCCGCCAGGTCCCTGCAGGCCTGTTCCATGCCGAACTCGAACAGGCGCAGAAGATCCTGGTTGCCCAGGGTCGGCAGGAATTCCCCCGGGCTGACCAGCGAGCCGTCCTCCTCGACCAGGCGCCCCAGCGCCTCGACCTTGCGCAGCGCCCCGGTCTTCAGGTCGATGATGGGCTGGTACAGCAAAGCCATGCGGCGGGCCGTGACCAGGGCCCGATACCGCTGGCGAAGCTCATGGGCGATGACATGACCCTGTCCGTGGCGCAGCGCGGCCAGGCCGATGGTCTGTTGCACGTGCTGGAGGAACAGATGCCGACCCCGCGCCCGGAAGAAGCCGGGCCAGCGGCTGTACAGGCTCAGCAGGGCAAAGGTCTGCCCGGTCTCGTCGAGCAGGGGAATCGCCACGCTGGAGCGAAAGCCCAGGCGCATGCCCAGTTCATGCCAGGGTTCGGCCTCCGGGGCGAGGAGGTAGGCGTCGCTGGCGGTGACCTGGGCGGAGCGCCATGCGCGGGCTGCCGCGCCCTCGGTCTCGCCAGCGCCAGGCGCATCGCGCGTGATGCGGACGGGGGGGGCCTCGCCGGCGCGGATCGCGTTGGCATGGGCCTGCGCCAGCGGGCCGTCCAGCGCCTCGATCTCCAGCAGTCCGCGCGTGCCCAGCCTGGCGACGTTGGCGGCGAGCACGCCATCGAGGCCGCACAGGGCCTTGAGCACGCCCTGATACAGGTCGATGGTGCTGCGGGCCATCATCGCAGCCTGCTGGATGCTCGCCAGGGCGCACGACAATTCCTCCTCGATCTGCTGGTAGCCTGCGCTTTGCGCCTGCAGGTCCAGCAGCAGCCGTCGGTCCAGCACATGCTGCAGTTGCAACTGCTCCTGCCTGGGCAGGTCCCGCAGCGCGTCGTGCAGGGTCTGCTGGTAGAGCTTGTAGGCGTCGATCAGCCACATCATGTCCACGCCCACCAGCGCATGCACCCGTCCCACCGATTGCGCCTGGGTACGGTGGGCCTCGGCGTCGAGCAGGGGGTCGAGAAGCATCAGCAGATGCCGGGTCTGGGCCGACTCCAGGCGGGCGAACTCGGCGCGTCCCAGCAGGCCGAGTACCGAGCGGGTCTCGCTGGCCTGCATCAGCGATCCGTAGAAGCGCTGCGCGAAGGTCTGTGTCACGGCCGTGGCGGGGCGCTGCAGCGCAAGCAGCAGCGGGGCCACGCTCGGGCCGTAGATCTCCTCGGGGGACGCTTGCGCGGCGAGCATGGGAGGCAGGAAAGCGGGGGGCAGGCAGGCGCTCAGGCCATGGCTTCCTCGAGGCTCCTGGCGGTGCCCAGCAGGTCTTCCGAGAGCCGGCCCACGCCCTGGAACTGTGCCGAGACGGTCTGGATGGTGCCCACGGCTTCGCGCGTGGTGTGCCGGCCCTTGTCGGTATGCCCGGTGATTCCGTCGACTTCGCCGGCGATCGCCTCCACATGCTGCTGCACTCGCGAGGTCGCGTCCTGCACCCGCAAGGCGAGGTTGCGTACCTCGTCGGCCACCACCGCGAAACCCCGCCCATGGTCTCCCGCCCGCGCGGCCTCGATGGCCGCGTTGAGCGCCAGCAGGTTGGTCTGCGCGGCGATTTCCCGGATGGTCTGGACAATCCCGCCGATGCTCTTGGCCGCCGAGCCCAGGGACTCGACGCTTTGCGTGCTCCTCTGCGCCAGGTCCTGGAGGGTGTGCAAGACGTCCACCGCGCTTTCCAGGCCGCGCAGGCTGGTCTGCATTTCGTTGCGCAGCCCCTCGGAGGCATCGAGCAGGGTCCGCGACAGTCGCTCGACCGCGGTGCGTGCGGTGATGTCGAGCCAGCTGGCGTGAAAGGCCACCAGCCGGCCATCGTTCGCGCGCACCGGATAGACGCTGATGCGAAAACGGCACTTCCCGAGGTCCAGGTTCACGACATAGCTGCTGCGTCTGCCCTCCGCCAGGTCCCGGAAGATGCCCTTCTGGACCGAGGGGTTGCGATGGAATTGGTGAATGCTCTTGCCCGCCGAATCGGCCACGTCGGCGCCGTGCAGATGGGCGTTGAGTTCGGCGCGGCAGCGTGCGAACCAATCGCGGGCGCTGGCGTTCATGAACAACAGCCGGTTCTCGTAGCCGTCGTCGGCCTCGGCGAGCATTTCCAGGGTGCTCAGGGGGCCAAGCAGGTTCTCGGCCATGAACAACAACTGCGCATTGTCCATCGTGGGCTCCGTGCACTGTAGGGTGTATTCGAGGGGCCAAGAATAGGTGCAGGATGCAGATGGAAATGGCCGAAGTTGTGCAAGACATGGCCGTTTTGTGCCAACTTTCGTACTGGATTGGACGGAGATCGCAGATTTGATAGCCATCAGTGGCTGGATGAATTGAATTCTGTACTGGTATCGCTATGCTCGCGCTGCGACATTTCCTCCCAACCCGCAGCGCAAAGCCGGCACCGTGTGTCCCACCATGTTCAAACGCTGGTCCACCAGCGATGTTCCCCCCTACCTGGCCCGGGATTACTGGCTCGCGCTGCTGCGCGACCGGATCTTCCACGCCGAGCTGGACATGCCGCGGGAGCCGCAACTGGAGGCCACCCTGCAGCAGTCCTCGCTCGGGCCCATGCGAGCATCCTGGGTGGATTCCGTGGTGCCCCGCATGGCCATGCCCGCCGACGCGGGCGCGCCAGCCGGCTCGGAGCGCGACGTCCTGCTGATGCTGATGGACACCCCGTCGGAATGGACTCTGCGGGGTGGAGGCGAGCACTTCGAGCTGGCTCCGGGCGACGTGATCTGTGGAGACTTCCGCCGGGGTTTCGAGATGCGCCGCCCGGGTCGCGCAAGAACCCTGTCGCTGTCCCTGTCCGCATCCTGGCTGCGCACCTGGGTGCCCCAGGCCGACTTCGAGCAGCCCCAGGTGCTGGGCGGGCCGTCCGGCTGGAGTTCCGTGCTGGCGCAGTTGCTGCGCCAGATCCAGCCGCAGCGAATGCTCATGCTGGAGAGTCGCAGCGAGCTGCTGGCCTCCCAGCTGGGCAGCCTGCTTGCGCTGGCACTGCACGAGCACCAGGCGGGCACGGCCCGGCAGCTCGAGCCGGAGCAGTTGGCACGCCTCGCGCAGGCCTTGATCCAGCGCCATTTCGGCAAGCCCGGTCTGAGCGCGGCGGAGATCGCAGCGGAGTTGGGAATTTCCGAGCGCACCCTGCATCGCGCCCTGGCGCGCGAGGGGGCCTCCTTCAGCGCTCGGCTGCACGCCGAGCGCATGGGAGTCGCCGACCGCCTGTTGCGCGAGCGTCATTTCCGCAGCTTGTCCGTGGCCGAGATCGGAAGGCGCGTGGGCTTTTCCGACCCCTCGCATTTCGTGCGGCGTTTTCGCGCGGAATTCGGGACCACCCCGGCGGCTCTGCGCCGGCGCCTGCTGTTCGACGACGAGAGCTGAGCGCAGTCGCGTTGCGCCGCGACGCCGGATCTGCCTCGGTTGCCACCCGCCAGGGCGCGGCTTAGACTGCGCTGCTGCATCGAGTGCCGTGTCCCGCACATCCCTGTCGCGAGCGGTACAGGACACCGGTTGCCCATCGACCAACCCATCCAAGCGGGGAGTTCCAGATCATGCGCAAGCGCGAGTTTTGCAAGGCGATCGCCGCCTTCGCGGGCACGGCCGCGACCGGGCTGAGCTTTGCCCAGGGCCCCGACGACGTGCTCAAGCGGGTGCTGAGCAGCGGCGAGCTGCGCGTGGGTGCGGTGGCTGCCGCGGTTCCGTATTTCGTCAAGAACCGCGAAACCGGTCAATGGGAAGGATTCTGTCCCGACTTCGCGCACAGCTTCGCCAAGAGCCTGGGCGTGAAGGTCCAGTTCGTCGAGACCACCTGGGGCAACGCGGTGCTGGACCTGCAGTCGGGCAAGATCGACGTGATGTTCGGCGCGGGACCCACGCCGGCGCGTCGCAAGGTGCTGGACTTCTCGATCCCGCTGTTCCACAACACCTTCACCGCGGTATGCCGCAAGGGCGTGACGGTCAAGGACTGGGAGCAGCTGAACAAGCCCTCCATGCGCATCGCCGTGGACCTGGGCTCCAACCAGGACGCCTTCGCCACCGCGCGCCTGCCCAAGGCGACCATCCTGCGCTTCACCCAATCCAGCGAGGCCACGCTGGCCGTGCAGTCCGGCCGCGCCGATTGCCAGGCTCTGGTGGTGCTGCTGGCCGAACCGCTGGTGAAGATGCAACCCCAGGTGGGCACGATGTACGTGCCCTCGCCGGTCAGCACCTCCGACGTGACGGTGGCCGTGGACAAGGGAGTGGGCGACGGCCTGCTCAAGCGCCTCGATGCCTGGATCGACCAGGCTCGCTCCAAGGGCGAGATCCAGGCCGACATCCTGAAGAACATGCAAGAGCTCGTGGGAATTCCCCCCAGCAGCTTCCCGTCCGAGGTGAAGTTCTGAGTGCCTGATCCGCAAGGCGAGGCAGGCGGCATGCCCGCGGATCGGGAGCTGCGCGACGGCCCCGCGGGCAAGGGCTACCCGGCGGCCGCCTGGGCGCTGGCCGCGCTCGCGCTGGTCGCGGTGCTGCTGCGCCTGGGCTGGCCCCACACCTCCGGGGTGCCGGCGTACCGCTGGCATTTCAACGTGATCTGGCAGTATCGCCAGGAATTGCTGGCGGGGCTGTGGTACACGGTGGTGTTCACCGTGGTGTGCATCGTCTGCGGTTTCGTGTTCGGGCTGCTCACGGCGCTGGCCCGCATCTCGGGCCTGCCGGCGCTTGCGGTGCCGGTGCGCGCGATCATCGAGCTGTTCCGTTGCACGCCTCTGCTGGTTCAGCTGGTGTGGATCTATTACGCGCTGCCGGTGCTCACCGGACTGCAACTGTCCGCGCCGGTTGCCGCGGCGATGAGCCTGTCGCTGTACGGCGGAGCCTTCTACTCGGAAATCATCCGTGGAGGGATCCTGTCCATCGAGCGCGGGCAGACCGAGGCGGGGCAGGCACTGGGCATGATGCCCTTGCAGGTGATGCGCCGGATCATCCTGCCGCAGGCCTTCCGCAAGATGGTGCCTCCGCTGGTGAGCCAGTCGATCATGCAGCTCAAGAACACCTCGCTGCTGTCGGTGATCGCGGTCCCCGATCTGCTGTACCAGGCGCAAAGCGCGGCGCAGGCCACCTACCGGCCGCTGGAGCTCTACACGGCCGCTGCGGTGATCTATTTCCTGGTGCTGTTCCCGGCGACCCTGCTGGCCCAGAAGCTGGAAATCCAGGACAAGGGCGAGCACTGAGTCGGGAAATGCAAGCGGACCCCCCTCTGATCGAGATTTCCGGGCTGCGCAAGTCCTTCGGTTCGCACGTCGTGCTACGCGACTTGAATCTGTCGGTGGCGCGGGCCGAGGTCGTCGCCATCCTCGGGCCTTCGGGCTCGGGCAAGTCCACCCTGATGCGCTGCATCAACCTGCTCACCATTCCCGATGGCGGCAGCCTGCGCGTGGGCGAGCAGCGCATCGAGTTCCAGGGCGCGCGTACCCGGCTGCCCGATGCGCGGGGCATGTCGCGCTTTCGGGCTGCGACCGGCATGGTGTTCCAGCAGTTCAACCTGTTTCCCCACATGACGGCCCTGGCCAATGTCATGGAAGGCCCGGTCACCGTGCTGCGCATGCCTCGCGAGCAGGCGCGCGAGCGCGCCCTCGCGCTGCTGGAGCGGGTCGGGCTGGGCGACCGGGCCGATTTTCTCCCGGCCAAGCTTTCGGGAGGCCAGAAGCAACGCGTGGCCATCGCCCGAGCCCTGGCGATGAAACCCCAGGTCATGCTGTTCGACGAGGCTACCGCCGCGCTGGACCCCGAGCTGGTCGGGGAAGTGCTCGCGGTGGTCAAGGAACTGGCGGCCGAGGGCATGACCATGGTGCTGGTCACGCACGAGATCGCGTTCGCGCGCGAGGTCGCCGACCGGGTGATTTTCATGCGCGACGGAGTCGTGGTCGAGGCCGGGCCCCCGGCCCAGGTGATCGACCAGCCGCGCGAGGAGGCCACGCGCAGCTTCCTGGCGCGTTTTCGCGCCGCAGCCTGAGACGAGGCCTCGCGGGTGGGCGTGGCCAGGCGCGGGGCCATCGGCAGCCTGCGGGAAGATTCGCCGGGGAGGTGCAGTCATGGATGAAGGCTTCCTGGGCATTCTGATGCTCGACACGCGCTTTCCGCGGCCGCCGGGAGACATCGGCTGCTCGCGCACCTTCGAGCGCGCCGGCATCGCCGTGCGCTACCTGCGCATGCAGGGGGTGGGTCCGAGACGCGCGGTCCAGGAATCGGATCCGGCCATGCTGGAATCGGTGCTCCAGGGAGCGCTCGAGCTCGAGCGCGCAGGCGCCGCCCTGGTCGCCACCACCTGCGGTTTCCTGAGCCGTTACCAGCCGCAGCTGGCGAGCGCCCTGCGCGTGCCGGTGATCACCTCCAGTCTGCTGCAGGTGCGCGATCTTCCCCAGCCGGGGATCGTGACCATCGACCGGCAAAGCCTGGGGCCGGCGGAACTGGCCGGTGCCGGCGTGCCGCCGGGCGTGCCCGTGCAGGGCGTGCGACCGGGCTGTGAATTCCGGGAGCGCATCCTCGGCAACCAGCCGAGCCTCGATTTCGAACAGGCGCGCGAGGACGTGGTGCAGGCGGCGCGTGCGCTGGTCGAAGCCCATCCGGCGCTGCACAGCATCGTGCTCGAATGCACCAACATGCCGCCTTACCGCGAGGCCGTGCACGAGGCCACCGGTCGACGGGTGGAGGACATGGAAACCTTGCTGCTGCGCAGTTGGCAGGCCCTGGGCTCGCGGCGCTGAGGCCAGCCCCCGTGGGAAAGGACATCAGGCCGGCGGCCCCAGGCCTGCGAAGCGCTGGGGGGCGAAGGGTGCGGGGTCGATGGGCGAGGGCTCGCCGGTCATCAGGGCGCCCAGCAGACGCGCGGTGCCGGGGCCGGTGCTGAATCCAATGTGCTGATGTCCGAAGGCTGCCCAGAGCCCGCGCAGCGGCAACTCTCCGATCATGGGACGGCTGTCGGGCAGGGTGGGGCGGGCGCCTTTCCACGGGCTTTCGTCCAGGCGTTCGCCCAGCTCGACGGCCTGGGCGGCAGCCCGCTGCGCAGCTTCGAGTTGCGCATGCCGTGGCGGAGCATCCAGGTCGTTCAGCTCGACGCCCGTGCTCAGGCGCAGGCCGCGGCGCATGGGCGACAGCACGTAGCCGGCCTGCGCGTCGTGGATGGGGCGCGTGAGCGCTGGCGCTCCCACCCCGGCCCCGGCGTAGTGCATGTGGTAGCCCCGCTCGAAGGCCATCGGGATGCGCAGGCCGGCGGTGCGCAGGAACGTGGCCGACCAGGGGCCCAGCGCGACCACCACGCGCCCGGCCTGTTCGAGGCTGCCGCCCTCGAAGTGCACGCTCCAGCCCTGGGCCTGGCGCTCGATGCCGGCCGCCCTGTGTCGCAAAAGGCGTCCGCCACGCCGCGCGAACAGCTGCGCGTAGCCGCGGACCACGGCTCCCGGATCGTCCACCGAACAGGCCGCGCGGATCAGCAGTCCGCGGGCGAAGATGGGGCGCAGGGCTGGCTCGAGAGCACGGATCGCCGCCGGGTCGAGCTCCTCGACCTCGACTGCGCAGCGTCGGTACATCTCGAGTTGCAGGTCCATGCCTGGCGTGCGCCGTGCCTGCCGGTAGACGAACATCCATCCGTCGCGCCGCAGGCGCGCGAGCTGCCCGGACTCGGCCAGCAGGCGCTCGTGTTCCAGCTGGGACAGCCGGATCAACTGGTCGAGCGCCGCCACCGTGCGCTCGAAGGTGCCCGGGAGTGCGCAACGAAGGAAACGCGCGGCCCAGCCGATGTTGCGCAGCAGGTAGCCCGGGGCATAGCGCAGCGAGGCCGACTCGTTGGACAGCAGTCCCGGGAGGGCGCGCCACAAGGCCGGGTTGTTGAAGGGAACGATGGAGCTTCGCGTCAGCACCCCGGCATTGCCATGGGAGGTTTCGCCGCCGGGTTCGCGCGCGTCCGCCAGCGTGACATGCAGGCCCTTGCGCTGGAGTTCGAGCGCGCAGGCCACGCCGACCATTCCGGCCCCCAGCACCAGCACCGATCCCTGCATGTCGTCTTTCGTGGATGTTCAGGCGGGTCGCGGCGCGGGCCGCGGGCCCGGCGTGCGCGACATGGTTCGAACCCACATTATCGGGGCAGCCCGGGCCCGGGCTGCGCGTACCTGCAGCGTCGATGCATGCGCCGGCGCGGCGCCATCGCGAGCCGCGGGGTTTTCGCGCCGGCACGCAAGCGTGATTCGAGTTCGAACATGCCGTGAAGGGGGTTCGCTTGGGTACCATCCATGACAAGATGTGGTGGACCTCTGCGAAGACGTGGGCCGCCACCATGCAGGGAGGAGATAACCATGCAACGAATTGCGATCGTGGGGTTGGGGCGGGTGGGATCACGCTTCCTGGAAGCCATGCTCGGGCGCGCGGCGCTCGGGCTGGAGGTCGTCGCGGTATCCGAGATGGCCCAGACCCCGGGGAGAGCGACCGCGGAGGCCGCGGGCATCCCGGTGCTCAGCCTGAACGAGCTCCTGGCGCAGGCTGGAGACATCGACATTGTGTTCGACCTCAGCGGGCAGCTCTCCGTGCGCCAGAGCCTGCGCCAGGGCCTGGCGCGCAAGGGCAATTCACGCACGGTGGTCGCGCCGGAGAGCATCGCCCACCTGGTGTGGTCCATGCTCAGCTCCGAGGCCCTGCCGCAGGTGCATGCGAACATCGGCTATTGACGCGGGGCAGTAGCGGCAAGCGATTTTTTACACCTGCATGCTGCGTCGCAGCGTAAGCTGTACGCAGATTGGTTGCAGGGGGAAGACAACGATGACTTCGCTGAACCGCGATCCCATCTGGATCCGCTTGGGGGTGCGCGTCGAAAGCTCGGAGGAGGCACGCCAGTTGCACTGGCTGCTCGATCGTTTCGATGCGGGGCGCATCCGTGTCGTGGCGCATAGCCTGCGCCTGCGTGAGTCACCCAAGCCCGAGCGCATCGCGCGCGAACTGGGCGCCAGGATTCCGGGCTGACACGCCGTCCCGGGCACCCGGGACATTGGCTTCGTGGGCTTGCGGGAGCTCGGCGACTGCCCCCACAGGCCTCGCGTCGGGGGTTTCAGGCCGCCCGGGCGCGTTGCAGTTCCAGCACGTAGGTGCGATCGGAATCGCCGGCGCGCATGCCCGGGCGCGAGGACAGCACATGACAGGGCGCGCGCATCGGGGGGCCCTCCGGATGCAGCTCGCGGTGCACGCCGAGTTTCTCGCCCTGGTTCATCGCGAAGTCGGACAGTACCACCAGCACATTGCCCGGGCGCATGCCCACCAGCGTGGCGGCGGTTCCCGTGCTGATGCCGCCGTGCTGGGACCACAGGGTGAGTTCCAGGGCCTGGAAGGTGCCGCGCCGATCCATGCCGACGTGGTCCAGTCCGTCCAGCAGGCTGTGCAGAGTCAGCGGGTCGCTGGTCTCGGAAACCGTCGGTGGAGCACGGTACTGGCTGGCGAGGGATTTCATGCGATCGCGACTCGAGGGCGCGGCGCCGAGCAGCAGCGCGTGGAGGCAAGGGCCCCAGCATAGCGCCAGCAGCCTGGTGGCCTCAAGGCCTGTCGAGGCAGCGCGGCCGCGCCGGGCCGACATGTTCCGGTCACACAAGCGCCTTAGGCTGCACCGTGCAGGGTGGCAACCCACGCAGGGTCGCCGTCTTGCGAACGGGTCGCGGCCCGTGACGGAGAGAGCCTCTGTGTGTGAACGCATCTTCAGCCCGCCGCGTCCCGGCGGGTTTTTTCTTGGCAGCTCGCAGCGCGCCGCCCGAAAGCCCAGGCCTGCGTCGGGGATGTTGATCCATCGCAACGCCGTCCGGCAAGGTTTTGTCTAACTTGGTTGCAAAGAGAAAAAGGAAAGCCCCCGGACCAACGATCCGCGCGGGCGCAAGGAGGACGACATGTTCCAGCCATCGATCGAGGAACAGCCCCTGTGGAGCCTGGGCGTGCGCATCGAGAGCGCAGAGGACATCCGGCTCTTGAGCTGGCTGGTCCGGCGCTACGGAGAGCGCCGGGTGCGCGCGGTCGCGTCGCGCGGCGAGTTGCCGGTGGCTCCTCGCCCCGAGGGGGTCGCAGCCGAACTCGAGCTCAGCCGCGGCTGAAGCCACCGCAGGACCGGCGGCCATGCCGGGCCGGGCCCAGCCCGGCCCCGGCGATCTCACCAGCGCGGACGTCCGTGTCCGGCGAGGGTATCGGGCATCGCGTACCCGCCAGGAATGTGCGAGATATGCTCGTGGGCCTGGGTTTCCAGGGCCAGCATGCGACGCTCCAGGTCGCTCAGGTCGGTCGCCTGCGCCAGATAGGCCTCGTCGAGGCGTTGTTGCGGGTCGAAGTGAAACAGTTCGTCGAAAAACTTGGCAGGATGGAACATGATGAACTCCCTCGGAGGGGATCGGCTGCCCGGATCGGGCGTTGGTGTTAACCCTAATATAGGGTTAACCCTGCTCCTTGCCAAGGGCTTTTTCATCGCATGTTGTGAAAAGACATCGCACCATGCGAATTGATCCTGCGCGTTGGCCAGAGGACACCGCCCTGGTGCAAGCCTTGTTCAGGGAATACGCCCAGGGGCTGGGCCACGATCTGTGTTTCCAGGGTTTCGAGCAGGAACTGGCTGGATTGCCGGGGAGCTATGCCGCTCCCCGTGGAGCCCTGCTGCTGGCGCGTGATGACGCGGGGCATGCGCTGGGCTGTGTGGCCCTGCGGCCGCTGGAGCACGGCGACTGCGAGATGAAACGTCTGTATGTGCGCCCTGGTGCACGCGGCCTGGGCCTGGGGCGCAGCCTGGCGGTGGCCTTGCGCGAGCTTGCACGCGCGGCCGGGTACCGCCGCATGTGCCTGGATACGCTGGCGAGCATGCAGGCGGCAGTCACGCTCTACACCTCGCTGGGTTTCCGGCCCATCGAGGCCTATGTGTACAACCCGCTCGAGGGAGTCCTGTTCCTCGGCCTCGATCTGCAAGCCGCGGCGCAGGATTGAGGACGCGATCCGGGCGTTGACGGCCCGGACGGCTCATCCGCCGACGCGCATGGCGGCCTCGCCGGCGAAACATACGAGGGACCTACCGGCGCGCTTGGCCTCGTACATCGCCGCATCGGCCTGTTGCAGCAGGCTTCGGGCATCGGCTCCGTGCTGGGGAAACAGCGCAACCCCCATGCTGCCCGAGACCTGCCCGGTCCCGGACGCACCCAGGTCGACCGGCTGGGACAGCAGCGGCAGCACCCTCGCGATCACGGGCTCGGCATCCCGGCGCGACGCCAGGCGCGTGAGCACGAACACGAATTCGTCACCGGACAGGCGGGCCACGATGTCGTGGCCGCGCACCCCGCGTTGCAGGCGCCGGGCCGTCTGCACCAGCACGAGGTCGCCGGCCTGGTGTCCATGGCGATCGTTCACGCCCTTGAAACCGTCGAGATCGACAAAACACAGTGCCAGGCCCAGGCCGGCGCGAGCATGCCAGGCCAGGGCTTCGTCCAGTCGCTGCAGCAACTCCAGGCGATTGGGCAGGCCGGTCAGGCTGTCCCGGTGTGCGAGTTCCGTGGCCTGCTGCTCGCGTTCCTTGAGCGCGCTGACGTCCAGCATCATCCACAGGGACTCGTCGCGCTCGCGGGAGAGCATGGCGCCGTTGAGGTCGACCCACAGGCGTCCGCCGTCCTTGCGCTGCATGCGTACCTGGGTGCGAAAGCTGCCTTCCCGTCCGAGCAGCCCGAAGGCTCGCGCCGCCATGGCCTGGTAGTCCGCCTCGGGGGGGTGCAGGATGCGCGGCGACTGGCCCAGGAGTTCCCCTTTCGCGTAGCCGAACATGGACTCGGCCGCGGCGTTCACCCATACGGCCAGGTCACCGCGCAGTTTCACGATGCCCAGCAGCTCGCTGTTGAGCATGGCGTCCTGCTCGCGAACGAGTTCCTGGAGGCTGGCACGCGCCTGCTGCAGCTCGGTGATGTCCAGCATCATCGAGCGCGTGCGCAGGAACAGTCCCTCGTCATCGTTCAGCACGCTCGTGCGTACGTGCACGTGGCGCTTGGTCCCGTCGAGGCCGACGATGTCCAGATCGTAGGGAAGCGGTACCTCGCCGGCACGCATCCGGGCGAAACGCTGCTCGAACACGGCCCGGCTGTCCGGCGTGACGAAGTCCGCCGGGCCGAGCTTGCCCAGCGCCTGCTCGGGGGTGCATCCCAACAGGGTGCAGGTCTGCTGGTTCAAGCGGATGAAGCGCCCGATGTCATCCAGGGAAAAGTAGCCGCAGGGGGCGCTGTCGTACAGGTCGCGCAATTCCTCGCCGGCCGCCGCCAGCTTGTGCTCCAGGCGCTTGCGCTGGTCCACGTCGCGTGCCGACACCTGAACCTCCACCGGGCGCCGCGCACGGTCGAAAAGCCCCTGCAGCTGGAGGTCGTACCAGCGTGTTCCGCCGCCGGGGTTCCGCAGCCTGAGTTCCAGCTGCGAGGCCGGCGCACTCGGTTGCAGCCGGGCCAGCGCACGGCGCAGTGAGCGCAGGTCGGGCGGGTGCACCACCGTCTCCCATCCCAGGTCCCCGGGATCGCAATCCCCCAGGGCGAAGCGCGTGCGTGCCGCGTCGTTGGCGAACAGCAGCTCGCCGTCCTGACCAAAGCGCAGCACGAAGTCGCTCTGGTCACGCACGATGGCGCTGAGCTGGGTTTGGCTGTCCTGCAGGCGCCGCAGCGCCTGCTTCAGATCCCCCATGGTGTGTCGCAACCGGGTCCCGGCGGACTGCAGCTCCTGGATCACCAGGCCGATGAGCAAGGAGGTCAGGACAAAGAACAGCGTCTCCAGCACACCCGCATGGGTCGCCAGCAAGGATCCGTGCGGCGGGGAGAACATCCACAGGCCTGCCGCCGCGCCGAGCAGCGTGGCCCAGCGCCCCGCACCGCGGCCGCACAGGTAGTACGCCAGCACGATCGCCGGGTAGAAGGTGAGATAGGCGACCCGATCCCCGACGGGCAGGAGCAGCAGGCGCAAGCCCAGAGCGCTCGCGACGATGGCCGTGGCGGCGGCATATCGCAGCCCCGGAGGGCGTGCCAGGAGGTGGAAATCCCGGATGTGCACCCAGACATGCTACCCACGCGCATGGGCAAATGGGGCTTCAGGCGCCGATTGTTGTCTCCATTCGCAGGAAAAATGGTCATTCAGCAACCATGGCATTGGGCCCGAGGAGTCGAGCACAATGCGCAGCATGAACATCCAGCTCGCATCCGACCTGCATCTGGAGCGTCTGTCCGGCCGATTTCCGTCGGAGACCCTCATCCGGCCCGCCCCGCAGGCCGAGCTGCTGGTGCTCGCGGGCGACATTGCCGCTCGTACGGATGGCGTGCACCTTTTTGCCGAATGGCCGGTTCCGGTGCTGTACGTGCCGGGCAACCATGAGTTCTTCGATGCCGACTGGGAGCGCACGCGCGATGAGATGCGGCGCGCGGCCGAGGGAACGCAGGTGACCGTGCTCGACGGCGAGGAGGTCGAATTCCGGGGCCTGCGGTGCCTGGGCTGCACCCTGTGGACCGACTATGCGCTGCAGCAGGGGCTGGATCCGCGCGAGCAGATGCAGGCTTGTGCCCGGCGCATGCGCGACCATGCGGTGATCCGCGTCGGCTCGCGCGGCTTCGCGCCCGAGGATGCGCTGGCCGAGCACCTGCGCTGCCGCGCCTGGCTGGAGCAGGCCCTGTCCCGTCCCTTCGAGGGCCCCACCGTGGTGGTCACGCATCACGCGCCCAGCGCCCGCTCGGTGCATCCGCGTTTCGCCGACCATCCCGTGAACCCCGCCTACGCCAGTCGCCTGGAGCCGCTGCTCGCGCGCGCGCAGGTCTGGCTGCACGGTCATGTGCATGACAGCTTTGACTACCGCGTGCACGGCGAAGGGGGGGCAAGCTGTCGCGTGGTGGCGAATCCGCGCGGAAACGCGCGACGCATCGACCAGGCGCGCAACCTGGCGGAGCTGGAGTTCGAGAACCCCGCCTTCCAGCCTCAATGTCTCATCGAGCTGTGAAGCAGTGCGCGGCGCCCGCCCGGGCTCAAGTCCGCGGCGCATGTGTCGTCTGAAAGAAAACCATCGATTCCTCCCCATGGCCGACAACTCCTTCCCTTCCGCGGCACTGCATGCCCTGCGCCAGATCCTGGCATCGCTGCCCAGCTGCGACATGCTGGCGCAGGCCAACGGATCGGCGGCGGGTAGTCGCATCGTGTATCTCAACGAGAACGCGCGGCGTGTGCTGGAGCCCTTGGGCGTGGGCGAAGGTGAGCCGCTTGCGACCTGGGTGGAGGCGCTGGGCCTGGACGCCACGCAGTGCATGGGTCTGCTGCGTGAACTTGCGTCCGGAACCCGCTCCCAGGCGGAGCTGGACGCAGCCGGCCTGCGCCTGCAGCTGCGTGCCCTGCGCGACGAGCACGATCGCATGCTCGGATTTCATCTGTCGTGGGCGGATCCGGCCTCGAGCGCGCAGGATGCGTCCGCGCGGCGACTGCTGCAGGCCCTGGTGCAGCGCCCGATCGCTGCCACGCAGCAGGACCTGGACGCGCTGGACGGACAGGCGCGCCAGGCCTTGGTCTTCCTGCGGGACATGGCGTTGGCCTGGGAGCGCGGGTCCACGAAGGTGGGCCTGGCCTCGGCGCGCGGTTACTTCTCGCCCAAGGGATCCGTGCAGGTGTTCCGGGAGCGCCAGGCCGAACAGGAAGCGCTGATCGCGCGCGTCGGCGAGGGCGTGCACCATGTGGTGGACGCTGCCCACGCGGTGGAGCAGAACATCGCCCGCGCCGCCGAGCGCGCGCAGGGCATCTTTCAGGTCTGCGAGTCACGCCAGCGCGACGTCGGGGGCGCCCGCGAGCAGTTCCAGACCTTGCGTGACGAGACCGCGCGCAACGCCGAGCATCTGGACCGCATCCGGGAGCATGCCCAGGGCGTCACGCAGGTCCTGCACGTGATCCGAGACATCGCCGCCCAGACCAATCTGCTGGCGCTGAACGCTGCCATCGAGGCCGCGCGCGCAGGCGAGGCCGGGCGTGGTTTCGCCGTAGTGGCCGACGAGGTGCGCCGTCTGGCCACCAAGGTGGCGCAGACCGTCGTGACGGCCGGCGAGTCCATTGAATCGATCCAGGCCTCGGTTGCCGTGGCCCATCAGGTCTCGCGCACCCTGGGCGAGGCGGTGGGCGCCAGTTCCGAGAAGATGGGCGGGGTGGTGCAGGGATTCGCCGACATCCGTGCCGGCATCGAGGCCAACCAGGGCGTGTTCGAGGAAATCACCCGCCTGAGCCTCTCGGCACGCGAGGCCGTCGGGGCCTTGTCCCAGAGCTTCGATCGCATGGCCTCGGGCGTGCGCGAGGCCAATGAGCAGGGCATCCAGGGGGCGCAGGAAATGTCCGCGCAGTTGCTGGAGACCCTGAACGAGAACAAGGTGTTGCTCGAAGCCACGCTGGACTTCGATACCGGCTCCGAGCTCAGCGTGGCATCGCGCGCGGCCATCGAGGGCGCGAGGGAGATCGGGCAGGCTCTTGAGCAGGCCCTCGAGCAAGGCGCGATCAGTCTGGAGGCCCTGTTCGACGAGCAATACGTGCCCATCGCTGGCATGCAGCCGCCGAAGTTCCGCACCCGTGCCAGCGATCTGTTCAAGCAGCGCGTGCAGCCACTGCTGGACCGCACCCTGGGGAGGGGGCCCACGCTGCGCTTCGCCTTTGCCGTCGATCGCAACGGCTACACGCCGACCCACAACACCATCTACGACCAGCCCCTGACGGGCGATCCCCGCAAGGATCTGGTGGGCAACCGGGCCATGCGCATCTTCAACGATGCCGCGGGCCTGGAAGCGGCCCACAACACCAAGCCGATTCATCTGATGATCTACGCGCGTGACACCGGGGAGGTGCTGCGCGAACTGGACGTGCCGATCCGCGTCGGCGATCGCCAGTGGGGCAACCTGCGCGTGGGATTTCCCTGAGCAGCGTGTTGCGGGGCCGGGCAGCGCCCGGCCCCCCTCACGCTAGAACAGCGCCGCCGCCTTGGTCAGCGCGATGTACACGCCGATCAGGAAGGGAATGCCGATGGCCAGCCAGGCCACCACGCCGAAGGCGCCGAAGCTTCCGCGCGCCGCCGTGTGGGCGTTGTCCGCCCCCTGCTGCTCATGTTGCAGCGATTTCTCCCGCGCCAGGCGCTCCTCGTCCATGTGGTGCTTCTCGTGCACCGGACGCACCATGGCGTTGAGGATCAGGCCCACCAGCAGCAGCCCGGCCAGGATGTGCAGCGTGCCGTCGTACACCAGGTTGTGGGCCACGCCCGCGTTGATCTGCGCCTGCCGGATGTGCGCGATCAGGAAGGGCCCGACGATGCCCGCTGCCGACCAGGCAGTGAGCAGGCGTCCGTGGATGGCCCCGACCATCTGCGTGCCGAAGATGTCGGCCAGGTAGGCCGGCACGGTGGAGAAGCCTCCGCCGTACATCGACAGGATGATGCACACCGCCACCACGAAGGCAGCCGCCATGGCGTGGTGCCCCAGCACGGGCAGGCTGAGGTACATCAGGATGCCGATGATGAAGAACAGGTAGTAGGTGGTCTTGCGCCCGATGTGGTCGGAGATGCTGGCCCAGAAAAAGCGCCCCAGGCTGTTGAACAGGCTGATCAGACCGACCAGGCCGGCCGCCGATGCGGCGATGGCCGCCTTCTGCGCCGTGGTCAGCGCGGTGGTCGCGTCGAGCCCGATCAGATGGCCGCCGAACACGTCCTGCAGCATCGGGCTGGCCATGGAGATCACGCCGATGCCGGCGGTCACGTTGAGGAACAGCACACCCCAGATCAGCCAGAACTGCGGCGTCTTCCAGGCCGTGTCCAGGTGCACGTGCTTGCTGGTCACCATGGCCTTGGCCTTGGCCGGCTCGGTCCAGCCCTGCGGCTTCCAGCCGCTGGGCGGCACACGCATGCCGAAGGCGCCCAGGGACATGACGACCACGTACAGCAGGCCCATGGTGATCAGCGTGGCGGACACGCCCGCCGCCGCGTTGCCGCCGCCGTAGTGCTTCATCAGCGCCACCGCGATGGGCGCGCCGATCATTGCGCCGCCGCCGTAGCCCATGATGGCCATGCCGGTGGCCATGCCCCGGCGATCCGGAAACCACTTGATCAGCGTCGACACAGGCGTGATGTAACCCAGCCCCTGGCCCACGCCGCCGATGATGCCGCAGCCCAGCCACAGCAGCCAGAGCTGGTGCATGGACACGCCGATGCCGCCCAGCACCATGCCGCCGCCCCAGCACAGCGCGGCGATGAAACCGGCCTTGCGCGGGCCCGCGTGCTCGAGCCAGCCGCCCCACAGCGCGGCCGCCACGCCGAGCACGGCGATGAACATCTCGAAGGTGGAGGTCACCATCGGGACGCTCCAGTTGCACGTGGTCGAGAACATCAGGGTCCCCAGCCCCGCTGCCTTGCACGTTGCATCGCTGCCGGAGAGCAGTTTGCTCATGGGCAGCCAGAACACGGAAAAACCATAGGCCATGCCGATGCACAGGTGGATCGCCAGTGCTGCCGGTGGAACCAGCCATCGATTGAAGCTCGGACCGGCGACGATGCGCGCTCGATCCAGCAGGCCGGGAGCGGCCATGGTTTGCGTCATTGCCTCAGACATTTCGTCTCCTAAGGACTGTGCGTCATGAACGGGTCGAGCCAGGGCTGCATGGGCCATGGCGTCACCGATTGTTATAACCGCATACGAACCGGAGGATCTAGAGGGTGGAACCCGAGGTTCGTGCATACAAGAGTTGTTACAAAAAATAAACAAGCGCGAGGCTCCAGGCGGGCGGGTCGCGACCGCGGAATCAGGCCGCGTTCGAGGCTGACCGGGTCCGCGATCGCGCGGGACGCGCAGGTTTCGACCACTGGCCCGGAAAGGCCTGTGGGAGCTCGAACACCTCGCCGGCGTTGTCGGCCTGGTACCCGGCGAGCTGGTCCACCGCGGCGCGGAACTCCGGGCTGCACAAGGTGCGCAGGGCCTGCTGCAGCGCGGCGTCCTGCAGGCGGCGGGCCTGGCACAGCAGGAAGTAACGCTCGGTGTGCACCGGCACGAAGTCCAGGTCGAAGCGCCTCGCCGGGGTCTCGACCCCGAAGGCCACGTCGGCCATGTCACTGGCCACGTAGGCGGCCACCGCGGCGTGGGTCAGCTCGCACTGCTCGTAGCCATGCACGCGCGCGGCTTCGATGCCCGCTCGACGCAGCAGGAGGTCGAGCAGGAAGCGGGTCCCCGAGCCGGGTTGGCGGTTGATGAAGCGCAGGTCGCCGCGCGCCAGATCCTCGATGCCATAGATCTTTTTCGGATTGCCCCGGGCGATGATCAGCCCGACGCGCCGCGTGGCCAGCCCGATCACCCGCTGCGTGCCGGGTTGCAGCCAGCGCCGGTAGTGTTCGATGGCGGCGGGTTCGAATTCCCCGATCGGGATGTGGAAACCTGCCAGGTCGCAATTGTCCAGGGCCAGCGAGGCGACCGCGTCGGTGCTGCTGCAGTAGCGCAGTTCGTTGAGCACCCCGTCGCGGTTGAGTCTCTGGTGCAGGGACTCGACCGCGAAGCCATGGCTGGCCCGGATGCGCAGCACGGTGTCGTTTTCGTGCTGCACGCGCCCGATCTCGGCTTCCAGCTCCGAGCCCAGCGAGTCCAGGGTCGGCGACAGCCTCGCGGCGATGCGTCGCTGCGCCCACACCAGCTTCTCCGACAAAGGGCTCAGGCGCGAGCCCTTGCCGCGCTCCATCTCCAGCAGCGACATGCCCAGCAGCGCCTCGCCCTCGCGAATCAAGGCCCAGGCATGGCGGTAGGAAATCCCCACTACGGCACAGGCTCGCAGCAGGCTGCCGTGCTCGGCCACCGCCAGCAGCAGCGCAATGGTGCGTTCCGGCAAGGCCGGCCCGCCGTCCAGGCGCAGGGTCCAGCGGGCTTCGATGGTGACCTCGAACATAGGGTTATGCCTTAGGAGCCCGGGTTCTTATGAAATGCGTCTGTCGAAGCATATTGCGCATTGCATGCCCGGATCCTAAAGTGAAAGAAGAACAAACGCAGTCCGGCCGCGCGGGCAAGCAGGGTGGTGGCCGCGCGGGCGGAACTCTCCCACCTGTCTGGAGACACCATGCAAGAAATCCAGCAAGGCGCGTCGCGTGCCGGCGAAGGCGCCGGGGACGTGGCGGCGCGGGCCCTGGCGCGCTGGGCTGATCGGCCCGGTCCGTTGCTGCCCATCCTGCACGAGATCCAGGAGGCCGTCGGCTACATCCCCGGCGAGGTGGTGCCGCAGATCGCTCGCGGCCTGAACCTGTCCCGGGCCGAGGTGCATGGCGTGATCAGCTATTACCACCACTTCCGCACCCAGGCGCCGGCGCGCCACGTGATCCAGGTCTGCCGCGCCGAGTCCTGCCAGGCCATGGGCGCCGAGGCCCTGTACGAGCATGCGCTGCAGCGCACGGGGTGCACGCAGCAGGCCGCGGACGGCCATGCCTGCCGGAGCGCCGACGGGGCCTACCAGGTGGAGCCGGTGTACTGCCTGGGCCTGTGCGCGGCCTCTCCGGCGGTGATGATCGACCAGAGCCTGCACGGGCGCGTCAGTCCCTCGCGCTTCGATGCATGGCTCCAGGGCCTGGAGGAGGGCAAGCGATGAGCACCGTGACCCTGTACGTGCCGCGTGATTCCGCGGCGCTGGCGCTGGGCGCCGAGGAGGTGGCGCAGGCGCTTCGCGCCGAATGTGCCCGCCGCGGTCTGGACGTGAACATCGTGCGCAACGGTTCCCGCGGGATGTTCTGGCTCGAACCCCTGGTGGAAGTGGCATTGCCCGAGGGGCGCATCGCCTACGGTCCCGTGCAGGCCGACGAGGTGCCGGAGCTGCTCGACGCCGGCCTGCTGCGCGGTGGCGCGCACAGACTGTGCCATGGCCCGGTCGAGAAGATCGATTACCTGGCTCGCCAGCAGCGCCTCTGTTTCGCCCGCATGGGGGTGACCGATCCCCTGTCCCTGGCCGACTACGAGGCGCACGAGGGCTGGGCGGGGCTGCGCGCGGCGCTGGCCCTGCAGCCCCAGCAGATCGTGGAGCAGGTCATGGAGTCCGGGCTGCGCGGGCGGGGCGGCGCGGCGTTCCCGACGGCCATCAAGTGGCGCACCGTCCTGAACACCCCGGCGCAGCAGAAGTACGTGGTGTGCAATGCCGACGAAGGCGATTCCGGCACCTACTCGGACCGCATGACCATGGAGGGCGACCCCTTCATGCTCATCGAGGGCATGACCATCGCGGGCCTGGCCAGCGGCGCGACCCGTGGCTTCGTCTATATCCGCTCGGAGTATCCCGATGCGATGCGCACGATGCAGCGGGCCATCGACCTGGCGCGGGAGGCCGGCTTCCTGGGCGAGAACATCCTGGGTTCGGGCAAGGCCTTCGATCTGGAGGCCCGCCTGGGCGCCGGATCCTATGTGTGCGGCGAGGAGACGGCGCTGCTCGAAAGCCTCGAGGGCAAGCGAGGCGTGGTGCGCGCCAAGCCTCCGCTGCCGGCTGTCGCAGGCCTGTTCGGGCAGCCGACCGTGATCAACAACGTGATCAGCTTCGCCTCGGTGCCGCTGATCCTGGCGCGCGGAGCCGCCTTCTATCGCGATTTCGGCATGGGCCGCTCCCGCGGCACCTTGCCCATCCAGCTGGCCGGCAACCTCAAGCGGCCCGGTCTCGTGGAACTGGCCTTCGGGGTCAGTCTGCGTGAACTCTTGTTCGATTTCGGCGGCGGCAGTGCCAGCGGGCGTCCGATCAAGGCCGTGCAGGTGGGCGGCCCGCTGGGCGCCTACCTGCCCGAGTCGCAGTGGGATCTTCCGCTGGACTACGAGGCCTACGCCGCGGTGGGCGCGGTGGTGGGCCATGGCGGCATCGTCGCCCACGACGACACCGTCGACCTGGCAGCGCTGGCCCGCTACGCCATGGAGTTCTGCGCCATCGAGTCCTGCGGCAAGTGCACGCCCTGCCGCATCGGCTCCACGCGCGGCGTGGAGGTCATCGACCGCATCCGCGGCGCGGCTGACGCGGCGCAGCGCGCGCAACAGGTGCATCTGCTGCGCGATCTGTGTGACACCATGCTCAACGGCAGCCTGTGCGCGATGGGAGGCATGACGCCCTATCCGGTGCTGTCGGCCCTGAACCACTATCCGCAGGATTTCGGCCTGGATGCCGCCGGCGCGGCGGCGGCCTGAAGCCAGCGGCGCATCACCGGACACGGAGACACGAACCATGCTCGAGCAACTCAAGCAAGCCGACCTGGGAACCCCGCGGCGCGAATCCGAGCGCGAGGTCACGCTGGACATCGACGGGGTGCAGGTGACGGTTCCGGAGGGAACCTCGCTGATGCGCGCGGCCGCCGAGGCTGGCGTGATGGTGCCCAAGCTGTGCGCCACCGACAGCCTGGAGCCTTTCGGCTCCTGCCGGCTGTGCCTGGTGGAGATCGAGGGTCGCAAAGGCTTCCCGGCCTCCTGCACGACCCCGGCCGAGGCCGGCATGAAGGTGCGCACCCAGTCGCCCAGGCTGCAGGAGCTTCGCAAGGGCGTGATGGAGCTGTACATCTCCGACCACCCTCTGGATTGCCTGACCTGCGCGGCCAACGGCAATTGCGAATTGCAGGACATGGCCGGGGTGACGGGCCTGCGCAACGTGCGTTACGGCTACGCGGGCGCCAACCACCTGGGCGACAGGAAGGACGAGTCCAACCCCTACTTCAGCTACGACCCCTCCAAGTGCATCGTGTGCAATCGCTGCGTGCGCGCCTGCGAGGAGACCCAGGGCACCTTCGCGCTGACCATCAGCGGGCGCGGCTTCGAGTCGCGCGTGTCCGCCGGCATGAACGAGGCGTTCATGGATTCGGAATGCGTGAGCTGCGGTGCCTGCGTGCAGGCCTGCCCGACGGCCACGCTGATGGAAAAGACGGTGATCGAACTCGGCCAGGCCGAGCACAGCATCAGCACCACCTGCGCCTACTGCGGAGTCGGCTGCGGCTTCAAGGCCGAGATGAAGGGTACCCAGGTGGTGCGCATGGTTCCGTGGAAGGACGGCGCGGCCAACGAGGGGCACAGTTGCGTGAAGGGTCGCTTCGCCTGGGGCTACGCCACCCACAAGGATCGCATCACGACGCCGATGATCCGCAAGAGCATCGACGAGCCCTGGCAGGAAGTGAGCTGGGAGCAGGCCATCGACTACGCCGCCTCCGAGTTCAAGCGCATCCAGGCCAAGCACGGGCGCGACTCCATCGGGGGCATCGTCTCGTCGCGCTGCACCAACGAGGAAGGCTACCTGGTGCAAAAGCTGGTGCGCGCGGCCTTCGGCAACAACAACGTCGACACCTGCGCCCGGGTGTGCCATTCGCCCACCGGCTATGGGCTCAAGCAGACCCTTGGCGAGTCGGCCGGCACCCAGACCTTCAAGTCGGTGGAAAAGTCCGACGTCATCATGGTGATCGGCGCCAACCCCACCGACGGCCATCCGGTGTTCGCATCGCGCATGAAAAAGCGCCTGCGCGAAGGCGCGCGGCTGATCGTGGTCGACCCGCGGCGCATCGATCTGGTGAAATCCCCGCACGTCTCGGCGCAACATCACCTCGCCTTGCGTCCGGGCACCAACGTGGCGGTGCTCGACGCCCTGGCCCACGTGATCGTGGTCGAGGGGCTGGTCGATGAAGCCTTCGTGGCCGAGCGCTGCGAGCCCAAGGCTTTCGAGCAGTGGCGCGAGTTCGTCGCGCGTCCGGAGCATTCGCCCGAAGCCCTGGAGGCGGTCACCGGCGTACCCGCCGCGCAGCTGCGCGCGGCTGCACGCCTGTTCGCCACCGGCAACGCCGAGGGCAGGCTGGGCGCGCGCCGTCCCAACGCCGCGATCTACTACGGACTGGGGGTCACCGAGCACGCGCAGGGCTCCACCGCGGTGATGGCGATCGCCAACCTGGCCATGGCCACCGGCAACGTCGGTCGCGAGGGCGTGGGCGTCAATCCCCTGCGCGGCCAGAACAACGTGCAGGGATCCTGCGACATGGGGTCCTTTCCCCATGAGTTGCCGGGCTACCGCCATGTCTCCGACGGCACCGTGCGGTCGCAGTTCGAGCAGGCCTGGGGCGTGGACATCCAGCCCGAGCCGGGGCTGCGCATTCCCAACATGTTCGATGCCGCGCTGGATGGTTCCTTCAAGGGCCTGTACTGCCAGGGCGAGGACATCGTGCAGTCCGACCCCGACACCCAGCATGTCGCGGCCGCGCTCGCCGCGATGGAATGCATCGTGGTGCAGGACATCTTCCTCAACGAGACCGCCAAGTACGCGCATGTGTTCCTGCCGGGCTCGTCCTTCCTCGAGAAGGATGGCACCTTCACCAACGCCGAACGCCGCATCTCCCGCGTGCGCCAGGTCATGCCGCCGCTGGCGCGCTACGCCGACTGGGAGGCCACGCAGCTTCTGGCCAATGCGCTGGGTTATCCCATGCACTACAGCCACCCGAGCGAGATCATGGACGAGATCGCGGCCTTGACCCCGACCTTCCATGGCGTGAGTTTCGACCTGATCGACCGCCTGGGCAGCGTGCAGTGGCCTTGCAACGAGCAGGCGCCGGAGGGTACTCCGACCATGCACGTGGACGCGTTTGTGCGCGGCAAGGGACGTTTCATGATCACCGAGTACGTCGCCAGCGACGAGAAGGTCACGCCCAAGTACCCGCTGCTGCTGACCACCGGGCGCATCCTTTCGCAATACAACGTGGGTGCGCAGACGCGGCGCACCGAGAACAGCCGCTGGCATGAGGAAGACCGCCTGGAGATCCACCCGCACGATGCCGAGGACCGTGGCATCCGCGACGGCGACTGGGTGGGCATCAGCAGCCGCTCCGGCGAGACCGTGCTGCGCGCGCTGGTCAGCGAGCGCATGCAGCCCGGCGTGGTCTACACCACTTTTCACTTTCCCGAGTCCGGCGCCAACGTGATCACCACCGACAGCTCCGACTGGGCGACGAACTGCCCCGAGTACAAGGTGACCGCGGTGCAGGTCATGCCGGTGAGCCAGCCCTCGACCTGGCAGCGCGAGTACACGCGGTTCAGCCGCACCCAGGAGGAGTTGCTGGCGCAGCGCCGCGCCGCCGACGCGGTGGGCGAGGCCCATGCCGCGCAGGCGCGCAGGGAAGTGGCGGCCACATGAGCCAAAGCCCGACATGGGTCCGGGGCCTCGTGCGGCGCGGGGAGCCGCGATGAGCATGTCCTGCGAGGGCGCACGCAGCCTGGACGTGCTGCGCTGGCGTGGCGGCCGTGCGCAGCAGGTCGACGACTGGCTGTCCGAGGAGGTGGCCGTGGCCCTGCAGTACAACGGCGTTTCGCACGCCGTGATGCTGGCCACGCCGCTGGACCTGGAGGACTTCGCCCTGGGCTTCAGCCTGGGCGAGGGCATCGTGGAGCGGGCGGCGGAACTCTACGACTGCGAGGTCCTGCGCGAGCCGCGCGGCCTGACCCTGCAGATCGAGGTGGCCGCGCGCTGCTTCGAGCGCCTGCGCGAGCGCCGACGCAGCCTGGCCGGGCGTACCGGCTGCGGGCTGTGCGGCACCGACAGTCTGGACCAGGCCCTGCGCCCGCTGCAGCCCCTGCCTCCTCCGCGCGCAGCGCCCATCGCCTCGTCCGCCGTGGCGCGTGCCTTGCGGTCCTTGCGCGAACATCAGCGCCTGAACGCCGCCACCGGCGCCGTGCACGCGGCCGCCTGGTGCGACGCGCGCGGAAGCCTGCTGCTGCTGCGCGAGGACGTCGGGCGCCACAATGCGCTGGACAAGCTCATCGGCGCGATGGCGCGCTCCGGCGTCGATGCCTCGGAGGGCTTCGTGCTCATCACCAGCCGTGCCAGTGTCGAGATGGTGCAGAAGGCCGCGCAGGCCGGCGTGCCCGTGCTCGTGGCCGTGTCGGCTCCGACTGCGCTGGCCGCGCGCAGCGCGCGCGAGGTCGGCATGTGTCTGGTCGGCCTGGCCCGCGGCGAGGACCTGGTGGTCTACAGCGGCGCCCGACGCATCGCCCTCGAAGCTTCCCCCGAAACCACGACCAGCCTGCTCTCCACATGAAGACCGAACACCTGATCTCCATGGTCAATCGCATCGGGCAGTTTTTCCAGGCGATGCCGGACCGCGACGAGGCGCTGGAAGGCATTGCCATGCACGTCAAGCGCTTCTGGGAACCGCGCATGCGGCGCGAATTGCTCGACTACGTCGACGCCCAGGGCGGCAAGGGCATCGAGCCCGTCGTGCTGGAAGCCTTGCGCCAGCATCGCCAGCTGCTGGCCTGAACGGGAGTCGGCCCGGCCAGGGCCTCCCTCAGGTTTCCTTCAGGCCTCCCCGAGCATGCGCGAAGCCAGCTCGCGGGCGTCCTCGCCCCCCTCGCGCAGAGCCAGAGCCAGCGCCGTGCGGGCTTCCTGCGGATGGTTCTGGCTGAGCTTGAACTTGGCCGTGACCCGCTGTACCTCGATGTCGATGCCGACCACCCCGCCCAGCATGGAGCGCACGTAGTCCTCCGGGGCGTCGGACACCGCCCAGGGCCGCGCGCTCGCCGCCTCGTGGGTGTCGGTCAGCTCGCCTACCAGCGCGCGCAGCCAGTCGACGTCATCGACGGCCCGCAGACGTCCGGCAACCTGCACGATCAGGTAGTTCCAGGTTGGCACCACCTTTCCGTCCACGGCCTTGCGCGGATGCGCGCCCGGGCTGATGTAGGCCTGTGCGCCGTGGAACAGCGCCAGTACCTCGCATCCGGACTCGCCGGCGCGGCGCCACAGGGGATTGCCTCGCGCCACGTGGCCGCGCAGGCGCAGCAGCCGCCCCTGGGTGTCGGCGTCGGCCAGCAGCACCACGGGATTGGCGTCCAGGCCCTCGGCGTCGTGTGTGACCAGGCTGGCCAGGGGACGTGCGCGCAGCAGGCGCAGCAGCTCCGAGGGCTCATCGACGGCGAAGTGGCGGGGCAGGTACATGGCGCGGGTTCCGGGGGGGCAGGCCCGGCTTCACAGGCTGTTAATCCCGACCAGGCACAGGGTGATTTTGCGACAAAGCCATAATGTCGTCTGCCCGGGCCGTGTTCGCGCAAGATGCTTGCACAGGCCCGGCCGAGCCGGCCCGCTCGAATCTGCAGCGCCCGGACCCACGAACCCATGCCGATCCACGACCCGCGACCACGATCCTCCGTGCCGCGATGCGCCCGCGCATCGCGCAGCGCGCGTCGGGCAGGGTGGGTGCTGGGGATCGTGCTGCTGTGCCCAGGCCTTGCCAGCGCGGCGCTTTCCGCGCCGCCGCGCGCAGCCTCGGCACCCCGGGCGAGTTCCTACGTGGTGGACATCGAGGCACCGAAGGAGCTGCGCGATGCGCTGCGGCGGGGGCTGGACCTGGAGCGGTGGAAGGACTACGGGGACCTGCGCCAGGAGCAATTGCGCTCCCTGGTCGAGGAGGCGCCCGCGCAGGCCCGCGAGGTGCTGGAGGCCCTGGGCTATTTTTCACCCCATGTCGAGGTACGCCTGGACTCCGCGCGGCGGCCATGGCGCGTGCTGCTGCGGGTCGAGCCCGGCGAGCCCAGCCGGGTGGTCGCGGTGCGGCTGAAGGTATTCGGGCCCGATGGGCGCCCGGTGCCGGCGCTGCAGTCCGAGCTGCTGCGGCACTGGAGCCTGGGCGACGGCAGGGTGTTCGACAGCGGGAGCTGGCAGGCCGCCAAGAGCGACGCCTTGCTGCGGCTGAGCACGCGGCGCTATGCGGCGGCGCGCATCGTCGCGAGCCGCGCGCTGGTGGATCCAGCGCGCCACGCGGCGCGTCTGTCGGTGGAATTCGACACCGGTCCCGATTTCCGCTTCGGCCCGATGACGGTGCAGGGACTGCGACGCTATCCCGAGTCCGTGGTGCGCAATCTGGCCCCATGGTCCCAGGGCGATCCTTATTCGCAGGAACAGCTGCTGCAGCTGCAGCAGCGCCTGCAGGACACCCGCTATTTTCGCAGCGCCACCGTCGCGGCTCCCTTGTCGGATGCGCATGGCGACCGGCTTCCGGTGGCCGTGAGCCTGATCGAGCAGCGCCCCCAGCGCCTGGGATTCGGCGTCGGCTACAGCAGCAACACCGGTGCGCGCACCCAGGTGGACTACGGCAACCTGGATCTGTTCGACCGCGCCCTGCGCCTGAGCAGCTCGGTCAAGCTGGAGACCCTGCAGCAAAGCCTGGGTGCCACGCTGCAGTTCCCGCGACGCCACGACGGCTCGAGCTACAGCATCGACGCCCAGGTGCTGCATGCGGACATCCAGGGCCTGACCACGCGCAGCCAGAGCCTGGGGCTGCAGCGCCGCCGCAGCGATGGGCCCATCCAGACCATCCAGTCGCTGCAGTTCCTCAATGAGCAGCAGCAGCTCACCGGCGGTCCGGCGTCGTCGAGCATGGCGCTGATGCCCGGCTACACGTGGACACGCAGGCGCCTGGACAGCCCGCTCGATCCCACGAGCGGCAACCTGCTGAGCGCGCAGATCAGCGGCGGAGCCCGCGCGCTGTTGTCGGACCAGAATTTCCTGCGCCTGTACGTGCATGGTCTGCAGTACCTGCCCCTGGGTCCGAACGACGAGTTGATCCTGCGCGGCGAGCTGGGCCAGGTGCTGAGCCCGTCAGCCAGCGGAATCCCGCAGCAGGAGCTGTTTCGCGCCGGAGGCATCGGCTCGGTGCGGGGCTATCCCTATCAGAGCCTGGGCGTGGTGCAGGATGGAGCGGTGGTCGGGGGGCGTGCCTTGTTCACGGCCGGCGTCGAGGGCGTGCACTGGGTGCTGCCGCGCTGGGGCGCCGCCGTGTTCGTCGATGCTGGAAACGCGGCGGACAGCTTTCACAGCCTGCATCCCGTGCTGGGCTATGGCGTGGGCCTGCGCTGGCGCAGCCCGGTGGGCCTGGTCAGCGTCAACCTGGCGCATGGGCGGGCCATCGGGTCGACCCGCATCGAATTCCATGCCGGCGTGAGCTTCTGATGGCACGAAGCGCCGAGTCCCCTTCATCCGGCGACCGCAGGCGGTCTCGCAAGGGGCGCTTTTGGCTGCCTGGTGTGGTGGCGGCCCTGCTGCTGCTCGTCGGCCTGGCTGCCGCGCTGGCATGGCTGGGCAGCGTGGACGGACTTCGCTGGCTGGGCGCACGCGCTGGCGTGCGCATGCAGGGTGTGCAGGGAAGCGCCTGGAGTACCCTGCGCGTGTCGCGCCTGCAGTGGAGCCGCGGCGCCGCCCGGGTGGATGCCCGCAACCTCGTGCTGCGCTGGCGCCCGGCGGATCTGCTGCACCTGGCACCCATCCTGCATGTGGTCGAGCTTTCGGCCGCCGAGCTCGATGTGCAACAGGGGCCGTCCCAGGGCTCCGCGGGGCCGCCGCGCCTGGCGGCGGACCTGGTGCCCCCGATGGCCCTTCGGGTGGATCGGCTGCAGGTGCGGCAGCTGCGCTGGCGCCGCAGCGCGCAGACCCGGTGGCTGGATCTGGGCTCCGTGCAGGCACGCCTGTCGGGCGACACCGTGGCGTGGAAGGCGGCGACGGATTGCAATGCTCCCTGGGGCAGCCTGCGCGCACGCGCGCACATCGCCGCGCGACCACCGTTCACGCTGCGCGGCTCCCTGGGGGCGGAGCTCTCGCCCGGGGGCCGGGAGCTTCGCCTGGACGCTCTGGTCTCGGGGACCCTGCAGAGCCCGCGCCTGGACGCGACCGTGCGAGCCGTCCAGGCACGAGCCGTGGTGCGCGCCGAGTTCCATCCTTTCCAGGCCGATTGGCTGGGCCCCGGCAGCGTCGAGCTGCGAGGCCTGGATCCGAAGCGCATCGATCCCGCCTGGCCCCGGGCCGATCTCAGCCTCCACGCGCGCTTGCAGGGCGCCCCGGAGCAAGGCCTGCGCGGCGAGCTGAACCTGCACAACACCTTGCCGGGCAGCATCGACGCGGGCCGCCTTCCCCTGGTGGGCGCGAGCTCCAGCCTGGTCCTGCAAGGCGGCGTGTTGCGCACGCGGGACCTGCACGTGGCCCTGGCTGGCGGCGCCAGCCTGGACGGCAGCCTTGCATGGCCGCTGAAGGGCAGCGCCACGGTCGATCTGCAGGCCCGCGCGCTGGACCTGCATGCGCTGCTTGCCCGCCTGGTGAGCACGCGGCTGCAGGGCCGCCTGCAGGCCACGCTGGGCGCGCGGGCGCAGAGCTTGTCCGCCTCGCTGAGCCAGCCAGGCTGGAAGGCCCAGCTGCAGGCGCGGCGCGCAGGCGCGCGCATCGAGCTGGATCGCGTACTGCTGCTGGCCCAGGGAGCCGAACTGCGCCTGCGCGGTCGGCTGGACCCGGCCGCGGGCAAGGCCTTTTCCGTGCAGGCCGGCCTGCGAGACTTCGATCCCCGGCGCTTCGGCGACTGGCCGCGGGCGCAACTCAACCTGCAGTTGCAGGCGCATGGTGAGCTGGCCACGCCGAGGGCCCGCGTGGACCTGGAGCTGCAGCCCAGTCGATGGCGCGGGCAAGTGCTCGAAGGCCGTGCCAGCGGCTGGGTGGGGCCGGGCACCGTGCGCGAGCTGCAGGCGCGCCTGCGCCTGGGGGCCAACCAGCTTCAGGCGCAGGGCAGTTTCGGCGAGCCGGGGGACCGCCTGCGCGTGGACTTGCGGGCACCCGCGCTGGGCCAGCTCGGCGAGGGCTGGGGCGGCAGCGCGCAGGCCCGTGGCACCCTGCGCGGAAGCCTGTCCGCTCCCAGCGGCCAGATCGAGCTTCACGCACGCGCATTGCGGGGGCCGAAGGGCCTGCGTCTGGGGCGCCTGGACCTGGATGCCCGGCTCAGGCAAGGATTGCAGGGCCCGCTGCGGGTGCAGGCCACGGGGAGCGGGTTGCAAGTGGCCGGCCAGTCCCTGCACGAGCTGGCGCTGCAGTTGCGGGGCACGCTGCGCGCGCACACGCTGAGCCTGCAGGTGGTGGCGCCTGCGCGTCTGCGCCTGCGCGCCACCGCGCAGGGCTCGTGGCGGCCCGCGACGGGCTGGGTGGGACACATCGACACCCTGGACAACTCCGGCTCGGTACCGCTGCGCCTGCTGGCACCGGCCGCGCTGCGCGTGGGCAGGCACGGCAGCTTCTCCCTGGAGCATGTCCGGCTGCGCAGCGCGGGTGGCAGCCTGGACCTGCGCAGCCTGCGGCACGATGCGACGTCCTGGTCGGGCAGCGCGAGCGCCAGCCAGATCGACCCGGTGTATTGGGCACGCCTGGTCGGCGCGAGACTGCACGGACTGCGCTCGGACCTGCGCCTGTCGGCACGGTGGGAGCTGCGGGCAAGCCCTGCCATGAGCCTGCAGCTGGAGATCCAGCGCAGCGGCGGCGACCTCGTGCTGCCGGCTGGAGCGGGCCTGCCCCTGGGCCTGTCCCGCCTGGACCTGCGGGTGGACGCCGGCGCAGGCGCCCTGCATGCGGCACTGGAGGCCGCGGGAGCCCGGCTGGGCAGCCTGCGGGCGAGCGCGCGCCTGGGGCTGCTGGATGGGCCCCAGGGCTGGCGAGTCGACCCGCATGCGCCACTGGTCGGCCAGGCGCGTCTGGACATGCCCGATCTGTCCTGGGTCTCGGGCTGGCTGCCCCAAGGGGCACGGGTGGCGGGGGCGTTGCGCGCGCGGCTGCAGGCCACGGGAACCCCGGCCGCGCCGCGCTTGCAGGGCAGCCTGGCCGGGCACTCGCTGGCGCTGGCGCTGCCCGGCCCGGGGCTGGACCTGCGGGCAGGCACGATCGATGCCTTGTTCGATGGCGACAGCCTGCAGTTGCGTTCGCTGGTGGTGCACGACGCCTCCGGGCGCGGGACCCTGCGGGCAAGCGGACACATGGAGCTGGCGGACGGGCGACCCGGCGGCAGCGTGGAGCTGAGCCTGGACAAGTTGCAGGCGCTGGACCGCCCTGGGCGCCAGGTCGAGCTCAGTGGCAGCGGCAAGCTGCGCGCGGATCAAGGCCGGCTCGCGCTCGACGCCGCGCTGCGCGTGGACAAGGCCGACATCGAACTGGCCAGCGCGGACATGCCTCGGCTGGCGCCGGACGTCGTGGTGCAGGGGCGCGCGAAGCACGCGCCTGCCGGAACGGCCCCGATCCCGGTGCGCGCGAAGGTCCACGTGGACCTGGGGCACGCGTTCCATCTCCGCGGATACGGGGTGGATGCCAGCCTGGGAGGCGCGCTGCTGCTGCGCGCCGAACCGGGGCAGGCACTGGCCGCCGAGGGCAGCGTGAGCGTGCGCAGCGGAAGCTACTCGGCCTACGGCCAGCAGCTGACGCTGGTGGCCGACAGCAGCGTCAATTTCTCGGGCCCGGTCGACAATCCGGGGCTGAACCTGGCGGCCCAGCGCGAGAACCTTCCGGTGCACGTGGGCGTGCGGGTCACGGGCACGCTGCGCGCGCCGAAGGTGAGCCTGAACTCCGATCCGCCGATGTCCAATGGCGCCATCCTCTCGTGGCTGATCCTCGGCCAGGACCCGAGCACCGTGGGCAGCGACCAGAGCGCGCTGCTGCAGACCGCGGCGGCGGCACTGCTTTCCAGCGGACAGGGAGTGCCCCTGACCAGCCGCGTGGCGGGAGCGCTTGGCCTGGACCGCCTCACGCTGAGTGGCCAGGGCGGGCTGCAGAACAGCGTGCTGACCCTGGGCAAGAAACTGAGTTCGCGCCTGTCGGTCAGCGTCGAGCAGGGCCTGGCCGCCACAGGCAGCCTGTTCAACGTGCGCTACACCTTCACGCACCGGCTGTCGTTGCGCCTGCAGTCAGGCCTGGACAACGCCGTGGATCTGTTCTACACGTTTCACTTCGACTGAAGCCCCGGGCTGCTGCAGGCCTGGACGTCCCGAGTCGGCGCAAGGCTCAGGGAAAGGCGGGAATGTCGGGGTCGACACCCTCGGGTTGGGCATCGGGGTGCTGGCTGCGCACCAGTTGCTCGATCTCGTCGACGCGGTGCGGATGCACATCGACCATCATCAGCAGCTTGCCGGCTTCGATGGCCTGCTCGTAGGGGCGCAGTTTCGGGCTGTCCACGCTGACGCCGATCATGCTGCTCACCCAGGCACCGACCGCGCTGCCGGCCACGGCCAGGCTGAGCACGATGGCCCCCGCGGACACCACGGCGGCACCGGGCACCGCGATCACCACCAGCCCGGCCAGCGTGCCGGTGACGCCCCCGAGCCCGAGCCCGCGCTCGATGGCCGGGATCAGGTCGCTTTTCTCGGCCAGTCCGGCCTCGGGCAGGTTGCCCAGCGCGGTGCCCTCGCGCGCCACGACGTGGATGGACTTTTCCGGGATGCGTGCCACCAGCAGTTCGTCGACGATGGCGGATGCGGTGAAAACGTCCGGAACCAGGAAGTACAGGCGGCGCATGGGAGGCTCCTTGGGCGGGGGAGGTCGGTGGCCCGGCGGGGGTCCGCGGCGGCCCGGCTCAGCGCGTCTCCCGCAGCGCGCTGCGCAGTGTCTCGGCGAGCTGGTCGACCTGCGCGCGTTCGATGATCAGCGGAGGCGACAGCGCGATCGTGTCTCCGGTATAGCGCACCAGCGCGCCGAGCGCAAAGCAGCGCGCGAACACCTCCTGCCCGCGCAGCCCGGCGCCGTCGGAACGGGGATGCAGCTCCACGGCCCCCATGAGGCCGATGTTGCGGATGTCGCGCACGTGCGGGGCGTCGCGCAACGCGTGCAGTGCCTGCTCGAAGTAGCTGTCCAGGCCGTCGCGGCGCACGCGCTCCAGCAATCCCTCCTCGGCATACAGGCGCTGGGTGGCCAGCGTGGCGGCCGCCGCCAGGGGGTGCCCGGAGTAGGTGTAGCCGTGGGGCAGCTCGATGGCGCCCTGCGCGGCGGCGTCCAGCACGGTGTCGACCAGGTCCTCGCGCACGAACACCGCGCCCAGCGGCACCGTGCCGTTGTTGACCGCCTTGGCGGTGACCAGGATGTCGGGAAGGACGCCCAGCGCCTGCGCCGCGAAGGGCGCCCCCAGGCGGCCGTAGCCCGTGATCACCTCGTCGAACACCAGCAGCAGGCCGTGCTTGTCGCACAGCGCGCGCAGTCGCTGCAGGTAGCCCTGGGGCGGCACCAGCACGCCGGTGGAGCCGGCCACGGGCTCGACGATCACCGCGGCGATGTTCGAGGCATCGTGAAGCTGCACGATGCGCTCGAGCTCGTCGGCCAGGTGCGCCCCCCAGGCCGGCTGTCCGCGCGAGAAGCCCTGGTGCTCGAGATCGTGGGTATGGGGCAGGTGGTCCACGTGCGGCAGCAGCGCGCCATGGAACACCTTGCGGTTGCCGGGAATGCCGCCTACCGAGATGCCGCCGAATCCCACGCCGTGGTAGCCGCGCTCACGCCCGATGAACACGGTGCGCTGGCCCTGCCCGCGAGCGCGGTGGTAGGCCAGCGCGATCTTCAGCGCGGTGTCCACGCTCTCCGAGCCGGAGTTGGTGAAGAACACGCGCTTGAGCCGCCCCGGCGCGATGTCGGCCAGCACCTGCGCGGCTTCGAACTCCAGCGGATGCCCGAGCTGGAAGGAGGGCGCGTAGTCCATGCGCGCCGCCTGCTCCTGGATGGCGCGGGTGATGGGCTCGCGGCAGTGGCCGGCGTTCACGCACCACAGTCCCGCCGCTCCGTCCAGGATCTGGCGGCCGTCGTCGCTGCGGTAGTGCATGCCACTGGCCTGCACCAGCATGCGAGGCGCGCTCTTGAAGGCGCGGTTGGCGGTGAAGGGCATCCACAGCGCCTGCATCGGCGCCGCCGCGGGGGACGGGGAGGGGCGGGTCTGGGAATTCTCGCGTGCATTCATGGTGGTTTCCTCGGAATGCGGAACAATGTACGGCATTGACTTGGCCCTGGCGGGCATGCCGGATTGCCGGACTTGCGCTGCCAGATCGTTCCGTTCACTTGCGCCTCTTTCGCGCCTCTTCCGCTCATGGCCCTGGGTCTGTACATCATCGGTGACGAAATCCTGTCCGGCAAGCGGCAGGACAAGCATTTTTCCCGCGTGCAGCAATTGCTGGCCGCGCGTGGCATGCAACTGCAGTGGGCGCAGTACCTGGGCGACGATGCCCAGGTGCTGCGCGAGTCCCTGCGCGCCAGTTTCGAGCGTGGGGACACCGTGCTGAGCTGCGGGGGGATCGGCGCCACGCCGGACGACCACACCCGGGCAGCCGCGGCCGCCGCGCTCGGACTGCCGCTGGAACTGCATCCCGAGGCGGTCGCGCTGATTCGCCAGCGCATCCAGACGGCCTCGCTGGGGGACCCCGACTCCGCGGCCAACCAGCAGCGCCTGCAGATGGGCAACTTTCCCCAGGGCGCGCAGATCATCCCCAACCCCTACAACCAGATCCCGGGCTTCTTTGTTCGCGAACACTACTTCGTGCCTGGCTTCCCGGTGATGGCCTGGCCGATGATCGAGTGGGTGCTGGACACGCGGCTGAAGCACCTGCATCGCCCGGCCGGATACCTGGAGCGCGGCCTGATCGTGCAGGGCGCGATGGAATCCGAGCTCACCCCGCTGATGCAGCGCATCGAGCTCGAGCACGCGCAGGTCAAGGTGTACAGCCTGCCCAGCGTGGACGACCCCCAATGGGGTCGGCATATCGAGATCGGCGTCAAGGGCGAGCCCCTGCGCGTGCAGGCGGCCTTCGACGCACTGCGGCAGGGCCTGATCGCGCTCGGCGCGAATCTGCGCACCGAAACGGTGCGTTCCATCTGAAATGCACCTTGTTGGTGCTGCCGGCACCTCCACGGTGCGCGGCTGCGATCGCCGCAGCCGAAGGGCTCCCCTCGCGGCGCTCAAGCGTACCCATGCGCGCCGGACTTGCGCGCATGGGCGCCGGACGCGGTGCGAAATCAGCGGGGCATGGCATGGATTCTGCTAGATTTGCGAGCAGGGTCGAGCGAGCCCGGGAGCATCCGCGTGGTCGGAGGTTCCGGTGGCTCTTGACCGGGCCGAAGCCGCGGGCCATTCCCCCCACACAACCGCACATCATTCTTGGAGAACTTGCATGACCAAACAGGTTGCCGACGTACTGAACATGGTGAAGGAAAACGACGTCAAGTTCGTCGATTTCCGTTTCACGGACACCCGCGGCAAGGAACAGCACGTGACCGTGCCGGTGTCGGCGTTCGATGAAAGCAAGTTCACCCAGGGTCATGCCTTCGACGGCTCCTCGGTCGCCGGCTGGAAGGGCATCGAGGCCTCGGACATGCTGCTGATGCCCGACGCCAGCACCGCCAACATCGACCCGTTCATGGAGGAGACGACGCTGCTGCTGCAGTGCGACGTGCTCGAACCCGGCGATGGCAAGCCCTACGATCGTGACCCGCGATCCATCGCCAAGAAGGCCGAAGCCTTCCTGAAGGCCTCGGGCATCGGCGATACCGCCTACTTCGGTCCCGAGCCCGAGTTCTTCATCTTCGATCAGGTGCGCTGGAACGTCGACATGTCCGGCTGCTTCGTGAAGATCGACTCCGACGAGGCTTCCTGGTCCACCGGCGAGAAGATCGAAGGCGGCAACATGGGCCACCGCCCGGCGGTCAAGGGGGGTTATTTCCCCGTGCCTCCCGTGGACAGCCTGCAGGACATCCGCTCCGAGATGTGCCTGATCCTCGAGCAGATGGGCGTGCCGGTCGAGGTGCATCACCACGAAGTGGCGGGTGCCGGCCAGTGCGAGATCGGCACCATGTTCTCCACGCTGGTGCAGCGTGCCGACTGGACGCAGGTGCTCAAGTACGTGGTGCAGAACGTGGCCCACAGCTACGGCAAGACGGCCACCTTCATGCCCAAGCCCGTGGTGGGGGACAACGGCTCGGGCATGCACGTGCACCAGTCGGTCTGGAAGGATGGCAAGAACCTGTTCGCCGGCAATGGCTATGCGGGCCTGTCGGACTTCGCGCTGTACTACATCGGCGGCATCATCAAGCACGCCCGCGCCCTCAACGCCATCACCAACCCGGGCACCAACAGCTACAAGCGCCTGGTGCCGGGCTTCGAGGCTCCGGTGAAGCTGGCCTACTCGGCGCGCAACCGCTCGGCGTCGATCCGCGTGCCCTACGTGCAAAGCGACAAGGCGCGCCGCATCGAGGTGCGTTTCCCCGATCCGACCTGCAACCCCTACCTGGGCTTTGCCGCCATGCTGATGGCCGGCCTCGACGGCGTGGAAAACAAGATCCATCCGGGCGAAGCCGCGAGCAAGAACCTGTACGACCTGCCTCCCGAAGAGGACGCGAAGATCCCGACCGTGTGCTCCAGCCTCGACCAGGCGCTGGGCTATCTGGACCAGGACCGCGGCTTCCTGACCCGCGGCGGGGTGTTCAGCAACGACTTCATCGATGCCTACATCGCGCTGAAGATGGAGGAGGTCACGCGTTTCCGCATGACCACCCACCCGGTCGAGTTCGACATGTACTACTCGCTGTGATGCCAGCGTCCGCCAGGGCCCCCGGGGCCGCTGGCGGACCGGCTCTGTGCAGCTGCCGGCGCCGCAGTCGCGAGATTGCGGCGCCGCTTTACTTTACACTCGGGCGAGCGGCACGGGGCACGTGCCTGCCAGCCTGCCTGCGCGCGGGTGTCGCCGAGTTTCCCGTTGACCGGTCCGTTTTTCCAGGGTTTGCGATGCGATCCGTTCCCGTTGGCCGTCTTGTCCTCCTGAGTTGTCTGGGCGCCTGCGCCGTGGCCGGCGCATCGGCGCAGGATGTCGATCCCGGCCGTGTCTATCGCTGCCCCGACAACTCCTACACCAACATGCTCAGCGTGGTGCGGGAGAAGAATTGCAAGCCGGTGGACAATGCCAACATCAGCGTGTTGTCGCCGTCCCCCGCACCGGCGCCCAGGGCGCGTCGGCCCTCGGTTTCCTCGCACCATGCGTCCGGCCCGGACCAGGTCAGCTCCGGCGCGCAAAGCGAGCGTGACGCCGAGGCGCGCCAGTTGCTCGAGAGCGAACTGCAGACCCAGCAGGCCAAGCTGGCCCAGCAACTGCAGGAGTACAACAACGGGCAGCCCCAGCGACTGGGCAACGAGCGCAACTACCAGACCTATCTCGACCGCGTGCAGACGATGAAGCAGCAGATCGACCTGACGAAGTCGAACATCGATGCCTTGCAGCGCGAGCTGCGGCACTATTCGAACTGAAGGTGTGAACCAGGCCGCACTGCCCTCGGACGGGGGCGAGGATGCACAGCCGGATGCCGCGCTGCATGCGGCGACCGCCCTGGACTGGCTTGCCAGCATGGTCGCGGTGGTGGATGCCGACGGTCGCGTCGTGCACGCCAACGCCGCGCTGGAAGCCGGGCTGGGCCTGTCACGTCGGCAGTTGCTGGGCCACGAGCTGGAGCACTGGCTGAGCCGTCACGGACCCCTGCGCGAAGCCCTGCGACAGGTCTTGGGGGAGGAGTTCTCCAGCAAGCGTTTCGACGACGCGATGGTCGCCCGCTCCGGCGCGGAGGCGATTCCGGTGCAGGTGGTGGTCTCGCGCACCGATTCGCCCGGGCTGCTGCTGATCGAACTGCTGGAGCTGGGGCAGCAAAGCCGCCAGGAGCGCGAGGAGCAGTGGCATCGCCAGGCCCAGGCGAGCAAGGACCTGATCCGCAACCTGGCGCACGAGATCAAGAATCCGCTGGGCGGCATCCGCGGGGCGGCGCAATTGCTGCAGGCCGAGCTCGACAGTCGCGAACTGCGGGAATACACGCGGGTGATCATCCATGAGGCGGATCGGCTGCAGAGCCTGGTGGACCGCCTGCTGGCGCCGCACCGGCGCCCCCATGTGGTGGCCGAGCTGAACATCCACGAGGTGCTCGAGCGGGTGCGCTCGGTGATCCTGGCCGAATTCCCGCGCGGCCTGGAGGTCGTGCGCGACTATGACGCCAGCCTGCCCGAGCTGCGCGGCGACCGCGAGCAACTCATCCAGGCGGTGCTGAACATCGCGCACAACGCCGCGCTGGCCCTGGCCGAGCGCCGTGCGGCCGGGGATGGGCGTATCGTGTTCAAGACGCGCATCGCACGCCAGGTCACCGTGGCCAAGCAGCGCTATCGCCTGGCATTGGTCTTGCATGTGATGGACAACGGCCCCGGGGTCCCGGAACACATCAAGGACCGCATGTTCTTTCCGCTGGTCTCGGGGCGGGACGGTGGCTCTGGCCTGGGTCTGACCCTGGCGCAGACCTTCATCCAACAGCATCAGGGGACCATCGAGTGCGACAGCCAGCCCGGACACACCGACTTCCGCATCCTGCTGCCTCTGGCCTGAACCGGGCGGGGGGGCGCAGATGAAGCCCATCTGGATCGTCGATGACGATCAATCCATCCGTTTCGTGCTGCAAAAGGCCCTGGAAAAGGCCGAGCTCCCCGTGCGCAGCTTCGCCAGCACCCGCGAGGTGCAGGCGGCGCTGAGCACCGAGCAGCCGCAGGTCCTGGTGTCGGACATCCGCATGCCGGGGGGCAGCGGCATCTCGCTGCTGCAGGAGCTCAAACGCAGTCAGCCGCACCTGCCGGTCATCATCATGACCGCCTATTCCGACCTGGACAGCGCGGTGTCGGCCTTCCAGAGCGGAGCCTTCGAATACCTGAGCAAGCCCTTCGACGTCGACAAGGCGGTGGATCTGATCCGGCGCGCGGTCGACGAAAGCCTGCGCGAGCAGGGCGCCCAGAGCGCGGGCATGGACACGCCCGAGCTGCTCGGCCAGGCCCCGGCCATGCAGGACGTGTTCCGCGCCATCGGGCGCCTGTCCCCTTCGCTGGTGACGGTGCTCATCACCGGAGAGTCCGGCAGCGGCAAGGAGCTGGTCGCGCAGGCCTTGCATCGCCACAGCCCGCGTGCGCAGGGGCCTTTCGTGGCCATCAATACCGCGGCGATCCCGCGCGACCTCCTGGAAAGCGAGCTGTTCGGGCACGAGCGCGGCGCCTTCACCGGAGCGCAGGCTGCGCGCCGGGGGCGTTTCGAGCAGGCCGAGGGCGGCACGCTGTTCCTGGACGAGATCGGCGACATGCCCTACGAACTGCAGACCCGGCTGCTGCGGGTGTTGTCCGACGGACAGTTCTACCGGGTGGGCGGGCACGCTCCGATCCGCGCCAATGTGCGGGTGATTGCGGCCACGCACCAGAACCTGGAGCAGCGGGTGCGCGACGGGCTGTTCCGCGAGGACCTGTTCCACCGTCTCAACGTGATCCGGCTGCGCCTGCCGCCGCTGCGCGAGCGCCGCGAGGACATCGAACTCCTGGTGCGGCATTTCCTGCACAAGAGCGCGGCCGAACTGGGCGTGGAGACCAAGCGGCTGTCGGAGGCGGCGCTGGCCGTGCTGCAGGCCTACCCTTTCCCGGGCAATGTGCGCGAGCTGCAGAACCTGTGCCACTGGCTCACGGTGATGGCGCCGGGCCAGGTCATCGACGTGAAGGATCTGCCGCCCGAGCTGAGTGGCGGCCTGCAGGCTCCGGCCGCGATCGGCGCGGGCGCGACGGCAGGGGTTGCTGCACCCGTGGGCTCGGCGGCCCAGGCGGTGGCCCAGGCGGTGGCCCAGTCGGCGGCCGAGGTCGAAGCCCCTGCCGAAGCGCCCAGGCAGGCGGCATGGGAGTCCGAGCTGGCCGGCGAGGCGCGGGCCATGCTGCAGACCGGCGGCACGCAGGTCATGGACCAGCTCAGCCAGCGCTTCGAACGCGCGGTGATTCTGGCCGCGCTGGGCGTCACCCACGGCCGGCGCATCGAGGCGGCCCAGCGTCTGGGCATCGGGCGCAACACCATCACCCGCAAGATCCAGGAACTGGGGCTGGACGACTGAGACGGCGGCCCGCGGGGGCTCAGGCGCCGGGCGTGGCCAACTCCACCCACACCGGCGCGTGATCGCTGGGGCGCTCGTTCCTGCGCGGCCCCCGGTCGATGGAGCAGGCCCGCACGCGGCCGCGCAGCGCCTGCGAGACCAGCACGTGGTCGATGCGCAGGCCCTGGTTGCGGCGGAAGGCCAGATTGCGGTAGTCCCACCAGCTCCAGCTCTTCTCGGGCTGCTCGAACAGCCGGAAGGCGTCCACCATCCCCAGTTCGAGCAGTTTTCGGAAATGCGCGCGCTCCTCGTCGGTGCAGTGGATCTTGCCCCGCCAGGCCTCGGGGTCGTAGACGTCGCGGTCCTCGGGTGCCACGTTGAAATCACCCAGCAGCACCAGCTCGGGATGCTCGGCCAGTTGTTGCTCCAGCCAGGCTTCCAGCGCCTGCAGCCAGCTCATCTTGTAGGCGAACTTGGCGCTGCCGGGTTCCTGGCCGTTGGGGAAATAGGCGCCGACCACGCGCAGGCCGCCGACGCTGGCGGCGATGAGCCGCGCCTGCGGATCGTCCAGCGCCGGCAGATTGCGCTGCACCTCGTGGGCCGGCGTGCGCGACAGCAGGGCCACGCCGTTGTAGGTGGGCTGACCGAAGCACTGTGCCTGCCAGCCGGCGGCCAGCAGCTCGGCATGCGGAAAGCGCGCATCGACCAGCTTGGTCTCCTGCAGCACGACGATGTCCGGCTGCTGCGCCGCCAGCCATTCGAGCAATTGCGGCAGGCGCACGGCCAGGGAGTTGACGTTCCAGGTGGCGATTTTCATGGTCGGGAGCCAGAGGAGGTTGCGACGCATCGGACAGCGCATGCGGCTGCTCGGCGGTCCATGCATGGCTCGACTGTAGCTCCAGCGCCAGCCCGGCCGCACCGACTGCGAACCAGGCTTCGGGGCCCTGCGCCGGTCCGCGCCGGCGAGGTACTTCAGGTCTGCAGGCGGAAGCGCTCGACGTTGGCGCGCAGCGCGGCCGCCTGGCCGCGCATCTGCTCGGCGGTGGCGGCGAGCTGTTCGGAGGCCGAGGCGTTGTGCTGGGTGGCGGCGTTCACCTGGGTCATGGCGGCATGCATCTGGGCGATGCCTCCCGCCTGGGCTGCCCCGGCCGCGTCGATCTCGGTGATCAGGGTGCTGGTCTTGACAATGCTGGGTACCAAGCGCTCCAGCAGCGCGCCCGCGGCCTCCGCCTGCTTGAGGGAGGAGGCGGCCAGCTGGCCGATCTCGCGTGCCGCGACCTGCGAGCGCTCGGCGAGCTTGCGGACCTCGCCGGCCACGACGGCGAAGCCCTTCCCTGACTGTCCGGCCCGTGCAGCCTCGATCGCGGCGTTCAGCGCCAGCATGTTGGTCTGGTAGGCGATGTCATCGACCACCGAGATGCGTTCGGCGATGGCACGCATGTCCTGTACCGTGCGCTGCACGGCCTCGCCGGTGCCCCGGGCCTGCTGCGCCGCTTCCTGGGCCATCGAGGCGGTCAGGCGCGCGCTGTCGGCGCTGCTGCGCACCGAGTCGCTCGAGGCTTCCAGCGTGGCCGAGGTCTGCTCGATCGACGCGGCCTGTTCGGAGGCTCCCTGCGACACGCTCTGCGCGGTCTGCGCCACCTGTTCGGAGGCGGTGGCGAGCTGGGTCGCGGTGCCTCGCACCTGCCCGATGGTGGCGCCCAGGCCCTGGACCATGTCGCGCATGGCGCCGAGCAACTGGCCGGTTTCGTCGCCCCGGCCCTGCGGTACCTCCAGCGCCAGGTCACCGGCGGCCACGCGATGCAGCACGCCGACGGCCTGGGCCAGCGGCCGGGTGATGGAGCGGGTGATGGCTACGGCCAGCAGGGCGGCGATCAGCACCGCGGCGGCTCCCAGCGCGATCGCGAAGCCCAGGGCCCGCCGGTAGGAGGCCAGTGCGTTGGCCGTGGCCACGTCGTCGGCACGCTTGCGCACCGCGACGAAATCCTGCAGGGCGCGCTGCCAGCGCGCCTGCAGCGGCCGCACGTCGCGCAGCAGGTGCACGGTGGCCAGCATGCCCTGGCCATGCAGGGCGAAGCCCACGACCCGCTGCATGCTCGCCTCGGTGCTGGCGGCGATGGCGGCGATGGCGGCCAGCCGGGCGCGGTCGGCCGGAGTGTGCGCGTAGCCTTGCAGGCGCTGCATCTGCAGCTCGTAGGCGTGTTCCTGGGCCGCCAGGCGACGGGCGGCCCCCTGAATGGACGAAGGATCGATGAGCAGCACCACGTCCCGCCCGGCCGAGGCGATGTTCTCGGTGCTCAGCAAGGCCCCATCGGCCAGGCGCTCGGCGCGCGCGTGGGTTCCAGCCACCGTCTCGAGACTGGTCTTGAGTTGCTGCATGTCGCGCACCGCCAGGCCCAGCAGGCCGAGCAGCATCAGCACCAGCAGCCCGAAGCCCAGCGCCAGACGCGGGCCGATGTTCAGATTCCAGGGGGAGGTCATAGCCTTCTAATGTAGGATTGCTACAACATGCCAGCTACGGGGCTTACCCTGAAAATTCGCTAGAACGTCTCGAAGTCTTCTTTGAGAGGATGATGCTGAAGGTTTCCTACAGATTTCCGGAGAGCCTCCCGCGGGTTTCCCGGCGATCGGGCTCCGGGGCCGTGGCCGGGTTCACCGAGGCCTGGCAGGCTCCGTCGGCGTCGCAGCGCAGGGACAGGACGTCGAGTTCTCGCAGGGGGGTGACGTCCAGCTCCAGCAGGCGATCGGCGTTGCAGCGGTACAGGCCGTCATGGCTCATGCCCATGGACATGCGGCTGAGCACGACGATGCCGGCTTCGCTGGGCCAGCTGATGTTGCGGTGGTAGTCGCCGATGCCGCCGCAGTTGAACCCGGCCTCGTTGCGCACGGGGTCGCCCCACGGGCCTGCGCAGGGGGCCTCGGCACCGCAGGGCCCGCTGGAGGACAGCATGTAGGCCAGGCCCGGCCCGGAGGCCGCGGGCTGGCTGAGAAAATCGATGGTGAATCCCTTGCAGACGATCGGTATTGCGCTCAGCGCTGCCAGCACGATGGCCCGGGCCGGGGCGCTCAGGAACGGGGGCAGTTCGGGACGAGGGCGGGGCGGCTTGCTGCGGGGCTTGGCAGGGCGGAACAGGGCAGGGCGGAACATGGCAGGGCGGAACATGGCAGGGCGGAACATGGCAGGGCGATGACTCTTGGAGACGCCCCCTAGCCTAGGCGCGCCGCGGCTTGCCGTTTGCCCCCATGTGCCGTATCCGCTTGCGTCGAAGGGCCGCCGATCACGTCCGCAGGCACGCGAACCCCATGACGGTGATTCGCGGGGCAGCGCACGAGCAGGCTGCTAGGCTGCCTCCGGGCTTTCCTGCGGCAGCGCAAGCACGCGCTCGATGGGCAGCGCGCAGGCTTCGGCCACGCGCAGCAGCAGCGAGGCTTCGCCGTTGCTCCAGGCCAGCAGTCCGGCGTCCCGGGCCTGCGGGGGAAGTGTCCGGGCCAATCGCCCGGCCTGGGCGGCGACCGCGTCGGCGGGGTCGAGCAGGCGGACCCCTTCGCCGAGCTCGGCGCGGATGGCATCGGTCAGCAGGGGGTAGTGGGTGCAGCCGAGCACCACGCGGGTGCATCCGGCCTCGCGCAGGGGCTGGCAGAAACCGTGCAGCAGCCCGAGGGTGCGCGGTGCCTGGGGGCCGAGGGTCTCGATGGCCTCGACCAGCCCGGGGCAGGCCTGGAGCACGACCCGAGCCCCTGCGCCGTGCTGCGCCAGCAGGGCGCGGAAGCGCTCGCTGGCCAGCGTGGCGCTGGTGGCGAGCACGCCCACCGGGCCGTCGGCCTCGGCACGCGCCGCCAGGGCCGGCTTGATCGCCGGCTCGATCCCCACGAAGGCAAGGCCGGGCCACTCGGCGCGCAACTCGGCGATGGCCAGCGCGGTGGCGGTGTTGCAGGCCACGACGATCAACTGGGCCCCCTGCGCGAGCAGGAAGCGGGTGAGCACCCGCGAGCGCTCCTGCACGTAGGCGGCGTCGCGCTCGCCATAGGGCGCGAAGGCGGAGTCGGCCGCATAGAGCAGGCGCGCATGCGGCAGGCGCCGTCGCAGCGCCGCCAGCACCGTGAGTCCGCCCAGGCCCGAATCGAACACCCCGATGCAGGGTGCCGCGTCGACGGCCGTGGCGCCGGACCCGGCCGACTCGCCTGGCATGTCGTCGATCACCGCGGCCTCGGGGCGCCGGCCGCCTTCAGGCGGTGGTCACCGGGATCTTGCCGATGCGGGCCTGCCATTCGGCCGGGCCGGTCTTGTGCACCGACTCGCCCTGGGAATCCACCGCCACGGTGACCGGCATGTCCTGCACCTCGAACTCGTAGATCGCCTCCATGCCCAGATCGGGGAAGGCGAGCAGGCGCGAGCTCTTGATGGCCTTGGACACCAGGTAGGCGGCGCCCCCGACGGCCATCAGGTAGGCGCTCTTGTGCTTGCGGATGGCCTCCAGTGCCACCGGTCCGCGCTCGGCCTTGCCGACCATCGCGATCAGCCCGGTGCGCGCAAGCATGGTTTCGGTGAACTTGTCCATGCGGGTCGCCGTGGTCGGCCCGGCCGGTCCCACCACCTCGTCGCGCACGGGATCGACCGGGCCCACGTAGTAGATCACCCGGTTGGTGAAATCCACCGGAAGCTTCTCGCCCTTGGCCAGCATGGAGCTGATGCGCGCATGCGCGGCGTCGCGCCCGGTCAGCAGCTTGCCCGAAAGCAGCAGGGTCTCGCCGGGCTTGAAGGCGGCGACCTGCTCGGGGCTGAGGGTGTCGAGGTCCACGCGCCGGCTCTTCTGCGTGTCGGGAGTCCAGTGCACGGAGGGCCACAGATCCAGGCTGGGGGGCTCCAGGTACACGGGACCCTGGCCGTCGAGCACGAAATGGGCGTGGCGCGTGGCGGCGCAATTGGGAATCATGGCCACCGGGAGATTGGCCGCGTGGCAGGGCCAGTGGCGGATCTTCACGTCCAGTACCGTGGTCAGTCCGCCCAGTCCCTGCGCGCCGATGCCCAGCGCGTTGACCTTCTCGTACAGCTCGATGCGCAGTTCCTCGAAGCGATCGCGCGGGCCGCGCGTCAGCAGCTCGCTCATGTCGATGTCGTCCATCAGCGACTGCTTGGCCATCAGCATGGCCTTCTCGGCCGTGCCGCCGATGCCGATGCCCAGCATGCCCGGAGGGCACCAGCCGGCGCCCATGGTCGGCACCGTCTTGAGCACCCAGTCGACGATGCTGTCCGAGGGGTTGAGCATGGCGAACTTGGACTTGGCCTCCGAGCCGCCACCCTTGGCCGCCACCTGCACGTCCACCGTGTGGCCTGGAACCAGTTCGACGTGCAGCACCGCCGGGGTGTTGTCGCGGGTGTTCTTGCGCTCGAACAGCGGATCGGCGAGCACGGAGGCGCGCAGCTTGTTGTCCGTGTTCAGGTAGCCGCGGCGCACGCCTTCGTCGACGGCGTCCTGCAGCGAGCCGCCCAGGCCCTCGAAGCGCACGTCCATGCCCACGCGCAGGAACACGTTGACGATGCCGGTGTCCTGGCAGATCGGACGGTGGCCCTCGGCGCACATGCGGCTGTTGGTGAGGATCTGCGCGATGGCGTCGCGCGCGGCCGGGCTCTGCTCGCGCTCGTAGGCCATCGCCAGGTGGCGGATGTAGTCGGCCGGGTGGTAGTAGCTGATGAACTGCAGCGCGGCGGCGATGGACTCCACCAGATCGTCCTGATGGATCACGGTGCTGGTCATGGGTGCGGTCTCCGGGAGGCGGGATGGTCTTGGGGTTATCCCGGCATGTTAAGCCTGCCGCCAGCCCGGCCGGTCGGTCAGGGACTGTCGGCCTCGCGAGCGGCGCTCAGGTGGATGGTGCGGGTCATCACCCGGTCGGTCCAGGCCACGGCCAGCGCCGACAGCAGGAAGGTGATGTGGATGACGGTCTGCGCCACCAGCGCCTTGACGCTGTAGGCATCGGCGTTGATGAACGTGCGCAGCAGATGGATGGACGAGATGCCGATGATGGCCATGGCCAGCTTGACCTTGAGCACCGAGGCATTGACATGCGACAGCCATTCCGGATGGTCGGGATGCTGCTCCAGGTAGGTGCGCGACACGAAGGTCTCGTAGCCACCGACGATGACCATGATCAGCAGGTTGGCGATCATCACCACGTCGATCAGGCTCAGCGCCACCAGCATGATGGTGGTCTCGCCGAGTCGCGCGGACCCCGGGCCGGCCTCGGCCGCGACCGCGGCCGCCTGGCCGGCAGCCTGCCCCTCCAGCAGATGCTGCAGCGCCAGCTGGCTGCCCATGGCCGCGCGCACCAGGTCGATCAGTTCGGCCCAGAAATGCACCACGTACACGCCGAGGGCGACGATCAGCCCGAGGTACAGCGGCAGTTGCAGCCAGCGGCTGAGGAACAGCAGGCGCGCGACCGGAGGGATCGGCGGGGTGGCGGGCGCGGGGGCGGGGGCGGGATGCGGGGCTTGGCTCATGGAGGCTGGCTTCGGGCGGACGGTGCGGCGGCGGCGGCGCGCCCGGCCTGGGCGGCGCCTTGGTACGCCGCGAATGATTCCAAGTGTAAGCGCTTGGTCTCGCCGGGGCATTGCGTGCAGCCAAGTCACCAGCGGCGTCGCGTTGCGCGACGTCAGGGCGCTGTAAGAGCCGGGAGTACACAATCGGACTTCCACAGCCTACAGTGGGACCGGACAGCGGGCGCGCGAGGGCCCGCCGGGTACCCGAACGCGGCACCGACCGCCCAACACTCTGGAGACAGCCATGAGCGAACAACAAGCCCCCGAACACCACCCGCTGAAGACCTATTACCCGTCGGCAAAGGCGGTGGAGGGCGCGCGCATCTCGGGCATGGACGCGTACCGCGCGCTCGTGGACGAGGCTGAACGCGACTTCGAGGGTTTCTGGGCACGCCTGGCGCGAGAGGGGCTGAGCTGGCACAAACCCTTCACCCACACCCTGGACGCCAGCGGCGCGCCCTTCTACAAGTGGTTCAGCGACGGGCTGATCAACGTGTCGTACAACTGCCTGGACCGCCACGTGGAGGCCGGCAAGGGCGAGCGCACCGCGATCGTGTTCGAGTCCGACGACGGCAAGGTCACGCGCGTGAGCTACCGAGAGCTGCTCGAGCGCACCTGCAAGATGGCCAACGGCCTCAAGAGCCTTGGGGTGAAAAAGGGCGACCGCGTGGTGATCTACATGCCCATGTCGGTCGAGGGTGTCGTGGCGATGCAGGCCTGCGCGCGCATCGGCGCCACGCACTCTGTCGTGTTCGGCGGTTTCTCGGCACAGTCCCTGCGCGACCGCATCGAGGATGCCGGGGCGGTGCTGGTGATCACCGCCGACGAGCAGCGTCGCGGAGGCAAGTCCCTGGCCCTGAAGGCCATCGTCGACGAGGCCCTGGCGCTGGGAGGCTGCGATACCGTGCGCAACGTGGTCGTGTATCGCCGCACAGGCGGCAATGTCGCCTTCAATCCCAAGGGCGACCTGTGGCTGCACGAGCTGGTCGAGGCGCAACCCGCGCAGTGCGCGCCCGAGTGGGTCGAGGCCGAGCATCCGCTGTTCCTGCTCTATACCTCGGGATCCACGGGCAAGCCCAAGGGCGTGCAGCACTCCACCGCGGGCTACCTGCTGTGGGCCCAGCTGACCATGCAGTGGACCTTTGACATCCGTCCCGACGACCTGTTCTGGTGCACCGCGGATATCGGCTGGGTCACCGGGCACACCTACATCACCTACGGGCCGCTGGCCTGCGGCGCCACCGAGATCGTGTTCGAGGGCGTGCCGACCTTCCCGGACGCGGGGCGGTTCTGGAAAATGATCCAGGATCACAAGGTCACGATCTTCTACACCGCGCCCACGGCCATCCGCTCGTTGATCAAGGCGGCCGAGGCGAACCCCGCCGCGCATCCGCGCAATTACAAGCTGGATTCGCTGCGCATCCTGGGTACCGTGGGCGAGCCGATCAACCCGGCTGCCTGGGAGTGGTACTACGAGAACATCGGCGGCAGCCGCTGCCCGGTGGTCGATACCTGGTGGCAGACCGAGACGGGCGGGCACATGATGACCCCGCTGCCGGGCGCCACCCCGATGGTGCCGGGTTCGTGCACCCTGCCGCTGCCGGGCGTGTTCGCCGAGGTGGTCGATGAGACCGGGCACGACCTGCCCTGGGGCACCGGGGGCATCCTGGTGATCAAGAAGCCCTGGCCGTCGATGATCCGCACCATCTGGGGCGACCCGGAGCGTTTCAAGAAGAGCTATTACCCTGAGGAGCTCAAGGGCTACTACCTGGCCGGCGACGGCGCCATCCGCGATCCCAACACCGGGTACTTCACCATCACCGGCCGTATCGACGACGTGCTCAACGTGTCGGGCCACCGCATGGGCACGATGGAGATCGAGTCGGCGCTGGTGTCGCATCCGCTGGTGGCCGAGGCCGCGGTGGTCGGGCGTCCGGACGAGCTCACCGGCGAGGCCATCTGCGCCTTCGTGGTGCTCAAGCGTCCGGTGCCCACGGGCGAGGAGGGGGTGCAGATCGCCAACGAACTGCGCAATCACGTCGGGCGCGAGATCGGCCCCATCGCCAAGCCCAAGGACATCCGCTTCGGCGACAACCTGCCGAAGACGCGTTCGGGCAAGATCATGCGCCGTCTGTTGCGCACGCTGGCCAAGGGCGAGCAGATCACCCAGGACACCTCGACCCTGGAAAACCCCGCCATCCTGGAGCAGCTGGCCCGCAACCACTGAGCTTGCACGCGGGCGGGCGCAAAGCGCTCGCCTGCACATGCCTGCCGCGCGGCTTGCCGCGCAGCTTGCCACGCAGCTTGCCACTGCGTGGCCCCTGCCGCCCTGGAGCCCCTGGCTCAGGCGGCGGGCAGCGGCACCGCCAGCATTCCGCTGCGCCCCGGCACGCTGCCCATGCCCACCTCGCGTACCGGGAGTTCGCGGGGGTTGAGCGTGGCCGCGTAGCCGCCCAGCGTGCCGATGCGCATTCCAGCGGCCATCCAGCCCTGCAGCAGCGCCTCGAACACGGGGCTGAGCTGCCCTCCCTCGAGTTCGGCGTGCAGCGTGTAGACATGGTCACGCCCGTCCAGGGACAGGCGCAGCACATGTTCGGCCACGTTGTCGGCGCCGATGCCGTCCAGGCCGATCAGCTCGTCCAGCGTGGGCAGCGTGGTCGGAAGCTGCGGGACCTCGAGCACGCGCTGGCCGATGCGCGGCAGGAAGGGGGCGTCACCGCGGCAGTCCGAGGCCAGGCTGAAGCCCAGCTCCTGCTCGAGTTCATAGGCCTGCGGATTCATCTGCCAGCCGGCCGCGCCGTGCACCTCCGGCGCGCGCCCGAACACCTCCCCGAAACGCTGGATCGCCAGTTGCAGCTGGCGCCGCGTCCATTCGCGGTCGCGATGCGCCACGTGATCCTGCCACAGCACGTGGTCCCAGGTATGCACGCCTACTTCGTGGCCGGCACGCCAGCAGGCGCGCATCGGCTCGGCCGCGCGGCGGCCGATGTCGGGGCCGGGCAGCAGCGTGCCGTACAGCAGGGTTCGCAGGCCATAGTTGCTCCCCACCGAGGTGCGACGCACCTTGGCGAGGAAACCGGGACGGAAGATGCGCTTGAGCGCCCGACCGGTGTGGTCCGGGCCGAGGCTGAACAGGAAGGTCGCGCGCAACTCGTGGCGCGCCAGCTGGCGCAGCAGCGCGGGCACCCCCTCGAGGGTGCCGCGCAGCGTATCCACGTCGACCTTGAGGGCGATGCGGGGCATGAAGGGCTCGAAGCTGTGGGGTCGGGTTTCAGTTCCCGGTCTCGTCCACCAGCGCGCGGGCCTGCGCGATCTGGCCGCGGTAGGCCTCGAAAATCTTGCGCAGCGCGGTGTCCATGTCGGTGCGTGGCGCCCAGGAGAGGTCGCGCATGGTGTTGGCGATCTTGGGCACGCGGTTCGGAACGTCCTGGTAGCCGGCGCCGTAGTAGGCGCCGGAGCTGGTCTCCACCAGTTGCACCTTGTGCGCGGTCTCGGCGTATTCGGGGATGCTGGCGGCCATGCGCAGCATGCGCTCGGCCAGGTCGCGCACCGAATGGTTGTTGGCCGGGTTGCCGATGTTGTAGATCTGGCCGCTGGCCACTCCGGCCGGGTTCTCGATGATGCGCATCAGCGCGTCGATGCCGTCGTCGATGTCGGTGAAGGCGCGCTTTTGCATGCCGCCGTCGACCAGGCTGATGTTCTCGCCGCGCACGATGTGTCCCAGGAACTGGGTGACCACGCGCGAGCTGCCTTCCTTGGCCGAGAAAATGGTGTCAAGCCCCGCGCCGATCCAGTTGAAGGGGCGGAACAAGGTGTAATCCAGCCCTTCCTGCTGGCCGTAGCCGGCGATCACGCGGTCCATCAACTGCTTGGAACAGGCGTAGATCCAGCGGGGCTTGTTGATGGGGCCGTACACCAGCGGCGAGGCCTCCGGATCGAACTCTCCATCCGGGCACATGCCGTAGACCTCGGAAGTCGAGGGGAACACCAGGCGCTTGCGGTGCTTCACGGCAGCGCGCACGATCGGAAGGTTGGCTTCGAAGTCCAGCTCGAACACGCGCAGCGGCGCCTTCACGTAGGTGGCCGGCGTGGCGATGGCCACCAGGGGAAGGATCACGTCGCATTTGCGCACGTGGTATTCGATCCATTCCCGGTTGATCGTGATGTCACCCTCGAAAAAATGGAACCGCGGCTTGTCCAGCAGGTCGGCGATGCGGTCGGTGTTCATGTCCATGCCGTACACCTCCCAGTCGGTGGTGCCGAGGATGCGCTTGGACAGATGGTGGCCGATGAAGCCGTTGACTCCGAGGATCAGGACTTTTTTCATGATGTGTGGTGCAAGAGATGGGCGATGCGTTGCGGCTCCAGGGCCAGTCCGGGCTGCGTGCTGTCCCAGACCTGTTGCAGGTGCAGCACGCCGCCATCGCCGCAGCGGGCCAGCAGTGCACCTGCGCGGACATGCAGGCCGTGGCCCGCGCCGGGTTCCAGCGCGGCGGCCAGCGCCGGCGCCGCGTGGCGGGCTCGCGCCACCAGCAGGCGGCGCCCGCCGAGCTCGAAAAACGCCCCGGGATAGGGCGGGGCCACGGCGCGGATGAGGTTGTAGACCTGCGCGGCCGCCAGGCGCCAGTCGATGCGCCCGTCCTCGGGCTTGCGCCCGCCGAAGTAGCTGCCCTGCTCGAGGCGGTTGGGACGCCGGGGAACTTCGCCGCGAAGCAGCGCGGGCAGGACCTGCCACAGCGCGATCTCGGCGGCCACCGTGACCTTGTCGAACACCTCGCGCGCGGTGTCATCGGGCAGGATGGGTACCGCCTGCTGCGCGACGATGTCGCCGGCATCGGGCTTGGCCTGCATCAGGTGCAGCGTGGCGCCGGTCTCGGTCTCGCCGTGCAGCACGGCCCAGTTCACCGGCACGCGCCCGCGGTAGCGCGGCAGCAGCGAGCCGTGCATGTTCAGCGCGGCCACGCGCGCCGCCTCCAGCACGGCCTGCGGAAGCATGCGCCGGAAGTAGAAGGAGAACACGTAGTCGGCGCGCAGCGCCCGCACCCGCTCGATCTGCGACGCATCGAGCCCCTGGTCGACCAGCACGACCGGAATCCCATGTTCGGCGGCCACGTCGGCCACCCGTTCGAACCAGAGGTTCTCGCCCGGGTCGTCCGGGTGGGTGAGCACCAGGTCCACCCGCATGCCGCGTGCCAGCAGCGTGCGCAGGCAGCGTGCGCCCACGTTGTGGTAGGCGAACACCACCGCGCGCATGGCCTGCGCCGAATCCTGCGGGGGGGCCGGGCTCATCTCGCCTGCGCCGCGTCCGCGGCCGCGGTGTCGTCGAGCACGGCCTGCACCACGTAGCGCGGACGCCCGCGCACCTGTTCGTAGATGCGCCCGATGTACTCGCCCAGCAGCCCCATGCTGAACAGCAGCACGCCGAGCAGGCAGAAGGTGATGGCGAACAGCGTGAACACGCCCTGTACCTGCGAGCCGAACAGCAGCCGGTCGATCATCAGAAGCACGAACAGCGCGCCCGAAGCCAGCGCCAGCGCGATGCCCAGAAAGGACATGAACTGCAGCGGGATCAGCGAGAAGCCGGTCACCAGGTCGAAATTCAGGCGCACCAGCTTGAACAGCGAATACTTGGATTCGCCCGCCGCGCGCTCCTCATGCCCCACCTCGATTTCCGTGGGGTTCAGGGAGAAGGTGTAGGCCAGCGCGGGCACGAAGGTGTTGACCTCGTTGCAGCGATTGATGGTGTCGACCACGTGGCGCCCGTAGGCCCGCAGCATGCAGCCCTGGTCGGTCATGCGCACATGGGTGATGGTCTCGCGCAGCCGGTTCATCCACATGCTGGCATTGCGCCGGAACCAGCTGTCCTGGCGCTGGCGCCGGATGCTGCCGACGTAGTCGTGGCCCTCGCGCATCTTGGCCACCAGCCTGCCGATCTCCTCCGGCGGATTCTGCAGGTCGGCGTCCAGCGTGACGATGATCTCGCCGCGGCAATGCTCGAAGCCGGCCAGGATGGCCATGTGCTGGCCGTAGTTGCCGTTGAACAGGATCACCCGGGTCACGTCCGGGCGCTGGCGCTGCTGCGCCGCCAGCAGCGCCGCCGAGCGGTCGCGGCTGCCGTCGTTGATGAAGATCACCTCGTAGCGCTCGCCCAGCGCATCGAGCGCCGGGTACAGGCGGGCGAACAGGGCACCCAGGCCGTCCTGCTCGTTGTATACGGGCACGACCACCGAAAGTGCGGGCTGGATGGAAGGCTGCTGGCTCATACCCCGAATTCTCGCAGCACTGCCGAAAGTTCACGAAGCACCCGCTCGACGTCCCCGTCGCGCATCGCGGGAAACAGCGGCAAGGTGAGAATGCCGGCACCGATGCGCTCGGCGTGCGGGAAGTCCCCCGGAGCGAAGCCGAGCTTGCGGTACAGGCTGAACAGGTGGATGGGCGGATAGTGCACGCCGGTGCCGATGCCGCGGTCCTTCAGCGCCTGCATCACCGCGGCGCGCGGCGCCTGCTCGGGCAGCACCACCTGGAACATGTGCCAGTTGGAGTCCGCGAACTCGCGCGGCGGCAGCTGCAAGCCGCGCGCGCCCAGTCCGGCTGCCTCGGCGGCCTCGAAGTAGGCCCGCGCCAGCTCGCGCCGGCGCGCGTTGAAGGCCTCCACGCGCTGCAGCTGGCCCCAGCCCACGCGGGCGGCCACGTCGGTCAGGTTGGCCTTGCCGCCCACCAGGTCGACGTCCATGCCGTCGAGGCCGAAGCGCCTCACCCCCTGCAGGCGGTAGCGCTCGGCCAGCGCGGGGTCGGCGTCGGCGGGAAGCACCAGGCAGCCGCCCTCGATGCTGGTGGCATTCTTGTTGGGGTGGAAGCTGAAGGAGGCGAAGTCCCCGAAACTGCCCACGCGGCGCCCGCGCCAGCTGCTGCCGATGGCCTGCGCAGCATCCTCCAGCACCCGCAGGCCGCGGCGAGCGGCGATGTCGTACAGGCGATCCAGGTCGCAGGGCAGGCCGGCCAGGTGCACCGGGAGCAGCACCCGCGTGCGCGGGCCGATCGCCGCCTCGACTTGCCCGACGTCGAGGTTGCGGGTGAGCGGGTCGATGTCCACGAACACCGGGCGCGCGCCCACCGTCAGGATCACGTTGGCCGTGGCCACCCAGGAAAGCGGACTGGTGATGACCTCGTCGCCCGCGCCGACGCCCATCATGCGCAGCGCGATCTCCATGGTGACGGTGCCGGAATTGAAGGCGCGCACCGTGCGTCCCCCGAAGTACTCCGACAGGGCCTGCTCGAAGCGCGCATTCCATGGCCCGGTGGTCAGCCAGCCCGAGCGCAGGACCTCGACCACCCCGGCGATGGTCTGCTCGTCGATGTCGGGTCGGGTGAAGGGCAGGAATTCGTCGGCCTGGCCGCCGGCGGCGTGGAGGGAGGACATGGAAGGCTTTCAGGTACGGGCGAGCAGGACGACGCCGGCGATGATGATGGCGATCCCCAGCAATTTCTGCGCACTCAGGGATTCTCCGAACAAGCCCCATGCGGCGAAGGCGGTGACCACGTAGCCCAGCGAGAGCATCGGGTAGGCGATGGACACCTGCACGCGGGTCAGCGCGAGGATCCACACCACCACCGAGATCCCATAGCAGGCCAGGCCGGCGAGGATTTGCCACTGCATCGCGAAATGCAGTCCGGCGCGCAGGATATGGCCGGCGGTGAAGGTGAAATGGCCGGCGGTATCGGCGCCGGCCTTGATGAGCAGTTGGGCGGCGGCGTTGAGCATCACGCCGGTGAGCACGAGCGCGAAGGCCACGGGGGTCAAGGTCGCTTCTCCTGGGGAGCCTGGGGGGATGGGGCATTCCACGCCGCCGGCAGGCGCGAGCGGGCACGGCGCGCCGCGGCACCGTAGTCCTGGTCGGGTCGGGCCACAACCACGTAGCGGGGCGTGCTGTCGATGACCAGCAGCGGCAGTCCGAGCGCGCGCAGCGCCGGCAGTTCGCCGCTGGGCATGAAGGCCAGCGGCAGCTTCGCGCGCAGCCAGCGCGCGGCGAAATCGCGCAGCGTGGGGACCCACAGCGAGGGTTGCTGGTCGATGCCGAAATCGAGCTCGCCGCGGTATTGCACCACCGTGACCTCGCGCCGCAGGTAAAAGGGCAGCGTCTGGTCGTAGGTGGCCACCGTGTAGAAGGGCTGCCCCTTGTGCAGCCAGGGCCGGATGGCCGCGACCACGTCGCGCGTGGAGGCGGTGCGTCCGAGAATCTGGAAGGCCTGGGTGGCCACCGTCAGTCCGACGAACATGCTGCCCGCCAGGGCCAGCACCGCCAGGCTGCGGCGTCCGCGCCGCTCCCAGCGCAAGGCGGCGAGCGAGCCGCCCAGGCCCAGCACCGCCGTGATCTCCAGCCACCAGCCGAAGCGCTGGACCAGCGCGCCCGGGGTCACCGCGGAGCCGGCCCGCCACAACTGGGTGAAGCCGATGCCGGCGGCCAGGCTGAGCAGCGCCCACAGCGCGAACTGCCAGCCCACGGCGCGCGCTGGCGCGCGTGCGAGATACTCGCCCAGCAGCAGGGCCAGCGCCGGGAACAGGGGCAGCACGTACGACGGCAGTTTGGAATGCGAAGCGCTGAAAAAGACGAAGATGAACCCCGTCCAGATCACCAGCACGCGCCGCGTGCGCAGCGAACCTGGGCTCTCATCGACCGGCGGACGCAGGCTGCGCATGCCGCTGCGCCACAGCGCCGGCGCCAGCGTGCCCAGCCAGGGCATGATGCCCAGCAGCACGATGGGCACGAAGTAGTACCAGGGGCCGGGGCGCGAAAGGTCCGGCGTGGCAAAGCGATCGAACTGCTGGTAGATGAAATAGAAGTGGAAGAACTCGGGGTTGCGCAGTTGCACCATCACATGCCAGGGCAGCGCCACGGCCAGCAGCAGGGCCAGCCCGGGAAGGATGTGCAGGCGACGCCACAGGCCCCACTCCAGGCTCCACAGCGTGTACAGCACCAGGGTCATGCCGGGGAAGGCCAGCCCGATGAGACCCTTGGACAGCAGCGACAGCCCCATGAACGCCCAGCAGGCCAGCATCCAGCCCCGCTCGGCGGCGCGCGAGACGCCATCGCGCTGGGCCAGCAGGAAGCTCAGCAGGCTGCCGCCGAGGCAGGCCGACACGCCCATGTCCAGGGTGTTGATGTGGCCCATGGCCAGCCAGTACACGCAACTCGCCAGCACCGCGCCGGCGTACAGCCCGGCGCGGCGCCCCCACAAGCGCCAGCCGGCCAGAGCGGTGAAGGCGATGCCGAACAAGCCGCTGAGTCCGGTCCACAGGCGCGCCTGCCATTGCCCGATGCCGAACAACTCGTAGCTCGCGGCCGTGGCCCAGTATTGCAGCGGGGGTTTCTCGAAATACTTGAATCCGTCCAGGCGCGGGGTGACCCAGTCGCCGGTGGCCACCATTTCACGCGGGATCTCGGCGTAGCGCCCTTCATCGGTGGGCACCAGGTCGCGCAGGCCCAGTACGCCCAGCCACAGCACGGCCAGCAGCGCGCCCAGCACCATCAGGGCGCGGCGCGAGGGCAGGGGGTCTCGGAGGCTTTCTTCGGAGGTGGAGTGGGTCACGGCGGAGTGCGCAACGGTGCGCGGGCGGCATTTTAGCCGCGCGCCGCCCGCCCCCCGCGGGGCTCTCGGCGCCGCGGCCCCCTGGGGTGTTGCGACAGCCTGCTACAGCGCCAGCGCCTGCCGGGCCGGCAACAAGGGCAGGCCCAGCGCCTGGGCCACCGCCGGGTGGGTGATGTGCCCGAGGTGCACGTTCAGCCCGGCCAGCAGCTGCGGGTCTTCCGCGCAGGCGCGGGCCCAGCCCTTGCCGGCCAGGTCCAGCACGAAGGGCAGCGTGGCGTTGTTCAGCGCATGCGCGGACGAACGCGCCACCGCGCCGGGCATGTTGGCCACGCAGTAATGCACCACGCCGCATTCGACGTAGGTGGGATGGTCGTGGGTGGTCGGGCGCGAGGTCTCGAAGCAGCCGCCCTGGTCGATGGCCACGTCGACGACCACCGCGCCCGGGCGCATGCGTGCCAGCATGTCGCGCCGGACCAGCTTCGGCGCGGCGGCGCCCGGCACCAGCACCGCGCCGATCACCAGATCGGCACGCTCCAGCGCGGCTTCCAGGGCGTGCAGGGTCGCGTATTGCGTGCAGGCGCGGCCCTGGAACAGCTCGTCGAGCTCGCGCAGGCGGGGCAGGGATCGGTCCAGCACGGTCACGCGTGCGCCCAGGCCCGCGGCCATGCGCGCCGCGTGGGTGCCCACGGTGCCGCCGCCGATCACCAGCACGTCGCCGGGGGGCACGCCGGGCACGCCTCCCAGCAGCACGCCGCGTCCGCCGCCGGCCTTTTGCAAGGCCACCGCGCCGACCTGCACGGCCATGCGCCCGGCCACCTCGCTCATCGGCGCCAGCAGCGGCAACTGGCCGCGCGCGTCGGTGACGGTCTCGTAGGCGATGGCGGTGCATCCGCTGCGCAGCAGCCCTTGCGCCTGGCCCGGGTCGGGCGCGAGGTGAAGGTAGGTGAACAGCAGTTGCCCCGGGCGCAGCATGCGGCATTCGGCCGGCTGCGGCTCCTTCACCTTGACCACCATGTCGGCAAGGGCGAACACCTCCGGGGCCTCGGCGGTCATGCGCGCGCCGGCGGTTTCGTAGGCCGCATCGTCCGCGCCGATGCCCTCGCCGGCGCCAGCCTGCACCAGTACCTCGTGGCCTTGGTGCACGAGTTCGCGCACCGAGTCGGGCGTGAGCCCGACCCGGTATTCGTGCACCTTGACTTCCTTGGGAACTCCTACCAGCATGCTGCGCACTCCTGCTTCGGGGAATGTCCACGATCGAGCGTCATCATGACGCAGGACACAATCCAAGTATCACGCTAGGGACATGCGAAATCACATGAAGAAAACACTATTTTCTGCAATCCATCAACAAATTATTTGCAGTTAAAGGCGCAGAATTGTTGGCATTCCAACGGAGGCTACTGGGATGACCGAACTTGATCGTTTCGACCGCAGCATTCTGTCCTTGCTGCAAGGCAATGCGCGCATGGCCAACACCGAGCTGGCCGAACGCGTGGGCTTGTCCCCGTCGGCCTGTCTGCGACGGGTGCAACGCCTGGAAAAGGTGGGCATCATCGCCGGCTACGTGGCCTTGCTGGATCCGCAGGTGGTGGGGCGTGCCAGCACGATCTTCGTCGAAGTGACCTTGCAGTCGCAGACCGAGGAGGCGCTGGCGGCCTTCGAGCAAGCCGTCAGCGCCTGCGCCGACGTGCTGGAATGTCACTTGACCTCGGGGGATTTCGACTACCTGTTACGGGTCGCGGTATCCAGCCAGCAGGAGTATGAGCGCGTGCACAAGCGCGAGTTGGCGCGTCTGCCCCATGTCGCGCGCGTCAAGGGCGTGTTCGCGCTGCGCACCGTGAGCAGGCGCACCGACTATCCGCTGTAGACGAGCCTGGGCGGGGCGGGCGGCGGGCGCCCGCCCCGATCTCTCAAAGGACTGTATTTTTATACAGTTTTTCGGTAGGCTTCGCTTCCCGCCCGGACATCCGGGCGCCATCGATCATCGATGTTCGCGAGGCCGTCCGATGTCCGCCGTCGTTTCCTCCCTGTTGTCGTCTTCCGGGCTCGCCGCTCGTGTCTGGCGCGGCACCGATCTCGGGCACGCCGGCGCCCCGGTGCTGCACAGCGGCTGGGCTCGGCTCGATGCCGAGCTGCCCGGGGGGGGCTGGCCTTGTGGCGCCCTGACCGAGTTGCTGGTTCCGCGGGCCGCGCTGCTGGAGTGGCGCCTGCTGGGCACGGCCTTGCGCGCCGCGCTGCGCCCGGGTGGGCTCCTGGTGCTGGTGGGCCCGCCGGCGGTGCCCTATCTGCCGGGGTTGCGGGACCAGGGCATCGACCCCGCGCAACTGGTGTGGGTGCGCAGCCGCGACGCCGGCCAGAGCCTGTGGGCCGCCGAGCAGGTGTTGCGCGCGGGAGGCGCGGCCGCGGTGCTGGCGTGGCTGCCGAGTTGCCGCGCCGAGGCCCTGCGTCGCTTGCAGGCCCACGCCCAGGAAGGCCGTGCCCCGGTGTTCGCGCTGCGTCCCGAGCAGGCGCGCGCCGAGGCTTCGCCGGCGCCTTTGCGCGTGCATGCGCGGCCCGGGGAGCCCTGGGAGCTGCGCGTCCAGGTCCTCAAGCGCCGCGGTCCGGCCCATGAGCAGGAGCTGCGCCTGGCCTCGCGGCCCGCGGGGCTCGCCCAGGCCATGGTCGAGACGCCCGGGTCCTGCGCAGGCATCGCGGCGTCGCGGGGGTGGGGCGCAGAGGCGCTGGAAGATCCTGTTGGCGAAACGCACCGGGTACCCGGGGAGCATGGCGATGCTATGGGTCGCATTGCTGGCCTGCGCCTGGCCTGAGCCGAGCGGCGCGGCCGAGGCCGCCGCGGCGACCGCGCATGCGCTGGCCGTCTGGGGCCTGCAGTTCACGCCGCGCGTGGTGCTGCTGGAGCGCGCGGTGCTGCTCGAGCTCGAACGCAGCCTGCGCCTTTTCGGCGGGCAGGAGGCCCTGCGGCGGCGCATCGAGAAACACTCGGCCGAGCTCGGCGCCGCGGGCCAGGCCTGGGCCGCAACGGCCCTGGGGGCGCTGGCGCTGGCACGTGCGGCGGCGACGTCGACGCCGCCACGCGAGCTGGGTCGGGCGCTGGATGCGCTGCCGCTGCAATGTCTGGATGCCGCAGCCGGACAGGCGGCGCTGCTGCAGCGTCTGGGTTGCCGAAGGCTGGGCGATGTGCGGCGCCTGCCGCGCGAGGGCCTGGCCCGACGTTGCGGCCCGCAGCTGCTGCAGCAGCTCGACCAGGCCTATGGCCTGCGGGCCGAGCAGCATGCCTGGTTCAGCCTGCCGCAGGTCTTTCGTGCCCGCCTGGAGCTGCCAGCCCGGGTGGAGGATGCGCAGGCACTGCTGTTCGGCGCGCGGCGCCTGTTGCTGCAACTCGAGGGGTGGCTGGGCGCGCGCCAGGCTGGCGCCACGGCGCTGCGCCTGCGCTGGCGCTTCGATACCTCGCGCAGCCACGACGGATGGGGCGAGCTGGCGCTGCGCACCGCGTTGCCGCTGCGCAGCGCCGAGCAGCTCGCGGGCCTGCTGGCCGAGCATCTGGCCCGGCTGCGCCTGCCGGCTCCGGTGAGCGAGCTGGAGCTGGAGTTGCAGGACAGGCTGGCGCTGGCCGGCACCACCGCCAGCCTGTTGCCCGGGGCGTCGGCGCAGGACGCGGGGGTGTCGCGTGATCTGGTGCTGGCGCTGCAGCGCGTGGCCGCGCGCCTGGGGGCGCAGCAGGTGCTGCAGGGGGTCGTGCTGCCCGACCATCGTCCCGAATGGCAGCAGGCCTGGCATGCCCTGGGCGAGGCCCCGCGCGACGCGGCGACGGCGAGCGCGGGATCCGCCGGGCCGCGCCCGGGTTTCCTGCTGCGACGCCCCTTGCCACTGCGCAGCCGCGGCGGACTGCCGATGTGGCAGGGGGAGCTGCGCCTGCTGCTGGGGCCGCAGCGCATCGAAGGGGGCTGGTGGCAGCGCGACGAGGCCGGCGGCACGTGTCACGTGGCGCGCGACTACTGGGTGGCCGCCAATGAGCGCTCCGGCCTGCTGTGGGTGTTTCGCAGCCGCGAGCGCGAAGCGCACGCCCAATGGTTCCTGCATGGCGTGTTCGCCTGAGCCCGCGGACCCGGAGCCCTTGCCATGTCCCAGGCGTACGCGGCGCTGCGCTGCATGTCCAATTTCAGTTTCCTGCGCGGCGCCAGCCATCCCGAGGAACTGGTGCGCCGTGCCGGTGAACTGGGCTACACGGCCCTGGCGCTGACCGACGAATGCTCCCTGGCTGGCGTGGTGCGCGCCCACGTGGCAGCGCGCGAGGCAGGGGTGAAGCTGTTGCTGGGAAGCCAGTTCCGCCTGCGCCTGGACCACGAGCACGAGGCGGTGCTGGTGCTGCTGGCGCGGCATCGTGCGGACTACGCTGTCTTGTGCCGATTCATCACCGCATTGCGCCGTGCCTCGCCCAAGGGCAGCTATCGCCTGGAGCTCGAGGCCCTGCTGCGCCAGCCCCCCGGCGCCTGCCTGGGCGTGCTGTGCCTGCCGCGCCGGGCCGACGATGCACGGCTGCTCGGCTGGGCCGCCGCGTTGCGCGAGGGCTTGGGCTCCACGCTGCGACTGGGCGTGGAGCTGCATCGCGAGCTGGACGACGCGCGCTGGCTGCAGCGCCTGCACGCGCTGTCGGGGCGGCTGGGCATGGAGCTCGTGGCCTGCCCCGACGTGCAGATGCACGCCGCCTCGCGCCAGCCGCTGCACGACACGCTGTGCGCCATCCGCCTGGGGCGTGAGCTGGCGCGCTGCGGCCTGGAGCTGCAACCCAATGCCGAGCGCGCGCTGCAGGGTCTGGAGCAGTTGGGCCGGCGCTACCCGGTCGAGCTCCTCGAGCGCAGCGCGCAGCTGGCGGACAGCTGCGTGTTCTCCCTCGAGGAGCTGCGTTACAACTATCCCCGCGAAGTGGTGCCGCCAGGCCTGCAGGCCGACGAACACCTGCGCCGGCGGGTGTTCGAGGGGGCCTGGCGGCGCTGGCCGGGGGGGCCCGACGCGGCGATGCGCGAACTCATCGAGCACGAACTCGCGCTCATCGCCGAGCTCGGCTATGCGCATTACTTTCTCACCGTCGACGACATCGTGGGCTTTGCACGCTCGCGGGGCATCCTGTGTCAGGGGCGCGGCTCGGCGGCCAACAGCGTGGTGTGCTGGTGCCTGGGGGTGACCGAGGTCGATCCGGCGCGCATGCAGGTGTTGTTCGAGCGATTCATCAGCCGCGAGCGCAACGAGCCGCCGGACATCGATGTCGACTTCGAGCACGAGCGTCGCGAGGAGGTGATTCAGTACCTGTATGCCAAGTACGGGCGTGAGCGCGCGGCCCTGACCGCCAGCGTCATCACCTACCGACCGCGCAGCGCCATCCGCGACGTCGGCAAGGCGCTGGGTTTCGCGCCGGAGACCGTCGATCGCCTGGCGCGCAACGTGCAATGGTGGGACGGACGCGAGATCGCCGCCGAGCGCCTGCTCGAGGCCGGCCTGGACCCCGCCGATCTGGGGGTGCGCCAGTGGATGGCGCTGGTGCGCGCGCTGCTGGGTTTTCCCCGCCACCTGTCGCAGCACACGGGGGGCTTCGTGCTCAGCGGCGATCCGCTGCACGAACTGGTGCCGGTGGAGAACGCGGCGATGCCCGGGCGCACGGTGATCGAGTGGGACAAGGACGACCTGGACGCGATGGGCATGCTCAAGGTGGATGTGCTGGCACTGGGCATGCTCACGGCGATCCGCAAGTCCCTGGATCTGATCGGCGCCGCGCGCGGACGACCCTTTGCGATGCAGGACATCCCGCCCGAGGACCCGGCGACCTACGACATGCTGTGCGCGGCCGACTCGGTGGGGGTGTTCCAGGTGGAGTCGCGCGCCCAGCAGGGCATGCTGCCGCGCCTGCGCCCGCGCTGTTTCTACGACCTGGTGGTGGAGGTGGCGATCGTGCGCCCGGGGCCGATCCAGGGCGGCATGGTGCATCCCTACCTGCGGCGGCGTCAGGGCCTGGAGCCGGTGCACTACCCCAGCCCGGCACTGCGCCAGGCGCTGCAGCGCACGCTGGGCGTGCCGGTGTTCCAGGAGCAGGTGATGCAGATCAGCATGCTGGCTGCCGGGTTCAGCGCCGGCCAGGCCGACGGGCTGCGCCGCGCGATGGCGGCGTGGCGCCGCAAGGGATCGCTGCAGGTCTGGCGGGATCGCCTGGTCGGTGGCATGGTCGAGCGGGGCTACGACCCGGCTTTCGCCGAGCAGATCTACGCCCAGGTGCAGGGTTTTTCCGAGTACGGATTTCCCGAGAGCCACGCGGCGTCCTTCGCCTTGCTGGTGTATGCCAGCGCCTGGATCAAGCGCCACCATCCCGCGCAGTTCCTGGCCGCGCTGCTCAACAGCCAGCCCATGGGGTTCTACACCCCCTCCCAACTGGTGCAGGATGCAAGGCGCCACGGCGTGCGCGTGCTGCCGCCCGACGTGCAGGCCAGTCGCTGGGACAGCCGGATCGAAGGTGCCGCCGTACGCCTGGGCCTGCGCCTGGTGCGCGGCTTCGGGCAGCAGGCAGCGCGGCGTATCGAGGCGGCGCGCGCCGACGGCGCCTTTCTCGATGCGGTGGACCTGGCGCGCCGCGCGGCGCTGGCGGGCAGCGACATGCGCCTGCTGGCCGCCGCCGACGCCTTGCGCAGCCTGGCCGGACACCGGCGCCAGCAGGTGTGGCAGGCCGCCGCGGTGCACGCGCTGCCGCCGCTGCTGCGTGACGCGGCGCCCGCCGAGCCCGGACTGGATCTGAGCGCGCCGTCGGAGGGGGAAGACGTGGTTTTCGACTATGCCGCCACCGGCCTGAGCCTGCGCCGGCATCCGCTGGCGCTCTTGCGCGAGCGCCTGCATCCGCGCTGGCTGCGGGCCGCGCAGCTGGCCACGCTGCCCGACGGCAGCCGCGCGCGCGCCTGCGGCCTGGTCACGCTGCGCCAGCAACCCGAGACGGCGCGCGGAACCACCTTCGTGTCCCTGGAGGACGAGACCGGAGTGGTGCAGGTGATCTGCTGGAAAAGCCTGCGCGAGCGCCAGCGGCAGGTGTTGTTGCGGGCGCGACTGCTGGCGGTGGCCGGACGTTGGCAGAGCGACGGCGCGGTGGGCAGCCTGCTGGCCGAGCGCCTGTTCGATCTCACGCCCCTGCTCGGAGAGCTTCCCACCGTGTCCCGCGATTTCCATTGAATCCGCACGCCGATCCTGGGGTGGACCGTCGCGGGCGGATGGGTTCAAAATCCAGGCCCCATGAAGACCTTCCACAACCCCGTCCATGCCGGCCACTCGGCCCGGCAGGAAATGTTCCTCGGGCGCATGGTGCCCAGCCACGAGATCCCCGCGCGCGTCGAATACGTGCTGGACGAGCTGCGACGTCGCCCGCTGGGCGAGCTGCTGCTGCCCGGGATCGACGATGCGGTGCTGGGGCGAGCCCTGCTGCGCGTGCACGACGGAGCCTATCTGGAATTCCTGCAGCAGGCCTGGCAGGACTGGATTGCGCTGGACCCCGGCAATGCCCAGCGCGATGCGCTGCCCAACGCATGGCCCCTGGCACGGCGCCACGGTTTTCGTGCCGATGCGCCGACACGCCATGTCGTGGCCCGTCTCGGACAGCATGCCTTCGATGCCGGGACCCCCCTGACCGCGGGGAGCTGGACCGCGGCGCGTGGCGCCGCCGCTTGCGCCCTGGCGGCCGCGCAGGCGCTGCTGGCGGGCGAGCGCGCCGCCTTCGCGCTCACGCGCCCGCCGGGCCACCATGCCGGACCCGACTACTTCGGCGGCTACTGTTTCCTGAACCATGCCGCGCTGGCGGCGCAGGCGCTGCGCGATGGCGGCTGCTCTCGCGTGGCGGTGCTGGACGTCGACTATCACCATGGCAACGGCACGCAGACCGTGTTCTACGAACGCAGCGACGTGCTGACCCTGTCGCTGCACGGCGACCCGACCACCGAATACCCGTATTTCCTCGGTTTCGCGGACGAGCGAGGCGCCGGACCCGGCGAGGGCTTCAATCTCAACCTGCCCCTGCCGCGGGGCAGTGATTTCAAGGTATGGAGCGCGGCGTTGGAGCGGGCCTTGCGCGAAGTGCGGGACTTCGGGGCCGAGGCGCTGGTGGTGCCGATGGGACTGGACACCTTCGCCGGCGACCCGATCGGCAGTTTCGAGTTGCAGTCCTCGCACTACGAGCAGGTCGGCAGGTGGCTGGCGGGCGCCGGGCTGCCCACGCTGTTCACCTTCGAGGGCGGCTACGCGGTGGCTGAACTCGGAGTCAACGCGGTGAACCTGCTGCAGGGTTTCGAGGCCCTCGCCGGGGGCTGATCGACCGCGGGCAGGCATGGTCCTGGCAGGGCACAATAGGGCCATGCAGGCCCATGGGCGTGCCTGCGTGCCCCCTTCTTCTTCCATGAACCCCATCGCCTCCTCCCTGCTCGCCTTCAGTGCCGCGGCGCTGGTGCTGACCATCACTCCGGGGGTGGACACCGCCTTGGTGCTGCGCAGCGCCGCCGGGTCGGGGCGACGGCGCGCAGCGGCGGCGGCGCTGGGCGTGGCCATGGGTTGCCTGGCCTGGGGCTTGCTGGCCGCGGCCGGCCTGGCTGCGCTGCTCGCGGCCTCGTCCCGCGCCTACGACGCGTTGCGCCTGCTGGGTGCGGGCTACCTGGGCTGGCTGGGCCTGCGGCTGTTGTTGCGCCCAGGGCGATCCTTCACGCCGCCGGCACAGCGCGGCGAGCAGGCGCAGGCACCGCGGGGCGTCGCTGCGCCGGGCCTGGCTTCGGACGGGCTGCGCGGGCTGCTGACCAATCTGCTCAACCCCAAGGTCGGGGTGTTCTATGTGAGTTTTCTGCCCCAGTTCGTTCCCCATGGCGTGTGGGTCGGGGGCTTTCTGTTCCTGCTCGCCTGCGTGCATGTGGTGTTGTCGCTGGCCTGGTTCGCCGTGTTGATCGCGGCCACGGCGCCGATCGGGCGCTGGCTTTCCAGCCGGCGCGTGGCGCGAACCCTCGATCGCTGCACGGGCCTGGTGTTCCTGGCCTTTGGTGCGCGCCTGGCGGCTGGCTGATTCCGGGAGATTCCTGCATGGCCTTGCGTTTCGAAGGAAGTTCCGACTACGTGGCGACGGAGGATCTGAAGATCGCCGTCCATGCGGCGATCACGCTGCAGCGTCCGCTGCTGATCAAGGGCGAGCCGGGAACCGGCAAGACCATGCTGGCCGAGGAGGTGGCGCGAGCCCTCGGGCTGCCGCTGCTGCAGTGGCACGTGAAATCCACGACCAAGGCGCAGCAGGGCCTGTACGAGTACGACGCCGTGTCGCGCCTGCGGGACTCGCAGCTCGGCGACGCCAAGGTGCACGACATCCGCAACTACATCGTCAAGGGCGTGCTGTGGCAGGCCTTCGACCACGACGGCCCCTGCGTGATCCTGATCGACGAGATCGACAAGGCCGACATCGAGTTTCCCAACGATCTGCTGCGCGAACTCGACCGCATGGAATTCCATTGCTACGAGACCCGCGAGACCGTCCGGGCACGCCACCGGCCCCTGGTGTTCATCACCTCGAACAACGAGAAGGAACTGCCGGACGCCTTTCTGCGTCGCTGCTTCTTCCACTACATCCGCTTCCCCGATCGCGAGACCATGGCACGCATCGTGGACGTGCATTTCCCCGGGTTGCGCAAGGAATTGCTGAGCGAGGCGCTGGAGGTGTTCTTCGGTCTGCGCGAGGTGCAGGGCCTGAAGAAAAAACCTTCGACCTCGGAACTCATCGACTGGCTCAAGCTGCTGGTGGCCGAGGACATCGGCCCCGAGGCACTGCGCAGCGGCGACCACAAGGTGGTGGTGCCGCCCCTGCACGGCGCGCTGCTGAAGAACGAGCAGGATGTGCATCTGTTCGAGCGCCTGGTGTTCATGGCACGCCACAACCGGTGATGGACCACGGCCCCCACGCCGCCTGCGGTCGCTGCCCCCCGAGGGCGGCGCCGGGCCCGGCGTGCGCCGGCGGAGCCAGTTTCCCATGCTGATCGATTTCTTCCTGCATTTGCGTGACTGCGGTCTGGCGGTCTCCACGCGCGAGTATCTGGGGCTGCTGGAGGCTCTGCAGGCGCGGGTGATCGGGCATTCCATCGACGAGTTCCATGCCCTGTCGCGTGCCACGCTGATCAAGGACGAGTCGAATTACGACAAGTTCGACCGCGCTTTCGGGCAGTACTTCCGCGGTGTTCAGAACCTGCCGGGCCTGCAGGCCGACCTGCCCGAGGAATGGCTGCGCGCGTCGATGCGCAAGCACCTGTCGCCCGAAGACAGGGCGCGTCTGGAAAAGCTCGGCTGGGATCGACTGATGGAGGAATTCCGCAAGCGCCTGGAGGAGCAGAAGGGGCGCCACGCCGGCGGCAGCCGCTGGATCGGCACCGGCGGCAGCAGCCCTTTCGGAAACGGCGGCTACCACCCGGAGGGCATCCGGGTCGGGGGGCCCTCGGCCGGCAACCGCAGCGCCGTCAAGGTGTGGGAGCGCCGCGAGTTCGACAACCTGGACGACCAGGTGGAACTGGGTACGCGCAACATCAAGGTGGCGCTGCGCCGGCTGCGCCGCTTCGCACGCGAGGGGGCGGCCGACGAACTGGACCTGGACGGCACCGTGCTGGGCACGGCGCGCAACGCCGGCTGGCTGGACCTGCGCATGCGCGCGCAGCGCCACAATCGCGTCAAGGTGCTGTTGTTCCTCGACGTGGGGGGCTCGATGGACGAGCACATCCGCATCTGCGAGGAGCTGTTCTCGGCCGCGCGCGGCGAGTTCAAGCATCTGGAGCATTTCTATTTCCACAACTGCATCTACGACCACGTGTGGAAGGACAACCGGCGGCGGCACGCCGAGCGCCTGGACCTGCACGATCTGATGCACAAGTTCGGCGAGGATTACAAGGTCGTGGTGGTCGGCGACGCGACCATGAGCCCCTACGAGATCCTGCAGCCCGGCGGCGCGCTGGAATACGCCAACGAGGAGCCCGGCGCTGCCTGGCTGCAGCGCCTGCTGCAGACCTGGCGCCACGCGGTGTGGCTCAACCCGACCCCGCCCAATCTGTGGCAATACCACCATTCCATCGAGATCATCCGCAGCATCTTCGGCGCACGCATGTTCCCGATGACCCTGGACGGACTCTCGCGTGCGATGCGCGAGCTCAACAAGTGACCCTGCCAACTCCCGGGCTGGCCCAGGCCGCCGCAATCCATCCTCGCGACGCCCTGTTCGCGGCCGGCGATCCGGTCCGGTCGCTGGCTGCCTGCGAACATTTCGCGGGAAGCCGCCGCCTGCTCGACAAGGCGCTGGCGCTGCAGGCGGCCATGGGCCCGGTGTTCGACCTCACCGCCGATTGCGAGGACGGTGCCGCGGCCGGACAGGAGGCCGAGCAGGCTCGCATGGTGGCCGAGCTGGTGAATTCCCCGGCCAACCGTTTCGGGCGGGTCGGCGTGCGCATCCACGCCCCCTCCGAGCCCTGCTGGCGCGAGGACGTGCGGCGCATCGTGGTGGAGGCCGGCTCCCGTCTGGCCTATGTCACCATCCCCAAGGCCGACAGCGAGCACGAGCTGCTGGAAGTGGTCGAGGTGGTGCAGGAGGCCGCGCGCGAAGGCGGGCGCAGGTCGGCACTGCCGGTGCACGTGCTGATCGAGACCCACGGAGCCCTGCGCCGGGTGTGGGAGATCGCGGCCTTGCCCCAGGTCGAGGTGCTGGACTTCGGCATCATGGACTGGGTCAGCGCGCACCGCGGCGCCATCGACGCCCGGGCCATGCACAGCCCGGGCCAGTTCGAGCATCCCCTGGTGGTGCGCGCCAAGGCCGAGATCGCCTCCGCCGCGCTGGCCCATGGGCGCATGGCCGCGCACAACGTCTGCACCGAGCTGCGCGACCCGGAGGTCGTGCGCTCGGATGCGCTGCGCGCCCGGCGCGAGTTCGGCTTCCAGCGCATGTGGAGCATCCATCCCCTGCAGATCATGCCCATCGTCGAGGCCATGCGCCCGGAATTCGACCAGGTGGAGCAGGGCACGCAGATCCTGCTGGCCGCGCAGGCGAACCGGTGGGGTCCCATCCAGCATGCGGGCAGGCTTCACGACCGCGCCTCCTATCGCTACTACTGGTCGCTGCTGGAGCGCGCCCGGGCCACGGGCCAGCACATTCCCGAGCAGGCACTCCAGGCCTTTTTTGCCTGAAGCCCGGGCCCGCCGTCAATCCCAGCGCGCGGCGACCCTCGAGGCCAGGTCCGCGTCCGGCGGCTCGGTCAGGCCGGGTGCGGCAGGCGAGGGGCCGGGCGGCTGCACGCTGGTCACGGTTGTCTCGTGCAGGTGCGCGCGCACCGATGCATCGAGAAAACGGCTGGGCAGCGCATGGACATGGGCATCGCCGTAGCGCGCCTGCTGGCCCACGAAAAAACGCTGTGGCACCAGCAGTTCGAGGTGCTCGCGCGCGCGGGTCATCGCCACGTACAGCAGGCGCCGCTCTTCGTCGAGCTGGCGCGCATCATCGCAGGCGAGGTCGGAGGGAATGCAGCCGTCGACCGCGTTGAGCACGTACACGGCCTTCCACTCCTGGCCCTTGGCCGAGTGCATGGTCGAAAGGATCAGATAGTCCTCGTCGCGATGCGCGGGGCCGGCCAGATCGCCGCCCAGCTCGGGCGGGTCCAGCGTGAGTTCGGTGAGAAAGCGCTCGGCATGGCCGTAGGAGCCGGCGATGTGCGCCAGCTGGCGCAGGTCGGCGGCGCGCGCCGGTGCATCGTCGTGCAGGCGTGGAAGCTGGGTTTCGTACCAGCTGCGTGCGAGTTCGACCGGCGCCGGCCAGGGGGGCTGGGCGTGCAGGCGAAGCCACAGCGCGAGCAAGGTATTCCAGTCCTCGCGTGCCGCGGCGGGCGGCTGGAACGCGCGCAGGGCCTGTACCGGATCGGCACTCGCCTGCAATGCGTCGAGCAGGCGGCGGGCCTGAGCCGGGCCGATGCCGGGCAGCAGTTGCGCGACACGGAAGGCCGCCAGGCGGTGGCGCGGATTGCCCGCCCAGCGAAGCAGGCTCAGCAGGTCCTTCACATGCGCGGTGTCCAGGAAGCGCAGACCTCCGAATTTCACGAAGGGGATGTCTCGCCGCGTCAACTCCAGCTCCAGCGCGGCACTGTGCTGGGCGGTGCGAAACAGCACGGCCTGCTCGCGCAGGCGCATGCCGCGCTCGCGCTGGCGCAGCACCTCGGTGGCCACGTGGGCGGCCTGTGCCGCTTCGTCGGCCACGTGCACCAGTTCGGGCAGCCAGCTCGAGCGGCGGTCGGTCCACAGGCGCTTGGAATAGCCTTCGGCGGCCTGCGCCATCAGCGCGTTGGCGGCGTCCAGGATCGGCTGGGTGCTGCGGTAGTTGCGGGTCAGCCCCAGCACGCGCGCGGGGCTGGGGTACTGGGCCGGGAAGTCGAGGATGTTGCGCACCTCCGCGGCCCGGAAGGAGTAGATGGACTGCGCGTCGTCCCCCACCGCGGTGACGCCCCGGCCGTCGGGCTTGAGCGCGCGCACGATGCGTGCCTGCAGCCGGTTGGTGTCCTGGTACTCGTCCACCAGCAGGTGGTCGAAGCGGCTGCCCACGCTGGCGGCCAGCACGGGCTCGTCCATCAGCTGGGACCACCACAGCAGCAGATCGTCGAAATCCAGCAGGTGCTGACGCAGCTTCTCGGCGGTGTAGGACTGGAACAGCAGGCGCAGCTCGGCTTCGTGCGGGGCGCACCAGGGAAACTGCGCGCGCAGCACCTCGCCCAGCGCCTCCCCGCTGTTCACGCAGCGCGAGTGGATGGCCAGGCAGGTGCCTTTCAACGGGAAACGCCCCCGGCGATCTCCCAGGCCCAGTGCCTGGCGCTGCAGGCCCAGCAGGTCCTCGGCGTCGCCGCGATCGAGTACGCTGAAATCGGCGGCCAGGCCGATGCGCGCGGCGTAGTCGCGCAGCAGGCGCGCGCCCACGGAATGAAAGGTGCCGGCCCAGGGCAGTTGCGGCGGCGCCTGGGAGGCCGGCAGGTTCAGCGCGCGGTGCAGCGCCGCGCCCACCCGGCGCTGCAGGTCCTGGGCGGCGCGGCGCGAGAAACTCAGGAGCAGCATGCGTTGCGCATCGGCGCCGTCGAGCACCAGGCGGGCCACGCGCGCGGCCAGGGTGGTGGTCTTGCCCGAGCCGGCGCCCGCGATCAGCAGCAGGGCGGGCGAGGCTTGCCCGCGGGCTCCATGGGCCACGGCGGCCAGCTGCTCCTGGTCGAGGCCGAACAGCTCGGCGCAGCAGGCCACGGAATCGGCGACGGGGGACATGGGCGGTGCGAAGGCGCGGACAACGGCAGGTCGGGGAACTGTTCAAGCATACAGCATGCAGGCGGCGCGGCGGCTGCGCGCGCTATGCTGCGAGCCTGGCCGTCCCAACCTGCGCGTTTTGCTGCGATATCCCTCATGAGTCCTTTGTCCGGCGCAGGCCCCGGCGATCCCGGGAGCCTGCTGGAATCCATGCGTCGCCGCAGCCAGACGGGGCCGCGCCATCTGCTCGAGCCCGGCCCCGACGCAGGGCAGCGCCGGCAGTTGTTCGAGGCCGCGGCCACGGCGCCGGACCATGGCCAGATCCTGCCGTGGCGCTTCGTGCTCATCGGCGGGCAGGCCCGCGCGCGGCTGGGAGATGCCTTCGAGCAGGCCCTGCTGGAACGCGATGCCGATGCTGGCGAGGACGAGCGCCGGCGCGCGCGCGACAAGGCCTCGCGGGCGCCCTTCCTGGCCCTGGCCGTGGTGCGTGAGCGCGGCGACGGACAGGAACACATTCGCCCGCACGAGCGTATGGTCAGCCTGGGTTGCGCCTTGCAGAATCTGCTGCTGACGGCGCATGCGCAGGGCTTCGGCGCCGGGCTGGTCAGCGGGCTGGCCATGGACAGCCGTGCGTTGCGCGGATGTTTCGCGCTGGGCGAGCATGAACGCGCGGTGTGCTTCGTGGCCATCGGCACGCCGGCTCGCAGCCGTGAGCCCCGGCCGAAGCCTGCGCCGGAGCGTTTTGTCAGCGAACTGGCGCCTTGAGGTCTGCCGGCCCGGCAGGCTGACCGCCTGGAAGGCTCGCTCGGCCGGTCTCAGCCCGCCAGCGTGCTCACGCCGGTCGCGCGCGAGACGGCCTCCGCGGCAGGCGCAGCCGCGGGACCCTGCAGTTCCACGCAGTTGCGTCCCGCCTGCTTGGCCCGGTACATGGCCTCGTCGGCGCGGGCCAGCGCGCCGTCGATGTCGTCGTGCGCGCTGGCGATCAGCGCCACGCCGATGCTCACGCTGAGCTGCAGGCGCAGCCCCTGGCAGCGCAGCGCATGGTCGCATACGGCGCGGCGCAGGCGTTCTGCGGCGTCCAGCGCCTGCGCCGCGTCCATGCCCGGCAGCAGTACGGCGAATTCCTCGCCGCCGATGCGCGCGAGCAGATCCTGCTCGCGCAGCACCGCGCCCAGGCGCCCGGCGAGTTGCTGCAACACGATGTCGCCCACCGCATGGCCGTGGTTGTCGTTGACCGACTTGAACAAGTCCACGTCCAGCGCCAGCAGGGCCAGCGGGGCCGGCGCGCATTGGCGCCGAGCCTGCGCGGCGCGCAGGAAGAATCCGCGACGGTTGTGCAGCGCGGTCAGCGGATCGGTATGCGCCAGGCGCCGCAGTTCGTGCTCCTGGCGCTTGCGGTGGGTGATCTCCACCAGACTGGCCAGCACCGCCCGGCGGCCGCCGTAGCGCAGCTTGCGGGCCGAGACCATGACGTCCAGCTCGCGCCGGGAACTGTCGCGGATGCGCATGTCCACGGGGCCGAAGGCCTCGTGGTGCGCCAGCGCCTGGGTGAGCATGCGCCCGGTCTGCGAATCGGCATAGAAATCCTGGGCCGACAGCTGCGAGGGGTCGGGAAGCAGGCGCCGTGGATCGAGCAGGTCCAGCGCGGCCTGGTTCAGGCGCAGCAGTCGTCCCCGGTGCTGCCCCGCCAGCACCAGGGGCACGGGGCTGACCTCGAACAGATGACGCAGGTTCTGCTCGGCGCTCACGCGTTCGGCCACTTCCCATTGCAGGCGCCTGCGGTCCAGCCAGGCGTTGCGCTGGGAGCGGTTGTTGTGCGTGGCCAGCTGCCAGCCGACGATGTTGACAAAGCTCAGGATCAGCACGAACAGCAGCACCGTTCTCGGGGGCGTGGCCAGCAGGCTGAGCATCTGCAGGCTCGCCAGCGTGACCCAGGCCGGCATCACCCAGAGCTGCAGCGGGCGCACCATGGGCGCATAGGTGAAGATGATCAGGCAGGCCAGGACCGCCGCGAGCGCCTGGTACGACGAGGCCGCTCCATGCAGTTGCACGATCGCGCGCTGGCCCGCCAACAGCGCCACCTGGAACAGCGGCATCCAGATGCGCAGGCGATAGGGGTCGGCCGCCGACGCGCGCCGGGTCAGCCAGGCCAGGCGCAGCCCGACGCTCAGAACCATCGCGCGCACCACCATCAGCGCCAGCCACGAGGCCGAGGGCTGGGCCAACAGGTAGTCGCTCAACATGCCTGCCGCGAAGATCAGCCCGCCCCACAGCGCCACCGCGTGGGCGCGGGGCGCCAGCTCCTTCCAGGTATCGGCGATGAAGGCGTCCTCGTCGGATCGCGCCGGAAACAGGCCGTAGGCCCCAGGGGCGGGGTTGTGGGTTGCGAGGCTCGCGGTGGAGACGGACATGCGAGGGGCTTCAGCCCTGGCCGAAGTGATCGGGCATGAGCACGGCGATGACCTCGCCGCGCGCAGTGGCCACTCCGCCGGCGTAGACCGTGGACTCGACGATCACCTTGCGGCCGCGGATCTCCCGCGCCTTGCCGCGCACCACCAGCGCCTCGCCCAGGGGTGTGGGGCGCAGATAGTCCACGTGCAGCGAGCCGGTGACGAAGCGCGGTGGCGTCCTGGCGCCGGGGCCGAGCAGGGGCTGCTGGCTGGCCTGGGCCATCGCCGCGGCAGCGGTCGCGGTGGAATGACAGTCGATCAACGAGGCAATCACGCCGCCGTACACGAAACCGGGCACTGCGATGTGGCTGGCGTCGGGCGTGAATTCCGAGACCGTCTGCTCGCCGTCCTGGAAGGTACGGATGTGGTGGCCTTGCTCGTTGAGCCGACCGCAGCCATAGCAATGCGCCAGGTGCTCGGGGTAGAGATCCTGGATCGCTGGGATGGGCGTGTCGTCGGACATGGCGTGGGGCGGGCGGTGCGTGCAGGAATGCACGCCCGCAAGTGTATGCAGGCAGGGGTCCGGACGGCAATCGGGCGCCCCTCGCAGACGCCTTGGTGCTTGCGCTGGCTCAGATCCCCGGGCGCGGGCCGGGCACGGCGCCTCAGGCAGGCGTCCGGGCGGGCTCCTCGAACAGGGCCCGGCGGTCGATGCGCGACACGTCGTCGAGACCGCAGAAGGCCATGGTCAGGTCGAGCTCGTTGCGGATCAATTCCAGGCAGCGAGCCACCCCGGCCTCGCCCATGGCGCCCAGGCCGTACAGGAAGGCGCGCCCGATCAGGGTGCCGCTCGCGCCCAGGGCCAGGGCCTTGAACACGTCCTGGCCGCTGCGGATCCCCCCGTCCAGCCAGACCTCCATGCGGCTGCCGACGGCCTCCACGATGGCCGCAAGAGCCGCGATGGAGCTGGGCGCACCGTCGAGCTGCCGTCCGCCGTGGTTGGACACGATCAGGGCGTCGGCCCCGCTGTCGGCCGCCAGGCGTGCGTCCTCTGGGTCGAGCACGCCCTTGACGATGAGCTTGCCGCCCCACTGGCGCTTGATCCACTCCACGTCCTTCCAGCTCAGGCTGGGGTCGAACTGCTGGCTGGTCCACGAGGACAGGGAGCTGAGGTCCGACACCCCGGTGGCATGCCCGACGATGTTGCCGAAGGTCCGTCGCGGCGTACGGGCCATGCCCATCACCCAGCGCGGCTTGGTCGCCAGGTTCAGCAGGTTGCGCAGGGTCGGCTTCGGGGGAGCCGACAGCCCGTTCTTGATGTCCTTGTGGCGTTGTCCCAGGATTTGCAGGTCCAGCGTGAGCATCAGGGCCGAACAGCGTGCCGCCCGGGCCCGCTCGATCAGACGCTCGATGAAGGCGCGGTCGCGCATCACATACAGCTGGAACCAGAAGGGGGCCCGGGTGTGCGCGGCGATATCCTCGATCGAGCAGATGCTCATGGTCGACAGCGTGAAGGGCACGCCGAAGGCCTCGGCGGCACGCGCGGCGAGGATCTCGCCGTCGGCGTGCTGCATGCCCGTCAGACCGGTCGGCGCCAGCGCCACCGGCATGGCCACGTCCTGGCCCAGCATGCGCGAGCGCAGGCTGCGCCGCTCGATGTCCACGGCCACGCGCTGGCGCAGCCGGATGCGCTGGAAATCCTGTTCATTGGCGCGGTAGGTGCTCTCGGTCCACGAGCCCGAATCCGCGTAGTCGTAGAACATGCGCGGAACGCGCTTGCGCGCCAGCAGGCGCAGGTCTTCGACGCAGGTGATGACGCTCATCCGTGGCTCCGTGGAACCCGGCACGAAGGCCGGGAATGCATGCGCGGGGCGTTCCTGCCTCGCTACGACACGATTCTGGACTGTAGCAGCGACGAGGGGCCCCGCGACACGGGCGCGGCATCCCGCGACGCCGGGGCGTGCCTTGGCGCACAGGGATGTCGCAATGCAACATGGTTTCTCCCTTTGCGATGTACGGTTACAACCCCGGCTCCGGCTTGGTCCTACAGTGACCCTTTGCTGGCGCGCTCCGACATCCCTGCGCTCGCGGGGACGGGCGCCCAGGCTTCCCGGGAGTCGGAACCATGAGTTCGTATCGCACGCTGCGCCTGCATTCGCTGCCCCCCCATGCCCATGTCGGCGAGCCCGAGGGGCAGCGGCCCGAAGGCCTCACCATGGACCGCCCGGCGCCCGATGCCATGACCGACCTGCGGCGCGTGGCGGCGGTGGCCATCCATCCCGACGCCACGCTGGAGGCGGCGCAGCAGCGCATGGTGCATGCGCGGGTGCGCATGCTGCTGGTGACCGACCCGGCCGGCGAACTGCTGGGTCTGATCACCGCGCGCGACCTGTTGGGCGAGGCGCCGATCCGTGCCGCGGTCGAGGACGGCGTGGCGCGTGACCAGCTTGCGGTGCGCCGGGTGATGGTGCCGCGCGAGCGCATCCAGGTGCTCGACTGGGACGACGTGCAGCATGCCAGCGTCGGCGACATGGTCCATACGCTGCGCGAAAGCGGGCGCCAGCATGCGCTGGTGGTGCAGCAGGGCAGGCCCCCGCGGGTCTGCGGGATCTTCTCGGCCACCCACATCGGGCGCCTGCTGGGCGTGCCCATCGAGGCCAGCGACAAGCCGCAGAGCTTCGCCGAGGTCGAGCACCTGCTCGCGGCCACCTGAGATCCGGGTCGGGCCCCAGGCCTAGGCCTGCTAGGCGCCGGGTTCCGGCCAGGGGTACAGGCCTCGCACGCGCGCCATCAATCGTGTCAACCCGAGCACGCCATCGATGGTCGGCGTGGGCAGATCCATGCGCCGCGCGAGTTCCTGGACGGCGCCGACGATGCCGTCGAGCTCCAGCGCACGGGAGGCTTCCAGGTCCTGCAGCATCGAGGTCTTGAACGCTCCGAGACGCATGGTGATCTTGTTGCGCTCCTCGGGGGTCTGCTCGATCGGGCAGCCCAGGCGCGCGCCGAGTTCGCGCGCCTCGCGCATGGCGTTGTTGCAAAAGGCCAGGACCAGCGGATCGCCCAGCATCTGCTCGATGGTCGCGCCGGTCAACGCCGACACGGGATTCATGGTCAGGTTGCCCCACAGCTTGTACCAGATGTCGCGGCGCACATCGTCGGAATGCACCGCATCGAAACCCGCCTGGTGCATCAGCGCGCACACCTGTTCGGCGCGCGGGCTGTGGCCGCCTCCGGGCTCTCCGATGATCAGCCGCGCCGGGCCGCGATGAAGGGACAGGCCGGGCTCGGGCACCGAGGTGGTGGCGTGCACCACGCAGCCGAGCACGCGACGCAGTTCGATCGCCGCTGCGATGCGTCCGCCGGGGTCCACGCTGCGCAACGGCGTGGGGTCCAGTCCCGGGCCGGCGGCACAGAACCACCAGGGCACGCCGTTCATGGCCGGCATCACGATGGTCTGCTCCCCCAGGAGCGGCGCCAGGCCCTGGGCCACCTGGGCCAGCGCCGGGCCCTTGACCGCCAGGATCACCAGATCCTGCTCGCCGATGTCCTCGGCGCGCTCGAACACGCGGGCCGGTGCACGCAGGACCTCGCCGGCCGTGTCGGCGCGCCAGCCGTGTTCACGCAGCGCGCGCAGGGTCTCTCCTCGTGCCAGCACCGCGGGCTGGCAGCCGGCACGGGCGGCCAGTCTCGCGCCGATGAGTCCGCCGATCGCCCCGGCGCCGATGATGCAGATCCTCATGCAAGTGCTCCTGTTCGTCCCGCTACGCGCCGGACAGCTGTGCATCCTAATGGGCTGTCCCGCTCCTGGCTGCCATGGGGCTCGAATGCCTTCGGAGGCGATCGGCGGCGCGATGGCGTGCGCGAGCCCGGTGCCCCTGCTAGGCTGAAGGGTTGTCGAACCGTTTTCCGCCGCCTCCGCGATGCACGACGCCTTGCTGCTGTTTCCCGACTTCGCGCTGATCGCGCTGGGCTACGCGCTCATGCATCTGACGCCGCTGGGGCGCGAGGTGTGGAGCGGGGTCGAGCGCCTGGTGTATTACGTGCTGTTCCCCGCCTTGCTCTTTTCCACCAGCGTGGGCGCTTCCTACACCCTGGCCTCGGCTTCGGCCCTGGTGCTGGCGGGGGTGGGCGCGCTGCTGGTGGGCATCGCGCTGGCGTGGGCGGCGCACTGGCTGGGCGCCGATCCGGTGCGGACCGCCAGCGGCATGCAGTGCGCGTTTCGCTTCAATTCCTACATCGTGCTGGCGGTGGCGGCCAGCATCGGCGGCGCGCCGATGGTGTCGATGGTCGGGGTGCTCATCGCCCTGGGCGTGCCGCTGTGCAATGCGGCAGCGGTCTGGGCCTTGTCGCGCCACGGCGGGCGCAGCCTGTGGCGCGAGCTGCTGCGCAATCCCCTGCTGGTGTCCACCGCGGCGGGCCTGGTGGTGCATGCCACGGGCCTGCGCCTGCCGCAGCTGGTGCAACCGGTGTTCGACCGGCTGGGCGGGGCCTCCATCGCGCTGGGCCTGCTGACGGTGGGGGCGGGCCTGCGCCTGCAGGGCCTGCATCGTGACTGGGCCTTGTCGGGCTGGCTGCTGGCGATTCGCCACCTGCTGGTACCGCTGGCCGCCTGGGGCCTGGCGCGGGCCCTGGGGCTGGACCGCGGTCATGTGCTGGCGCTGCTCGTGTTCACGGCCGTGCCCACGGCGTCCAGCGCCTACGTGCTGGCCATGCGCATGGGGGGCGACGGACCCTACGTGGCAGGACTGGTGTCCCTGTCCACCCTGCTGGGGGCCTTGTCGCTGCCCCTGTTCCTCACGCTGGCCTCACGCTGAGGCCCGGGCGGCCTCGGCCAGCTTGACCAGCGCGTACACGCTCTGATTGGCGGGCGTGGGGATGCCCAGCTCGGCACCGCGCCGCACGATCAGGCCGTTGAGGTCCTCGATTTCCGTGGGCTTGCCCCGCGCCAGGTCCTGCGCGGTGGACGAGAGCTGGCCGGGCATGCTGCTCGCGATCTGCTCGACCGAGGCACGAGCCGCCTGCGCATCGAGCGCGTGGCCGCTGGCCCGAGCGACCTCCAGCACTTCGTCCACCAGGGTGTGCTGCAGGGCGCGGATCGGCGCCAGGGCGGCCATCGGCCCGTAGGCCTGCTGGGTCAGTGCGGAAATGGCGTTGTAGGCGCAGTTGACCAGCAGCTTGGCCCACAGCTCGTCCATCACCGCGTCGGAAATCCGCACCGGTACGCCGGCGCTGCCGAACACGCCGACGATGTCCTGCAGGCGCTGGCGCAGCGCGGGGTCGGCGGCCTCGCGGGGCGCGGCCGGGCCGATCACCAGTTCCCCACGGCCGTAGTGCCGCACCACGCCCGGTGCCGGCATCGCCGTGGCCACGTAGACCGCGGTGGGCACGACCGGCTGGTGCAGGTGCCGGGCGATCGCAGCGGGGTTCTCCACCCCGTTCTGCAGGCTCATCACCAGGGCTCCGGGCTCGAGCAGCGGGGCCATGCGCCGCGCCAGGTCCTCGGTGTCGCGGGATTTCACGCACAGCAGCACCAGATCGGCGCCTCGCACCGCCTCGATGGCGGTGGTCGCCGGAACCGCTACGGTGAATTCCGAATCCGACTTCTGGATTTTCAAGCCGAGACTTTCGATGGCCTGGGCGTGTTCGGCACGCGCGACCAGCGTGACGGCGTGACCCGCGCGCGCCAGCATGGCGCCGAAATAGCTGCCGACCGACCCGGCACCGACAACGGTGATGCGTGGATTGCTGGAAGTCATGAGGAGTGTTCGACAAGAGCAGGGGCAGCGACAATCTAGCCGAAACCCCGGGGACTTGCTGATGGCCCGGCTCGCGACGGACGGGCCGCGCGCGGGAGCCTGGAAATCACGACAAAATGCAACAAGAGAAACCAGGAAAGACGTCCGGCGGCTTGTCATGAGCCTTGCATGTTGGCTGCGAACAATCGCCCCCGGCCCTCGCATGGCAGCCGCGCAGGACGCGGCGCCGTCGAGGTTCCTGCCTCGTTTCGCTTCAGGGAGCCTTCCACATGCTGCGCAAGACCTTGCTCGCCACCGCCGTGATCGCCGCCGCGATCGGGGCCGGCGCCTCCGCCTCCACGGCCAGCGCCTCGCCCTTCCATTCCGGCGACGACCACGACCACGACCACGACCACCACCACTTCGGCCTGCGCGCCGAGGCCTACCCGACGGCCACGCCGATCAAGCACATCGTGGTGCTGTTCAACGAAAACGTGTCCTTCGACCACTACTTCGCCACCTACCCGAAGGCGACGAATCCGGCTGGGGAGACGCCCTTCCAGGCGCGTCGCGGAACCCCCGCGGTCAACGGTCTGGATGCCGCGCTGCTCACCAACAACCCCAACGACGCCAACCCCGCCAACGGCAGCGGAGCCGCCAACCCCTTCCGGCTGGATCCCAGCCAGGCCGCGACCGCCGACCAGAACCACGCCTACACGCCCGAGCAGTTCGCCTACGACGGCGGCAAGGCCGACTCGTTTCCCAAGTACACCGGGCGGGGCACCACCGGCGGGGTCGGCGCCTTCGGCACCAGCGGCCAGGTCATGGGCTACTACGACGGCAACACCGTGACGGCGCTGTGGAACTACGCGCAGCACTTCGCGATGAGCGACGATGCCTACACCGACACCTACGGTCCGTCCACGCCGGGCGCGCTGGAAGTGGTGTCGGGCCAGACCGACGGCGTGACCCTGGTGAAGACGACCAAGCTGCCGTTCACGCTGGCGGCGGGCTCGTATTACATCCGCGACGGCGCGGGCGGCTACGCGCTGATCAGCGACGTCGATCCTGCCTACGACCTGTGCTCCAGCCCCAGCGACCAGATCCTCATGCAGGGCCGCAACATCGGTGACCTGCTCAACGCCCGCGACATCTCCTGGGGCGGCTTCATGGGGGGCTTCAACCTGAGCACCGTCAACGCCAACGGCACCACCGGCTGCAAGCGCAGCTCGACCTCGAGCTACACCGGCACCACCTCCGACTACATCCCGCACCACAACTGGTTCCAGTACTTTCCCTCGACGGCGAACCCGACGCACGCGCGTCCGTCATCCGTGCAGGCCATCGGCCATACGGACGAGCCGGGCACGCGCACGCCCGATCCGGCGAACCACGAGTACGGCCTGAACGACTTTTTCGCGGCGGTCAAGGCGGGCAATTTCCCGGCCGTCAGCTTCCTCAAGGCCCCGGCCTTCGAGGACGCCCACGCCGGCTACTCCGATCCGCTGGACGAGCAGGCTTTCGTGACCAAGGTGGTGAACTTCCTCGAGCAGCAGCCCCAATGGAAGGACACCGCGGTGATCGTCACCTATGACGATTCGGACGGCTGGTACGACCATGCCTTCGCGACGCCGACCAACCCGTCCTTCGACTCGCAGGCCGACCAGCTCGACGGTCCCGGCGCGTGCGGCACCGGCAAGCCCATGCCGGGGCTCAAGGGCCAGCCGGTCAATGGCCGCTGCGGTCCTGGCACGCGCATTCCCTTCCTGGTCATCTCGCCCTGGGCCAAGACCAACTACGTGAGCCACCAGCGCATTTCGCTGGCCTCGGTGACCCGCTTCATCGAGGACAACTGGCTGCACGGCGAGCGCCTGGGCGGCGGCTCCTTCGACGCCACCACCGGAAGCATCATGGACATGTTCCGCTTCGCCGGCGACCACGAGGGTGACGACCATGGCTGGCAGCATGGCCACTGGCACGACCGTGGCGGTCGTCTGGGGGCTCCGCTGTTCCTGGATCCGACCACCGGTGCCGTGCTGCGCCGTGCCCCGGCCGGCAGCAACTCGCCGAGCTCCAGCTGATGTCCCTGCGCGCCTTGCTGGCGGCGGCGACAGCCGCCTTCCTGACGGGCGCTGCCTGGGCCGCGGAGCCGCCGGGCCTTGCGCCCGCTGGCTCCGCGCCGATGCATGCCCCGGCTGCGGCGACTTCGCCGAGCCTGTCCGCATCGGTGCTGCCTGACGGCGGCAATCCGCACCCCGTGCATCTGGTGCTGCCGCCGCGCAAGCCGCTGAGCGCCGTGGCCAGACTCGGGCGTGCCCTGTTCTTCGACCCGAGGCTATCGGGCTCGGGACGCGTGTCCTGCGCCTCCTGCCACAGTCCCCGGCATGCCTACGGCCCGCCGAACGCGCTGCCGGTACAGATCGGCGGCTCGCGCATGAATCGCTTCGGCGTGCGCGCGGTGCCCTCGCTGGAATACCTGTATCGCCAGCAGAACTTCAGCATCGGGCCCGACAACGAGGAAAACGAAACCATCACTCTGCAGCAGCTGGTCCAGCTGGGCAGGCAGTCCCGGCGCGTGCGCAAGACCGCGCAGGACACGGCGGCCACCGCCGCCAACCTGGTGCCCCAGGGAGGCCTGTTCTGGGACGGACGGGTCAATACCTTGCAGCAGCAGGCCGACGGCCCGCTGTTCAACCCGCTGGAGATGGATGCGGGAAGCGTGGCCACGGTGGCCGCCAAGCTGCGCAGCGCGGGCTATGCCCGGCAGTTCGAGCAGTTGTTCGGCCCCGGCATGCTGGGCAACTCGCGCTTCCTGGTCAGCGAGGCGCTGTTCGCGCTGGCCAGGTTCCAGATCGAGGACCCCAGCTTCCATCCCTTCAGCAGCAAGTACGACGCCTGGCTGCAGGGCAAGGCGCGGTTCACCCCCTCGCAGGCCCGAGGCTACGTGGCCTTCAACGACCCCCGCAAGGGCGATTGCGCCGCGTGCCACCTCGACCGCCCCGGCGCCGATGGCCAGCCGCCGCTGTTCACCGACACCCAGTATGAAGCGCTGGGCGTGCCGCGCAACCCGGCGATCCCGGCCAACCGCAATCCCCGCTACCACGACCTCGGCTTGTGCGGACCGTATCGCACCGACCTGGCGCGGCAGACCCAGTACTGCGGCATGTTCCTCACCCCGACGCTGCGCAACGCGGCCACGCGCCATGTGTTCTTCCACAACGGCGTCTACCACAGCCTGGCCCAGGTGCTCGACTTCTACGACTTCCGCGACACACGTCCGGCGCGCATCTATCCCGTGGTGCATGGCAGAGTCGACAAGTACGACGACCTTCCCGCGCGCTACGACCAGAACGTCGATCGCAGCGATCCTCCCTTCGATCGCAGGGCAGGGCAGGCGCCGGCGATGAGCGCGCGCGACATGCGCGACATCATCGCCTTCCTGAAAACCCTCAACGACGGCTGGCGCCCGCGCTGAGCCCGTCGCGGGCCCGGAGCCTGCCCGGAGCCTGCCCGGAGCGAGGGCGCGCCCGCTCAGTCCTCCAGCTGCGACAGGTCCCGCACCGCGCCCTTGTCGGCGCTCATGGCCAGCTTCGCGTAGGCCCTGAGGGCCGCCGAGACACGGCGCTGGCGCGGCTGCGCCGGCTTCCAGCCCCTGGCGTCCTGTTCCGCGCGGCGACGCTGCAACTCGGCCTCGTCGACCAGCACGTCGATGCCGCGGCGGGGAATGTCGATGCGGATGCGGTCGCCGTCGCGCACCAGCCCGATGGCTCCTCCCGCAGCGGCCTCGGGGGAGACATGGCCGATGGACAGCCCCGCGGTCCCTCCCGAGAAGCGTCCGTCGGTGACCAGCGCGCATTGCTTGCCCAGGCCCTTGGACTTCAGGTAGGAGGTGGGGTAGAGCATTTCCTGCATTCCCGGGCCGCCGCGCGGGCCTTCGTAGCGAATCACCACCACGTCGCCGGGCTGTACCTCGTCGCCCAGGATGCCCTTCACCGCGGCATCCTGGCTTTCGTACACGCGTGCCTTGCCCTCGAAGGTGTACAGGGCCTCGTCCACGCCCGCGGTCTTGACCACGCAGCCATCGGCGGCGATGTTGCCGTACAGCACGGCCAGGCCCCCTTCCTTGTTGTAGGCGTGCTCGATGCTGCGGATGCAGCCCTGCCGGCGGTCCAGGTCCAGGTTTTCCCAGCGAGTGTCCTGGCTGAAGGCCACCTGCGTGGGAATGCCCGCCGGGCCGGCGCGGTAGAAGGTGCGGATGGCCTCGTCGGCCGTGGCCAGCACGTCATAGCGCGCCAGCGCCTCGCCCAGGGTGCGCGAATGCACGGTCGGCACGCTGGTGTCGAGCAGCCCGCCGCGGGCGAGTTCCCCGAGGATGCCCATGATGCCCCCCGCGCGGTGCACATCCTCCACGTGGTAATGGCTGGAGGGAGCCACCTTGCACAGGTTGGGCACGCGGCGCGAGAGCTGGTCGATGTCGGACATGCCGAAGTCCAGCTCGGCCTCCTGCGCCGCGGCCAGCAGGTGCAGGATGGTGTTGGTGGAGCCACCCATCGCGATGTCCAGGGTCATCGCGTTGGAGAAGGCGGCGTGGCTGGCGATGTTGCGGGGCAGCACCGAGGCATCGTCCTGTTCGTAGTAGCGCCTGCACAGCTCCACCACCAGGCGTCCGGCGCCCAGGAACAGCTCCTGGCGGTCGGCGTGCGTGGCCACCACGGTGCCGTTGCCGGGCAGGGCCAGGCCGAGGGCCTCGGTCAGGCAGTTCATCGAGTTGGCGGTGAACATGCCCGAGCAGGACCCGCAGGTCGGGCAGGCCGAGCGTTCGACGTCCGCGACCTCGGCGTCCGAGACCTTCGGATCGGCGGCCATCACCATGGCGTCGATGAGGTCGATCTTCTTCAACTTGGCGGTGCCGGCCAGGCGCGTGGTGCCGGCCTCCATCGGTCCGCCGGAGACGAACACCACCGGGATGTTCAGGCGCATGGCGGCCATCAGCATTCCGGGGGTGATCTTGTCGCAGTTGGAGATGCACACCAGCGCGTCGGCGCAATGGGCATTGACCATGTACTCGACGGAGTCGGCGATGATGTCGCGGCTGGGCAGCGAATACAGCATGCCGTCGTGTCCCATGGCGATGCCGTCGTCCACCGCGATGGTGTTGAATTCCTTGGCCACTCCGCCGGCGGCCTCGATCTCGCGCGCCACCAGCTGGCCCAGATCCTTCAGGTGCACATGCCCCGGAACGAACTGGGTGAAGGAATTCGCCACGGCGATGATCGGCTTGCTGAAGTCGCCATCCTTCATGCCGGTCGCGCGCCACAGCGCGCGCGCTCCCGCCATGTTGCGCCCGGCGGTGGAAGTCTTGGAACGATAGGCTGGCATGACTGCTCCTGGGGAAAAAGGGGGGCTCCGGCGGGAATCTACGCCAGTTCGAGCTGGGAGTGAAATCTATAATTCAGAGGGTATTGAGTCGTAAAAGCTATCACACATGGACACCCCATGGACACCCGTCAGCTCCGGCATTTCCTGACCGTGGCCGAGACCCTGCATTTCGGTCGCGCCGCGCAGCGCCTGCGCATGACCCAGCCGCCGCTGAGCCAGTCCATCCGGGCGCTCGAGCGCGAGCTGGGTGCCGAGCTGTTCGTGCGCACACGGCGCAGCGTGGCGCTCAGCGCCTTCGGGGAACAGTGGCTGCCCCATGTGCGCGCGCTGCTGCAAGGGCACGAGGCCCTGGGCGCCACCGCCCGGCGCCTGCTGGGCGGGGACCTCGGCCGGCTCGAGATCTCCTTTGTCAGCACCGCGGACTACAGCATCCTGCCCGAGCTGGTGCGGCGATTCCGCGAACGCCATCCGCAGGTGGAGCTGTCGCTCACCGAAGCGACCAGCGACGTGCAGATCGCCTCCCTGCTGGAGGGGCGCACGCATGTGGGCATCATCCTGCCCGACGGTCAGGAATCCCTGCCGGAGCCGCTGCGCTACCGAAGGCTGGCATCCGAGCCCCTGGTGGCCGCGGTTCCCGAAAGCTGGGTGGAGCAGCGCCGCATCCTGCCCACGCGCGGGCGGCTTGCGCGATCCGCCGTGGTCGCCTCGCCCCTGGTGCTGTTCCCGCGCCATGTGGCGCCGCTGTTCTACGACAAGGTGGTGGGCTACTGCTCGGCCGCGGGCGGGCAGGTCGCCATCGTCCAGCACGCGATCCAGATGCAGACCATCGTCAGCCTGGTCTCGGCCGGCATGGGCATCGCCCTCGTGCCGGCCTCGCTGCGAAGGCTGGCACGGTCGGGCGTGCGCTATCTGGACCTGCAGGACTCGCCCAGCCTGGAGATGGGCATGGTCTGGCGCGGCGACCGCATGAGCCCCGTGCTGGACAATTTCCTGCGCATGGCAGGCGCCTGAGGCCGGGTCAGGCCTGCGGGGCCGATGCGCCGGCCCGAGCCGTGGGTTCGACGAGGAAGGCATCCAGCTCGGCGAGGAAGGCCTGCGGAGCCTGCAATTGCGGCACGTGGGCGCAGCCCTCGAGCACACGCAGCCTCGCGTCGGGCAGCAGCCCCGCGAGTTCGCGCGCCATGCGCGGCGGCGTCGCCTCATCGTGTTCTCCCACCAGCACCAGCGTGGGCAGGTTCAGGCCTGCGGCGCCCTCGCGCAGGTCCAGCGTCGACAGCGCGGCGCAGGCGTCCTGGAAGGTCTGCGCCGCAGTGGCCAGGAAGCGCTGCTTGCAGCGCTCGATGAGATCGGGGTTGCGCGCCTGGAAATCCGGCGCGAACAGCCGGCGCATGGCCACGTCGGCCACGGCCTGCAGGCCCGAGGCGCCGGCGGCGCGCGCCATGCCCACGAAGGCGGCCCTGCCGGGCTCATCGAAGGCGGCACCGCAATCGGCCAGCACCAGGCTGCGCACCTGATCGGGATGCCGGATCGCCGCGAGCAAGGCGACGAATCCGCCATAGCCATTGCCCAGCAGGGTCGGGCGCTCCTCTCCCAGGGCCAGGCGAAGCCCGGTCGCGACACGGTCAGCCACGGCATGCAGGCCTCCCGGCGCCGGATCGGAGGCGCCGAAGCCGGGTAGATCGGCCAGCATCACGCGGAAGCGGCGCGCCAGGGCCGGCACCACGCGCTCGAAGCTGGCGCGATCGGCCAGCAGTGAATGCAGCAGGACCAGCGGCGGGCCGTCTCCGCAAGCGTGCAGGCAAAGGGCGGAGCCTTCGGTACCGAATCGTTGCGTCTGCAGCGTGCAGCCGCCAAGGCTGATAGAGGACATCGCGTGGGCCTTTCGCAAATTCTCGAACGAGCCCCCCGGGCTCATGCGGACCGTCTCAGTTCAGGCGCGGCTGGCTGGCGGTATCGCGGTACCAGTCGAAGGGGGCATCACTCATGCGCAGCATCACGCTCTTGGTCTCGAAATGCTGATCGAAGGATTCGGTGCCGCATTCACGGCCGATGCCCGAGTCCTTCACGCCGCCCCACGGCGAGGCCGGGTCGAGACGATGGTGGTCGTTGATCCAGACGATGCCGCAGTGCAGGCGTGCCGCCACCCGATGCGCACGCACCACGTCGCGCGTGCGCACGGCGCCGGCCAGGCCGAAGGCCGAGTCGTTGGCCATGCGCAGTCCCTCCTCCTCGGTCTCGAAGCGGCTGACCGACACAAAGGGGCCGAAGACCTCCTCCTGGAAGATGCGCATCGACGGAGTCACGTCCGCGAACACCGTGGGCTCGACAAAAAAGCCCCCGGCAAGCGCAGGGTCGGGGGGCACGCGCCCGCCGGCGACCAGGCGTGCGCCATCCTCCTCCAGGCCGATGCGGATGTAGCGCAGCACGCGCTCCTGCTGGCGCCTGGAGATGACGGGGCCGAGCTGCACCGAGGGGTCGGCCGGATTGCCGATGCGGATGCTGCGCGCCTTCGCCGCCAGGCGTTCGACGAATTCATCGTACACACGGGCTTGCACGATCTGCCGGCTGCCGCAGATGCAGGTCTGGCCGGCGCCGATGAAGGCGCCGAAAGCCGCGTAGTTGACCGCCTGCTCGATGTCGAAGTCCTCGAACACGAGCACCGGGGTCTTGCCACCAAGCTCGAGGGTCTGGTGCGCGAAATTGCGTCCGGCCGCCGCGCCGGTGAGACGCCCGGCCTCGGTGCCGCCGGTCAGCACCCACTTGGCCAGTCCCGGATGCTCGGACAGCGCCTTGCCCGTGGTCGGCCCCAGGCCCGTCACCACGTTGAAGACTCCCGGCGGCAGGCCGGCCTCCACGAACAGCTGGGCCAGGCGCAACGTGGTCAGCGGCGTGTACTCGGAGGGTTTGACCACCGTGGTGCAGCCCGAGGCCAGGGTCGGCGCGAGGCTCTTGATCATGATCATCAAGGGGTGGTTGAAGGGCGTCGAGTTGCCCACCACGCCGATGGGTGTGCGAATGGTGTAGTTCAGGTACTCGCCGTCCACCGGGATCACCGCATCGCGGCGCGCGATCGCCAGGCCCGCGTTGTAGCGCAGGAAATCGGGCAGGCGGGAGATCTGCGCGCGGGTCTCGTTGACCGAGCGCCCGTTGTTCTGGGTCTCCAGCTGGTACATCTCGTCCAGGTTGGCCTCGAACACGTCGGCGAGCTTGTTGATCAGCTTGGCGCGTGTGCGGTTGGACATGCCGCTCCACTCGCGGCTGGCGAAGGCCGCCGCCGCGCTGCTCACCGCGCGGTCGACGTCGGAGTCGTCGGCGTGGGCGATGCGCGCGATCACCTGGCCCGTGGCGGGGTTGAGCACGTCGAGCAGCTCGGGCCGCGAGGCCGGCGTCTGGCGACCGTCGATGAACAGTCCGTGCACCGGAATCGTGCTGGTGGAGGAGGGGGCGGAAACGCTGGCCATGGGGTTGGGCTCCTTGGAATGGGTCGCCGGACGGCGGCGGGCAATCGGTGTCGAAGGGAGGGGCTTTGGGCTCAGGGGGCGATCACCGCATGGGTCATCGCCCGCAGCACGCGCTTGCCGGCGCTTTGAACGTGGCGCGCGCTGATGCGCTGCGCCACGGAGGTCTGCCGTGCCTGCAGCGCGTCGATCAATGCGTTGTGTTCGTCGATCACCGCCTGCGGGTTGCCCCGCTTGAGGCTGTTGACGCTGAGTTGCACTGCTCGCTCCATCTGGTCCATCAAGTCGAAAAGATGGTCCCGCATGCGGGCATTGCCCGAGATGGCGGCCAGTTCACGATGGAAGCTGCGGTTGTAGGCCACGAAGCCGCCCTCCCAGGCCTCGGGTTCGAAACGGCGAAACCGCTCCAGCGAGGCCAGTTGCTCGTCGCTGGCGCGGCGCGTGATGCGCTCGATGCAAGCGCGCTCGAGGACCTCGCGCAGCTGGAACATGTCCTGCACGTCGTTGAGGGAAACCGAGGCCACGCGATAGCCCTGGCGAGGCAGGGTGATCACCAGGTTCTCGCGCTCCAGGCGCATCAGGGCGTCGCGCACCGGCGACTTGCTGACTCCGAAGCGCTCGGCGAGCTCGCTCTCGCGGATTTCCGTGCCCGGCCCCAGGCGGCAGCTGATCAGGTCGGCGCGCAACTGCTCGTACACCTTCTCCCGCAGCAGCTTGGCGCTGGCGGACTCGGGGGCTCGCGGATCCAGGATCTGGCTCATGGCGAGAAGAATATCACCGCACATTCTTTTGCACAATCGTGATACATCACAAGTCAGGCGGCTTCATGATGCGAATCTGGATGCGAATCGAGAAAAGCAAGAAAAAACAAGGAGTTGGAAGGGCTCTGACGTGGCGATGCCTCTGTGGGAGGGCGTCGATGGCCGGTTTTTGGGGAAAAACAGGTTTGACTTTCTCTAGTTCGTGATACATCATCTGCCACACAATTCGCAGGTCAACATGGACCGCAAGAGGAGACAAGCATGGATCATTCGCGTCGTTCCTTCGCCCTCAGCCTGGCCGCGCTGGCGGCCGGCTCATCCCTGCCGCGCATGGCCAGTGCCGCGGCTCCCATTCGCGTGGGATTTCTCACGGTGAAATCCGGTGCGCTCGCCGCCGGCGGGCTGCAGATGGAGCAGGGACTGCGCTATTTCCTGCAGCAGAACCACAACACCATCGCCGGGCGGCCCGTGCAGCTCTTCGTCGCCGACACCGCCGGGCAGCCCGCGCTGACCAAGGCCAAGGCCCAGGAACTGGTCGAAAAAGACAAGGTGCAGGTGATCATCGGGCCGCTCGCGGCCTTCGAGGCGCTGGCCATCAACGACTACATCCGTCAGGCGCAGGTGCCGATCATCTCCCCCTCCGCCGCGGCGGAGGACCTGACCCAGCGCAAGGACAACCCCTGGTTCGTGCGCGCGGTGGGAACGTCGGCACAGCCCATGCACCCGCTGGGTGATTACGCGGCCAAGACCCTCAAGTACAAGCGCATCGCCATCATCGCGGATGATTTCGCCTTCGGCTACGAGGTCTCGGCGGGATTCCAGCGGGCCTTCGAGGACGGGGGCGGCGAGATCGTGCAAAAGCTCTGGTCCCCGCTGAACGTGGCCGACTACGGTTCCTACATCGGCGAGCTCGACACCAAGGTGGACGCGGTGTTCGCGGCCTTCGCGGGAGGCAACGGCATCAAATTCATCAAGCAGTACAGCGACTACGGACTCAAGGGCAAGATTCCCCTGCTGGGGTCGATGACCACGGTCGACGAAGGCGTGCTGCCGGCCATGGGCGACGACGCGCTGGGCATCATTTCGGGCGGCTGGTACACGGCGCAGCTGGACAACCCCTACAACAAGGCCTTCGTCGCCGGCATCGAGAAGGACTACCACCGCATGCCCGGCTACTACACCGTGGGGGCCTATGGCGCCGCGCTGATGCTCAAGCACGCGCTGGAGACCGTGCACGGGGACATCGAGAATCGCGACGCCTTCATGCACGCGCTGCGCCATGTCGTGGTGCCCGACGACCCGCGCGGCCCGATTCGCCTGGATGATCTGGGCAACCCGATCATGAACGTCTACATCCGCAAGGTCGAGCGAAAGAACGGGCAGCTGGTCAACGCCGTGCTGAAGGTCTACCCGAACGTGTCCCAGTTCTGGACCTATGGCGAGAAGGCCTTCCTCGCGGAGCCGGTCTATTCGCGAGACTATCCGCCCGCGCGCTTCCTCGGGCGCTGAGCCGGGACACAGCATGCACTTCTGGCTGATCCAGAGCCTGAACAGCCTGGCGCTGGGCGCCGTGCTGTTCACGCTGGCGGCCGGCTTCTCCCTGATCTTCGGCCTCATGCGCGTGGCCAACCTCTCGCATGGGGCCTACTTCATGCTGGGGGCCTACCTGGGCTACAGCGCGTTGCAGCACGGCTGGGGCTTCGGCGGCGCGCTCGTGCTGTCGTGCGGGGCGGTCGGCCTGCTGGGCGTGCTTGTCGAGCGCTTCGTCCTGCGCCGCCTGGATGGCAACAGCCTGGCCCAGGTGCTGGCCACGCTGGGCGTGGCCTTCATCGTCGATGACGGGAGCCTGTGGCTGTGGGGGGGAGATCCGCAATCGGTCTCTCCGCCTCACCTGCTGCGTGGCGCCACTTCCCTGTTCGGGCTGATCTTCCCCACCTATCGTCTGGCGGTCATCGTGTTCAGTGCCCTGCTGTTCGTCGCCTTGTGGCTGCTGCTCGAGCGCACCCGCGTGGGCGTGATGATCCGTGCCAGCGTGGACGACATGCCAATGGCCCGAGCCATCGGCATCCCGGCTTCGCGCCTGTACACGGTGGTGTTCTTCCTGGGGACCGCGCTGGCCGGCCTGGGCGGCACCGTCGCAGCACCGATTCTCTCGGTCTATCCCGGCATGGACGCCGACATGCTGCCCCTGGCCCTGGTCGTGGTGATCCTCGGCGGCCTGGGCAGCCTGGGAGGCGCCTTCCTGGGCAGCATGCTGATCGGCTTCATCTACAGCTTCGGACAATCCTGGCTGCCCAACCTTTCCTACATCATCCTGTTCCTTCCCATGGTGATCATTCTCGCGGTGCGTCCGCGCGGCCTGCTCGGGAGGGTCGGCGGGTGATGCGCAAGGTCGCCGTGGCCGTCGCCGTGCTGCTTGCGCTGAGCCTGCCGGCCTGGGTGGGGGGCGTCTACTACGTCAACCTGGCCAGCCAGGTGCTGATCGCGGCGCTTTTCGCGCTGAGTCTGAACCTCCTGGTGGGCTACGCCGGCCTGATCTCCCTCGGACAGGCGGGCTACCTGGGACTGTCGGCCTACATCGCAGCCTGGTTGATGCTGCGCCTGGGGTGGTCGCATGCCAGCGCAGATGCCGCGGCCTTGCTGGGTACGGCCGTGGTCGGAGCCGTGTTCGGCATCATCGCGCTACGCGCCAGCGGCATCAGTTTTCTCATGATCACCCTGGCTCTGGGCCAGATCCTGTGGGGCCTGTGTTTTCGCTGGAGTGACGTCACCGGCGGCGACAACGGACTGTCCGGCATCACGCGACCGCATATCGCCGGGCTGCGCCTGGACAATCCGGTGCATTTCTACTACTACGCGCTGGCCGTGTTCGTGCTGTGCTGGGGCCTCATGACGGCCTGGATCCGATCTCCCTTCGGCGCCAGCATCCGAGGAACCCGGGATCAGCCGCGCCGCATGGCTGCGCTGGGCTACAACGTGTTCCTCATCCGCTGGATCACCTTCACGGTCAGCGCCTTGTTCACGGCCGCCGCGGGAATCCTGTTCCTCGACTACAACCAGTTCATCAGCCCGCAGAGCATGACCCTGTCGGCCTCCGCGGAAACCTTGCTGATGGTGATCGCCGGAGGCCCCGGCACCAGCCTGGGGCCCGTGGTCGGAGCCCTGCTGGTCGTGCTGCTCAAGGAGGTCGCCAGCGACTTCACCACCCATTGGGTGATGCTGCTCGGCGTGGTGTATCTGCTGATCGTCATGTTCGTCCCTGGCGGCCTCGTGGCGGGCGCATCGCGCCTCGCCGCCCGCCTGCGTCGTGCCCGCGCGCCGGCCGCCGCGGTGTCGCCGGAATGCGCCGGGGCCGGGCTCGATGCCTCCTCGGGCCGGGGTGCGGGTGGGAGCGCGGCGCCATGACCCAGGCCCTGGAAGTGCGCGGTCTGCGCAAGGCCTTCGGCGGCTTGCAGGTCACGCGCGGCGTCGACCTGAGCGTGGCCCGGGGCGAGCGGCACCTGCTGATCGGTCCGAACGGCGCCGGCAAGACCACGCTGTTCAACCTCATCGCCGGCGACCTGGCCAGCGATGCCGGCAGCATCACGGTGCACGGCCAGGACCTCACACGCATGCCGGCCGCCGCGCGTGCCCAGCGCGGCGTGGCGCGCACCTACCAGATCATCACCCTGTTCCCGCAGGACACCCTGCTGCACAACGTTCGGCTCGCGCTGCTGGGCCGCTCGTCGCGGCGCTGGATTCCCTGGGGAGACCTGGCTGCGGATGCAGCACTTCAGGCACAGGCCCGCGAGGCCCTGGACGCCGTCGGGCTGGGGGACAAGGCCGGGTTCAGCCTGCAGCAGACCTCCTATGGCGAAAAGCGACGCCTGGAGATCGCCATGGCGCTGGCCCAGCGCCCCAGCCTGCTGCTGCTCGACGAGCCCCTGGCCGGCCTGTCGGCGCAGGAGCGCGAAGGCATCTGCGCCATGCTGGCCGGCATCGGGCGCGAGGTGACCATCGTGCTCATCGAGCACGACATGCGCGCGGCCCTGGCGCTGGCCGATCGCGTCACCCTGCTCCACCAGGGAGAGGTGGTGCTCAGCGGCCATCGAGACGAAGTCGTGCAGGACCCTCGGACCCGGCAGATCTATCTTGGACACTGAAAACACCCTGCTGGTCGACGGCATCGACGTGTACTACGGCGACAGCCACGTGCTGCACGGGGTGTCCTGGAGCACGGCGCCGGCGCGCGTGACGGCTCTGCTGGGCAGGAACGGCGCCGGGAAGTCGACCACCGTGCAGTCCATCGTCGGACTGCTGCCCCCTCGCCGTGGCCGCATCGTCTATCGCGGCCGCGAGTTGCAGCGGGCCAGCCCCGAGGCCATCTCGCACAGCGGCGTGGCCTTCGTTCCCCAGGGCCGACGGGTGTTCGCAAGCCTCAGCGTGCGTGAGAACCTCGACGTGGCCGCGCGCAGGCGCGCTCCCACCGGCCGGCGGCAATGGAGGCGCGAGGACGTACTGCGCATTTTTCCGCGCCTGGGCGAGCGACTCGGACACGCGGCGCGCAATCTCTCGGGTGGCGAACAGCAGATGCTGGCCATCGGACGCGCGCTGATGACCTGTCCCAGCGTGCTGCTGCTGGACGAACCCTCCGAAGGCCTGGCGCCGCAGATCGTGCACGAGCTGCAGCAGGTGATCGCGAGCCTGCGCGAGCACATGGCGGTGGTGCTGGTGGAGCAGAACCTCGGCCTGGCCCTGGCCCTGGCCGACGACGTGGTGGTGCTCGACACCGGGCGCGTGGTGTTCTCCGGCGCGCGCGCGCAGTTCGAAGCCAGTCAGGAACAGTTGCAGGCGCACCTCAGCGTGGCTTGAGGCCCGTTCCCGGAGCCGGCGCGGCGGGGTGGCGCATGCTGGCGCGCCAGGAGGAGCCAGGATGGGCTCCGATGCGCTCAGGTGCGCTCAGGTGCGCTCAGGTGGGCCCGGAGTGCCGCGAGCACCAGTCGCGCACGATGCGGTGCAAGGCCTCCAGCCCGTCGGTCAGCGCGGCGGGGCCCGGTTGCAGGATCAGCGGCGACTTGATCTCGTACAGGGAGCCGTCGCGAACGGCCGGAACATCCTCCCAGCCGGGGCGGGCGGCCACGCGGGGCGCGGAGAATTTCTTGCCGCACCAGGAGCCGATGATGATGTCCGGCCGCCGCCGCACCACCTCCATGGGGTCCGCGACGATGCGGTCACGTCCCAGGCCGGCCGCGGCCAGCTCGGGGAAGATGTCCTCGCCGCCGGCGATGCCGATCAGCTCGCTCACCCAGCGGATGGCCGAGATCGGCGGCTCGTCCCATTCCTCGAAGTAGACCCTGGGGCGGCGCGGCAGCGCCGCCGCCTCGCGGGCCACCTCGCGCAGCCGAGAGGCCAGCGTCGCCGCCAGGGCCTGCGCTGGCTCGGTGGCGCCCACCAGCGCGCCCAGGCGCCGCACGTAGCCCAGGATCTGCGCCACCGAGCGGTGGTTGCTGATCCACACCTCGACGCCGTGACGGATCAGCGCCTGCGCGATGTCGGCCTGTATATCGGAAAAACCGATGGCCAGGTCGGGCTCGAGGCGCAGGATGTCGTCGATGCGGGCCGAGGTGAAAGCCGAAACCCGCGGCTTCTCGCGGCGCGCCCGGGGCGGGCGCACCGTGAAACCCGAGATCCCCACGATTCGATCGGATTCGCCCAGTGCGTACAGCACCTCCGTGGGCTCCTCGGTCAGGCAGACGATACGTCGGGGAAAGGCGGCATCGCCCGAAGCTGGCACGGACTCGCTCACATGCTGCGCCGGTACTGCCCACCCACCTCGAACAGGGCGTCGGTGAGCTGGCCGAGGGAACAGCAGCGCACGGCGTCCATCAGGACCTCGAACACGTTGCCGTCCTCGATCACCGCCTGGCGCAGGCGCTGCAACTGGCGCGGCGCCTCCTCGGCGTGGCGGGCATGGAAGTCGTGCAGCCGGTCGAGCTGGCTCTGCTTCTCCTCGGGGGTCGACCGCGCCAGCTCGATGCTCTCGGGCACCGGGTCGCCCTCGGGATTGCGGAAGGTGTTGACGCCGATGATCGGCAGCTCCCCGGTGTGCTTGAGCATCTCGTAGTGCATGCTCTCTTCCTGGATCTTGCCGCGCTGGTAGCCGGTTTCCATGGCGCCCAGCACGCCGCCGCGCTCGGCGATGCGGTCGAACTCGGCCAGCACGGCCTCCTCCACGAGTTCGGTGAGCTCGTCGATGATGTAGGAACCCTGGTTCGGGTTCTCGTTCTTCGCGAGCCCCCATTCGCGGTTGATGATCAGCTGGATGGCCATGGCCCGCCGCACCGACTCGGTGGTGGGCGTGGTGATCGCCTCGTCGTAGGCGTTCGTGTGCAGGCTGTTGCAGTTGTCGTAGATGGCGATCAGGGCCTGCAGGGTGGTGCGGATGTCGTTGAATGCGATCTCCTGCGCGTGCAGGCTGCGTCCGCTGGTCTGCACGTGGTACTTGAGCTTGCAGCTGCGCTCGCTGGCGCCGTAGCGCTCGCGCATGGCCACCGCCCAGATGCGCCTCGCCACCCGTCCCAGCACCGTGTACTCGGGGTCCATGCCGTTGCTGAAGAAAAAGCTCAGATTGGGCGCGAAATCATCGATGTGCATGCCTCGCGCCAGGTAGGCCTCCACGTAGGTGAAGCCGTTGGCCAGGGTGAAGGCCAGCTGCGAGATCGGATTCGCCCCGGCCTCGGCGATGTGGTAGCCGGAAATGCTCACCGAGTAGAAGTTGCGCACCTTGTGGCGCACGAAGTACTCCTGGATGTCCCCCATCACCTTGAGGCTGAACTCCGTGGAGAAGATGCAGGTGTTCTGGCCCTGGTCCTCCTTGAGGATGTCCGCCTGCACCGTGCCCCGCACGTTGGCCAGCGCCCAGGCGCGCAGCTGGCGAGCCTGTTCGGGCGACGGCGCATGACCGTGCTCGGACTCGAACCTGTCCAGTTGCTGGTCGATGGCCGCGTTCATGAACATCGCCAGGATGCTCGGTGCCGGCCCGTTGATGGTCATCGACACCGAGGTCGAGGCATCGCAGAGATCGAAGCCCGAGTACAGCACCTTCAGGTCGTCCAGCGTGGCGATGCTCACTCCCGAGTTGCCGATCTTGCCGTGGATGTCGGGACGCAGGTCGGGGTCGTTGCCGTACAGCGTGACCGAGTCGAAGGCCGTGGACAGGCGCTTGGCGGGCATGCCCTCGCTGACCAGCTTGAAGCGCCTGTTGGTGCGGAAGGCATCGCCCTCTCCGGCGAACATGCGCGTGGGATCCTCGCCCTCGCGCTTGAACGCGAAAGTCCCGGCGGTGTAGGGGAAGCCCCCCGGGACGTTCTCCAGCAGCAGCCATCGGAGACGCTCGCCATGGTCCTCGTAGCCCGGCAGCGCCACCTTTCGCAAGGTCGTTCCGGACAGCGTGCGCACGGTCAGGCGCGTGCGGATTTCGCGGTCCCGCACCTTCACCACATGCTCGTCGCCGGCGTAGGTGCGCTGCAGCTCGTCCCAGCCGGCCAGGAGTTGTCGCGCCGGCTCGCCCAGGCGCCGTTCGCGCTGCGCGGCAAGCTGCTCGAGCTGCGGGCCGGCCGCCGCCGAGGCGTCTGCCGCCTCCAGCATGGTGCGTGCCGCGCGCAGCTGCTGGATCTCGCGCGCCAGCGCGGCCTGCTCGGCCGCGCGCCGCTTGTAGCCGTGAACGACCTCCGCGATGTCGGCCAGGTAGCGCGTGCGCGCAGGCGGCACGATGGGGTGTCGATGGGTGCTGTGGCGCGTGGACACGGCCGGCAGGGTAGCGTCGCCCAGCGCCAGCCCCAGCTCGCCCAGGCGCGCTCGCAGCGCCTGGTACAGCGCGGTGACCCCGTCGTCGTTGAAGCGGCTGGCCATGGTGCCGAACACGGGCATGTCCTCGGGGCGGGCGCCGAAGGCCTCGCGGTTTCGCTGCACCTGCTTGGCCACGTCGCGCAGCGCGTCGGCCGCACCCTTGCGGTCGAACTTGTTGATGGCCACGAATTCGGCGAAGTCCAGCATGTCGATCTTCTCGAGCTGACTGGCGGCTCCGAATTCCGGGGTCATCACGTACAGCGGCACGTCCACCAGGGGAACGATGGCCGCGTCTCCCTGGCCGATGCCCGAGGTCTCCACCACCACCAGGTCGAAGCCCGCCAGCTTCACCGCGGCCAGCACGTCGGGCAGCGCCGCGCTGATCTCGCTGCCGGTCTCGCGCGTGGCCATGCTGCGCATGTACACGCGGGGGCCATCGCGCCAGGGGCCGATGGCGTTCATGCGGATGCGGTCTCCCAGCAGCGCGCCGCCGCTCTTGCGCCGCGAGGGGTCGATGCTGACCACGGCCACGCGCAGTCGATCCTGCTGGTCCAGGCGCAGGCGCCGCACCAGCTCATCGGTGAGGCTGGACTTGCCCGCGCCACCGGTGCCGGTGATGCCCAGCACCGGCACCCGCGCCTGCCCGGCGCGGCGGCGCAATTCGGTGATCAACCCGGGGTCGGCGCGCCCGTTCTCCAGCGCGGTGATCAGGCGCGACAGCACGCGCCAGGCCTGCGGCGTGTGCCCGACCACGGCGTCGAGCATGCCGGCCTCGGCGGCGCCGGCCTCGCGGTCGCAGAGCATGAGCATCTCGCCGATCATGCCCTGCAGGCCCATGCGCTGCCCGTCCTCCGGGCTGTAGATGCGCGTCACGCCGTATGCCTGCAGTTCGCGGATCTCCGCCGGCACGATGACCCCGCCGCCTCCGCCGAACACCTGGATGTGCTCGCCCCCGCGCTCGCGCAGCAGGTCGACCATGTAGCGGAAGTACTCGACATGCCCGCCCTGGTAGGAACTCACCGCGATGCCCTGGGCGTCCTCCTGCAACGCAGCCGTCACCACCTCCTCGACGGAGCGATTGTGGCCGAGGTGGATCACCTCGGCGCCCATGCCCTGCAGGATGCGGCGCATGATGTTGATCGCGGCGTCGTGGCCGTCGAACAGGGCTGCCGCGGTGACGAAGCGGACCTTGTGGGTCGGCCGGTAGCCGGCCAGCACCTGCGGTTGCGCGTGTTGTTGCGCGGAAAGATCGGTCATGGGAAGCCCCGGTGTTGTCCCTGTATCACTGTAGACCATCGTCATCGCCCGCGCCACGTGCCGCTTGCAGGCCGGAAGCGATCGCGCCGGGGCCGCCGCGGTAGGCGCTGGGGCTCTGCCCGGCCCAGGCTGCGAAGGCGCGGGCGAAGGTCTTTTCGCTGGCGAATCCCACCGTCAGCGCGACCTGCTTGATCGCATGCCGGCCCTGGCGCAGCATGTGCGCGGCACGCTCGAAGCGAACCGCGTCCTTGAGCTGCTGCAGCGACGTTCCCTCGTCGCGCAACTGCCGGTGCAGCGTGCGCGTGGACACGTTGAGCGCCGCGGCCAGGGCGGGGGCCGTGTGCGCCTCGCCAGGGCGAGCGGCCATGAAGGCGCGGGCGCGGCTGGCCAGCAGGCGGTCGCGGCGGTATTGCAGCACGGTCAGGGACAAGGCGTTCTGCAGCATGGCCTGCAGCGCGCGTTCGTCGCGCCGGGGCTTCAGCGCCAGGTACTGCGCCGGCAGGCTCATGCTGGCTCGTGCGGCCTCGAAGCGCACCGGACCGGGGAACAGAAGGGGGTGCACGTCGCCGTGCGCCGGTCGGCGAAGCGGGAACTCGGTGCCCAGCAGGGGAATGCGCGAGTCGATCAGCCAGCAGGCGTAGCCGTGCACGTAGCGCAGCGTGGTGACCAGGCACAGCTCGCGCAGCGCGCCGAAATCGCGCCGCTCCTCGATGGCCAGGGTGGCGACTCCATCGCGCAGCTCGAGGTGCAGCAGCAGATCCTCCGTGAGCAGCCGGTGATGCCGGCACCAGCGCTTGAGCGCCACGCCCAGGTCGGGCGCCGTCAGCGAGCCGCGGCAAAGCAGGCCGTAGCTGCCCCACGGCAGGCGGCGCGAGAACCAGCCCAGGGCCTCGTCGTCCAGCTCCTGCATCGCCGCGCGGCAGAGCGCCTCGAATTGCCGGGCCGTGACGCGGGCGGGAGCCTGCTCCACCAGATCCGGCGCGATTTGCGCCAGGCGCAGCGCCGCGGACGGGTCCGCTCCATAGCGCTGGTACGCCCCCACCACGGCCTGCACGAAGGCCATGGGCGTCTTGGCGGGCTCGCGCCCAGGCTGGGAAACGGCGGAGGCGTGGGGCATGGGCGTGGATCAGCGCGGCCAGAGCGGCATTGTAGAAGCCTGGGTCTGGATCCGAGAAGAAGGTTGGCACGATTTGCAACCATGTTGGCAGACTATGCGCTGCGTGAGGCCCTAGAGTGCCAAGAGACCAGCACCAGGAGGCGCGCAGGCAGATCCGCAGGCCGCGCCCCGCCCGCACCACCCGTCCGACAGGAGACTTCCATGGTTCAGCTACCCGGCCTCGATTTCGGCCTCGGCGAGACGATCGACATGCTGCGCGAGACCGTGCAGACCTTCGCGTCCAGGGAAATCGCCCCCCGCGCAGCCCAGGTCGATCGCGACAACCTGTTCCCCGCCGATCTCTGGAAAAAGCTGGGTGACCTGGGACTGCACGGAATGACCGTCTCCGAGGAGTATGGGGGCACCGGGATGGGTTACCTCGCGCACATGGTCGCCATGGAGGAAGTGTCACGAGCCTCGGCCTCGGTCGGGCTTTCCTACGGTGCGCACTCCAACCTCTGCGTGAATCAGCTGCACCGCAACGGCACCACGGAGCAGAAGCGACGCTACCTGCCCAAGCTGGTCTCCGGCGAACACGTGGGCGCGCTGGCCATGAGCGAGCCGGGCGCCGGCTCCGATGTCGTGAGCATGAAGCTGCGGGCCGACAAGCGTGGCGACCGCTACGTGCTCAACGGCTCCAAGATGTGGATCACCAACGGCGGCGACGCCGACACCCTGGTGGTCTACGCCAAGACCGACCCGCAGGCCGGGCCGAAGGGCATCACCGCCTTCATCGTCGAGAAGGGGTTCAAGGGCCTGTCCTTCGGCTCCAAGCTGGACAAGCTGGGCATGCGCGGCTCGAACACCTACCCGGTGTTCTTCGAGGACTGCGAGATTCCCGAAGACAACGTGCTGGGCGGCGTGGGCGGGGGCGTGCGGGTGCTGATGTCGGGCCTGGACTACGAGCGTGCGGTGCTGTCGGGAGGGCCGCTGGGCATCATGGCCGCGTGCATGGACGTGGTCGTGCCCTACGTGCACGAGCGCAGGCAGTTCGGCCAGAGCATCGGCGAGTTCCAGCTCATGCAGGGCAAGCTGGCGGACATGTACACCACCTGGCAGGCCAGCCGCGCGCTGGTGTATGCGGTCGGGCGCGCCTGCGACCGTGCGGATCACGCGCGAACCCTGCGCAAGGACGCGGCCGCGGCGATCCTGTATTCGGCCGAGAAGGCCACCTGGATGGCCGGCGAGGCCATCCAGGTGCTGGGGGGCAACGGCTACATCAACGAATATCCGACGCCGCGCCTATGGCGCGACGCCAAGCTCTACGAGATCGGTGCCGGTACCAGCGAGATCCGGCGCATGCTGATCGGGCGCGAGCTGTTCGCCGAGACCGCCTGAGCCGAAGCGTCGAGGAGCCGGGAAGCCGGGAAGCCGAGGAGCCGCCCATGCATGTGTTGCAAAGCCAGATGGATACACGCTCGGAGGATTTCCGGGCCAACTCGGACGCCATGCGCGCGCTGGTCGAGGACCTGCGCGCCAAGGTCGCGCAGGTCGAGCTCGGCGGGGGCGAGGCCGCGCGCTCGCGCCACACCGCACGCGGCAAGCTGCTCGCGCGCGAGCGCATCGATCTGCTGCTGGATCCCGGCTCGCCCTTCCTGGAGATCGGCCAGCTGGCCGCCTGGGGACTGTACGACGGCGACGCGCCGGGCGCCGGCATCGTGGCCGGCATCGGACGCATCCAGGGGCTGGAGTGCATGGTCGTCGCCAACGATGCCACCGTGAAGGGCGGCACCTACTACCCGCTGACGGTGAAGAAGCACCTTCGCGCGCAGGAGATCGCGCAGGCCAACCACCTTCCCTGCGTGTACCTGGTCGACTCGGGCGGGGCCTTCCTGCCGCTGCAGGACGAGGTGTTTCCCGACCGCGAGCATTTCGGGCGCATTTTCTTCAACCAGGCCAATATGTCGGCGCTGGGCATCCCGCAGGTCGCCGTGGTCATGGGCTCCTGCACCGCGGGCGGGGCCTACGTGCCGGCGATGAGCGACGAGACCGTGATCGTGCGCGACCAGGGCACGATCTTCCTGGGCGGGCCGCCGCTGGTGAAGGCGGCCACCGGCGAAGTGGTCAGCGCCGAGGCGCTGGGCGGCGGCGACGTGCACACCCGCATCTCGGGCGTCGCCGACCATCTGGCCGACAACGATGCGCATGCGCTGCTGCTGGCGCGGCGCATCGTGGGCAACTTCAACCGCTCCAGGCCCGCGACCCTGAAGCTCGAAGCGGCGGAGGAGCCGCTGTACGACCCGCTCGAGATCTACGGCATCATCCCGCGCGATACCCGCAAGCCCTATGACGTGCGCGAGCTCATCGCGCGCCTGGTCGACGGCTCGCGTTTCGACGAGTTCAAGCCGCGCTACGGCACCACGCTGGTCACCGGATTCGCGCGCCTGTACGGCATGCCCGTGGGCATCGTGGCCAACAACGGCATCCTGTTCGGTGAGTCGGCGCTCAAGGGCGCGCACTTCATCGAGCTGTGTTCACAGCGCAGCGTGCCGCTTGTGTTCCTGCAGAACATCACCGGGTTCATGGTGGGCCAGCGCTACGAGAACGAGGGCATCGCCAAGCATGGCGCGAAAATGGTGACCGCCGTGGCCACCACCCAGGTGCCCAAGATCACCATGCTGGTCGGCGGCAGCTTCGGCGCGGGGAACTACGGCATGTGCGGGCGCGCCTACTCGCCACGCTTCCTGTGGATGTGGCCGAATGCGCGCATCAGCGTGATGGGTGGCGAGCAGGCTGCGGGCGTGCTCGCCACCGTGCGGCGCGAGGGCATCGAGGCCAGGGGCGGGGCATGGAGCGCGCAGGAGGAGGATGCCTTCAGGCAGCCCATCCGCGCCCAGTACGAAGCGCAGGGCCATCCGTACTACGCCACTGCGCGGCTGTGGGACGATGGCGTGGTGGACCCCGCCCAGGCGCGCAGGGTGCTGGGATTGTCGCTGGCGGCCGCGCTGAACGCGCCGATTCCGCCCACGCGCTTCGGCGTGTTCCGCATGTAGGACCTGCAGGATCCGGGGAGACTCCACGATGTTCAAGAAGATCCTGGTGGCCAACCGCGGCGAGATCGCCTGCCGCGTCATGCGCACCGCGCGCGGCCTGGGCGTCGCCACGGTGGCCGTGTACTCCGAGGCCGACGCGAACGCGCGCCACGTGCGCATGGCCGACGAGGCGCTGCTCATCGGCCCGGCGCCGGCGCGCGAGTCCTACCTCGTGGGCGAGCGCATCCTGGACGCGGCGCGCCGCAGCGGGGCCGAGGCCATCCATCCTGGCTATGGTTTCCTGTCCGAGAACGAGGAGTTCGCCGAGGCCTGCGAACGCGAAGGCCTGGTGTTCATCGGCCCGCCGGCTTCGGCCATCCGCGCCATGGGCTCGAAATCGGCGGCCAAGGCGCTGATGGAGCGCGCCGGAGTGCCGCTCACCCCCGGCTACCACGGCGAGGACCAGGATCCGGACCTGCTGGCGCGCGAGGCCGCGCGAATCGGCTACCCGGTGCTGATCAAGGCCAGTGCAGGCGGTGGGGGCAAGGGCATGCGTCGGGTCGATGATCCGGGCGAGTTCTCCGCCGCGCTGCAGTCGTGCCGGCGCGAGGCGCTGAGTGCCTTCGGCGACGAGCGCGTGCTGGTCGAGAAATACGTGCTGCGTCCGCGGCATATCGAGATCCAGGTGTTCGGCGACACCCATGGCCACTGCGTGTACCTGTTCGAGCGGGATTGCTCGGTGCAGCGCAGGCACCAGAAAGTCCTGGAGGAGGCTCCCGCGCCGGGCATGACCCCGGAGCGCCGCGCGGCGATGGGCCGCGCCGCGGTGGAGGCGGCCCGCGCGGTGGGCTACGTGGGGGCCGGCACGGTGGAATTCATCGCCCACCAGGACGGCAGTTTCTACTTCATGGAAATGAATACCCGGCTGCAGGTGGAGCATCCGGTGACCGAGATGATCACCGGACTCGACCTGGTCGAGTGGCAGTTGCGCGTGGCCTCCGGCGAGCCGCTGCCGCTGCGGCAGGAGGAACTGGGCATCCGCGGCCACGCCATCGAGGCGCGGGTGTACGCGGAGGATCCCCAGCGTGGCTTCCTGCCTTCCACCGGGCGCCTGCTGCATCTGCAGCCGCCCGAGCAGGGCGAACACGTGCGCGTGGACACCGGCGTGGAGCAGGGAGACGAGATCACCCCGCACTACGACCCGATGATCGCCAAGCTCATCGTGCATGGCGTCGACCGCGCGCAGGCGCTGGGGCGCATGCGTCGTGCGCTGGCCGAGTACCGTGTGGTGGGCGTGTCGAACAACATCGATTTCCTCGCCCGCCTGGTGGCCACGCCGTCCTTCGAGACGGCGGCGCTGGATACGGGCCTGATCGAGCGCGAGCAGGATCGGCTGTTCCCGGAGCAGCCGATGGCCCCGGAGGAGGTCTGGCTGCTGGCGGTGCTGGCCGAGCTGGCTGGCCCCGAAGGGCAGGCAGGGTCGGGCGCGGCCTCGGCCGGCGCGCCGTGGGGATGCCCGGATGCCTGGCGCCTGAACGGCCGCGGCCTGCGCCGCATCGGCCTGCGGCAGGGCGAGCAGCTGCGCGAGTTCAGCGCCGAGTCCTGCGATGGAGGCTGGCTGCTGCGCTCGCAGGGGCCGCAGGGGCGGGCCGTGTTCGCACGCGGCAGGCCCGATGCGCACGGTGCGCTGCAGGCACGGCTGGGCGAACGCAACGTGCAGGCGGCCGTGCTGGCGGCGGGCCCGCGTCGTCACGTGTTCTTCGAGGGGCGATGCACGGTGCTGGAGCGTGTCGATGCGCTGCACGCCGGGGGCGATGCGCACCAGCAGGAGCACAGCCTGCGAGCGCCGATGCCGGGCAAGGTGGTCGCCGTGTCGGTGCGCGCCGGCGACGAGGTCGAAAAGGGCGCGCCGCTGCTGGTGCTGGAAGCCATGAAGATGGAGCACACCATCAGCGCCCCTCGCAAGGGCGTGGTGAGCGCGCTGCATTATGGCGTGGGTGACCAGGTGCCCGATGGGGCCGAGCTGCTGGAATTCGACGACTCAGATTGAGGCGACCGTCGCGTGTCCGGAGTCGGCCGAAGGGTCCTGCTCGACCCGGACCGGGCCGAGCAGGGCCAGTGCGCCGAGCATGACGACCATGATGCTCGGCGTGAAAAATCGCAGTTCGCCCAGCGGGAACAGCAGGTAGTGCAGCAGTGCGTACACGGTGAAGATCGACACCGTCGCGAGCTGTCGCGGATTGCTGCGCAGGCGGCGCAGACCCATGAACAGCAACTGCAGCCCGAGCAGGCTGGGCAGGGTCTGCACGCTGCTCACCCAGTCCAGCGCGGCCCGCTGGTACACGCGCACATAGTCGGCGATCCATGGGTCGATGCGCATCGAGGCGGGATAGGGCGTGATGCCCATCATCTGGAAATTGAACAGCGTGAGCCAGCCGTAGTTGTGGCTCACCGCATTGATGGTTCCGTAGACGGCCACCGCGCAGGCCAGCGCCGACAGGGCCGCGGTCTTCCAGTCGAACCAGTAGTCGTAGACCAGCATCAGCACGGACAGCATCACCAGGTCCGTGCGAACGGCGGGCAGGATCATCGCCAGCAGGTAGCGCAGCCGATGGCCCCGCAGGAACATCCAGGCCGTGAGCAGCATCGCGAAGCAGGCCAGCGCATCCGGCGTGGACAGCCGCGCCAGCATGTCCAGGCCGGCGGCCAGGCCGACGAAGGGTACCCATAGCAGGTCCACGCCCAGGCTGCGCGCCAGCGGCCAGGCCACGAGCAGGCTGGCCGCCGCGAACACGGCGCTGATCAGGTAGCTCGCCCGGGCGAGGTCGACGCCCTGTCGGTTGAGCAAGCGCATGAGCCCGACGTAGGCCACGCGCACCGAGTAGAAGGGGAGCTGCTGCTGCAGCGCCTGCGGATCCTGGAACACCCTGTCGCGGTAGCCCCGCGGCGCGTCCACCTGGGTCAACTGGTAGTAGGTGGAAGGACTGGTGGCGTTTCGCAGGTCCTGGTAGGTCGCCTGGGACAGGTGCGCGCCCTGCAGTCCGTCGACTGCGTAGGCACTGGCCACGTAGCCGACGATGTCCCAGTTGAAATAGGGTTGCCGGACTCCGTCGAGCAGCAGATAGAAGGCCCCGAGCACGAGAAGCGCAATCCCCGCGTAGTGCCGTACCTTGTGCATGTGCTACTTCTCCGGCGTGGATGGTCCGCGATCGCGCGGCCGGGGCGATGTCCGATGACGGCCGTGACCGGTCCGCCGCTGCCCCCGCAGCCATCGCCCTGCGCCGGAATTGTTGCGGAGGCAGCGTTCGCGGCGCGTTGGCAGGGCGTTTCGCAGGCATCGATCCGGCGTGAGCCGGCAGGCCCTTCGCGAGATGCGCTCCTGCCGCGCCGGCAGGGTGGCTGCCCGCGGGGCGCGCACAGCCTTGCAACTGCTTACATCTGGACCCCGGCCGGGTGTCGCTGTTCCGGGGGGCAGGGACGTTGTCTGTGCCATCCAACAAGCGGCAAACGCCCGATTGCGCCATGAACCGTCTGTTCCTTCACATCCCCCGAACGGGCGGCTCGTCGATCTGGAGGGGCCTCGCGGAGGCGGCCGCCGCAAGCGGCATGCAGATCATCGACATCTACGATGTCTCGGTGTCGAAGTTCGGAGATCCCGGGCATACCTCGGAGGCCCTGGCGCAGATCCCGGACCTGCAGCTCGAGCGTGAAAGGCTTTTTCACCATCATTCCTGGGACAGCCCCCTCGCGCAACTTCCCGATGCCTTGGTCGCCACGGTGGTCCGCGATCCCGTGGATCGCATGGTCTCCGAGTTGATGCATTACCGCAGGGTGCTGGCGGCCGGGATGCTGCCGCAGCGGCATGTCCAGTACATCGGCGAGACCCTCGGGGGACCGCTCACGGAGATGCTGAGCGACGCGCAGCGCCCGATGCACGACGTCGTGCTGGCCGCTGCGCAGCTGCCGCTGTACCAGCGCTACTACCTGCGGTTCTTCGAGCAATTCCTGGGCCCCTACACGAGCGCACGTCGTACGCGCTCGCTGGCGAGTCGCCTGGTCGATCCGCTGCATCGCCGCTTGGCCGGTGCTGCGGAACACCTGGCGCAAGCGGCTTGCGAGGCCTTCCACAGGATCGAATTCCGCGACGTTCCCACCGCCTTCAGGGCGATCGCCGAGGGCTTCGGGCTGCCAGTGGGCGCGCAGGGCCTGAGCTTTCACATCAACCGCAGCCCGGATCGGTTCGACGGCGAAGCGCAGTTGCGAGAGCATCTGCGGCGCAGCCTCGACGAAGACTACGCCTTCCTGGCAGCCATGTCCCGGCGCGGCAAGGCGCGTGCCCGGATCGGCGCGCCTCAGTCGGCTGCGGTCCCGGGCGCGTTGTCGAGTTCCAGTCGGTAGGCCAGCGCGAGAAACAGGCTTTGCGCCAGCCCCAGGGTGCTGGTCAGGGTGCGAAATCCGAATCGGCTCGGATCCTGCACGACCAGGCAGCAGTCGGCCAGGGCAGGCAAGCGCCCGACCAGGCTGTCGGTGATGGCGATCAACCTGGCCCCGCGGTGGTGGGCATCCTCGAGGATGTCCAGGGTCTCCGGCGCATGGGGCGCGCAGGAGATCGCGATCAGCAGGTCGTCGCGGCGTATCGATCGGGCCTCGCCGAACTGCATTCCGCCCAGCCCTGAAATCAGCCCGACCCGCTTGTCGGTATGGCGCAGCGCATATTCCAGGCAGGCAGCGATCGGGAAGGACCACTGCGTGCCCAGCAGCCAGATGGCGTCGGCGCGCAGCATCAGCTGGACGGCGCGGCCGAAGGTCTCCGCGTCGAGCCGGGACTGCAGGCGCTGCATGGCAGCGATCGACTCGTCGAGGAATTCCGTGGCGATGCGGGCGTTGCCCTGCTGCACGGACGCAGCGGCGACACCCTGGCACAGCGGGTCCGCGTCGCCCGCGAGTCTTCTCATGAAGCCGCCTCCTCTGTCGGTTGCGAGTGCGTCGAGCGGTTTTGCACGCGACGACGCCTGGGGGACGGGTCCCGGCGCGCGCGCCGTCAAGGACCTTCCCTCGGACTGAACTTTAGAGCAAGCCGGGCAAAAAATGAAAATGTTTTCTAGGGAATTTCCCTAAAAAATAAAAAAAAGTTCCACAATCCACCCGAGCCCCCGGGCGCCGATCGAGGGCCGGCGGGCACCGGCCGGAGGGGCGGGGGCGGCGCGATCAGCGCGTCGCGCCCTGGGATTCGCCGGGCTCCGTCGGCAGGTCGCTCAGGCTGCGCGCGATCTCCACCACGAGCGCCTGACAGACGAACATGGAGGCGCTCAGGGAACGGAAGCCCAGGATCTCGCCCTCGCGGATCTCGAAGCGGATCGCGATGTCCCGGGCGTGGGACTGGGGCAGGGGATCGGAGATGGTCACCGTGGTCACCCCGGCGCGCTGGGCGGCAGCGATCACCTGATCGGTTTCCGGGGCGTGGGGCGAGAAGGTGACTGCCAGCAACACGCCGCCCGGGTGCAGGCGCCCGAGCGAGGGGGTGAGCAGGCCGGCGGACTGGTCGAGCATGCTGCAGCGGATGCCGACCTTGAGCAGCAGATAGTGCAGGTAGGCGGCGACGGGAAAGGCCCTGCGCACTCCATGCACCCAGACCTCGCTTGCGCTCCGGAGCAATGCGGCCGTCTGGCGCAGACGCTCGGGCGGCAATTCCAGCGCGGTCCCGCGCACCGAGTGCTCGACTTCGCGCGCCAGCTCGAGCGCCAGGTTCGAGCCGGAGTCCTGGAGCGTCCCGGTGGCCTGGGCGCTGCGAACGCGCTCGACGTAGTCCCGCGGACGCGACGCGTAGTGGCCCCTGAGCAGGGCCTGCACCTCCTTGAAGGTGGGGTAGCCCATGACCTTGGCGAAGCGAGTCAGCGTGGACTGGGGCACCTCGAGCCGACTGGCCAGCTCGCGCGAGGTCTCGGTCGCCACCACCTGCGGCTCGCGCACCAGCAGCTCGGCGACTTGCGCAAGTCGCGGGCTCAGCCTGCCCTGGTGCTGCTGCGTGGCGGCGCGAAGGCCCTCCACGGTCGCGGGCGCTGAGGTCAACAGGACTCGATTGGCCAAGACGATTCGCCTTTGGTGGAAGGGCTTCGGGGCATGCATCCCGGTGTGGCGAGCCCTGTGGGAAAGAGCCGGGCGAGGGACCGGCATGGGGCCCCGGACCGTGGCGCTCGAAAATGTTTTGCTCAGGAATTCTACTCGGGTTCACGCCTTCGTCATGACATTTCGACCTCCGACGTCCCGCGCCATGCGCGGAGCGGCGCCTGGGCGGAGCCCAGTTCCGGGGTGGATGCGGGTGGGATCACCGGGTCCTGCGCGGCCGCCGTGGCGTGAAAACTTCTTCTACGTAAGTGAAAACCCTGTTTCACTTGCTGGCCGCGATCACTAGGCTGGGTTCTCCATTCAACTCTCCGCGACATCGGCTTCCCCGAGGCGCAACACCGACCATGTCGAAGATCCAACTGGCCATCAGCCCCCTCACCTGGTCGAACGACGACATGCCGGCGCTGGGTGGAGACATTCCGCTGGACATCTGCCTTTCGGAAATGCGCCAGGCAGGTTTCACCGGGACCGAGATGGGAGCCAAGTACCCGCGGGAGCCGCAGGTTCTGCTGCCGCTGTTGCAGCGCCACGGTCTGCAGCTGGCCTCCGGCTGGTGCAGCGGACAGCTCATGCGCCAGGACGTCGAGGCGGAGTGGGCCTCCATCGCCCCGCATGTCGCGCTGATGCGCGCCGCGGGGGTCAAGGCCATGGTCTATGGCGAAGTCAGCAACACGGTGCACGGCGACATCACGAAAAAGCTGTCCACCCGCGTGCGTCTGTCGGATGAGGAATTCAAGCGCTACGGCACGCGCCTGACGCTCCTGGCCGAGCGCCTGCACTCCGAGTGCGGGATCCGGCTGGCCTTCCATCATCACGTGGGCACGATCATCGAGACCCGGGAGGACCTGCTGCGATTCCTCGAGACCACCGGAGACGCCGTGGGGCTGACCTTCGACAGCGGCCACGCCGCCTTCGGAGGTTCGGATCCCGCGCAGTTGCTGCGCGAGGTGGCCTCGCGGGTGGCCCATGTGCATTTCAAGGACGTGCGACAGGCCGTCATCGACCGCACGCGCGGCGAGGATCGATCCTTCCTCGATTCCGTGCTGGCCGGCGCATTCACGGTGCCCGGCGACGGGGCCATCGCGTTCGCCCCATTGCTGGCCCTGCTCAAGCAGAACGGCTACGAGGGCTGGGTGGTGGTCGAGGCCGAGCAGGATCCGGCCGTCGCCCACCCGCTCACGTACGCGCGACTGGCGCACAGGAACATCTCCGATCTGCTCGCCGCCGGCGGCTATGTCGCCCGAGACGGCGTCTGGGAGGCTTGAATGACCGGCACCGTCACCTTGACCGTCGCCGACGCGCTGGCCCGCTACCTGCGGGCGCAGCGCATCGAGATCGACGGGCGCGTCGAGCCCCTGTTCGGCAGCGTGTTCGCCATCTTCGGGCATGGCAACGTGACCTGCCTGTCCGAGCCCCTGCACGACGGCGCCGACGAATTGCCGGTATGGCGAGGCCAGAACGAGCAGTCCATGGCCCTGGCGGCGGTGGCCTACGCCAAGGCGCAGCTGCGGCGGCGCATCGGCATTGTCACGACCTCGATCGGTCCGGGGGCGAGCAACCTGCTGACCGCGGCCGGTGTCGCCCATACCAATCGGCTGCCTCTGCTCATGCTGTCGGGTGACGTGCATGTCGGGCGCTTGCCCGATCCCGTGCTGCAGCAGGTGGAGCATTTCCACGACCCCTCCCTGAGCGTCAACGACGCCTTCAAGCCCCTGGTGCGCTACTGGGATCGCGTGGTCACGCCTTCCCAGCTCGTGCAGACCCTGCCGCAGGCGATCAGCGTGATGCTGGATCCGGAGACCTGCGGCCCGGCTTTCCTCGCGCTGCCGCAGGACGTGCAGGGGCGCAGTTACGATTTTCCCGAGAGCTTCCTGGTCCCTCGCGTGCACCGCATCGCGCGTCCGCGGCCCGAGCCGGAACTGGTGGAGCAGGTGGCCGCACTGTTGCGCCAATCGAAGCGGCCCCTGATCATCAGCGGCGGAGGCGTGCACTACGCGGGCGCCACCGGCGCCCTGGAGCGTTTCGCCAGCGCCCACGACCTCCCGGTGGCGGAGACCATCGCCGGGCGGGCGGCGTTGTTGCAGTCGCATGCGCTGAACGTGGGGCCGCTGGGCGTGACGGGCTCCGACTCGGCCAATGCCATGGCCGAGCAGGCCGATCTGGTGGTGGCCGTGGGAACGCGCCTGCAGGATTTCACGACCGGCTCGTGGAGCCTGTTCCGCAACCCGGCCATGACCCTGGTAAGTATCAATGTCGGCCGGCACGACGCGGCCAAGCATTTCGCCGTCGGTCTGCGCGCGGATGCCGCGGTGGCTCTCGACGCCCTGCACGAGGCACTGGGAGACTGGCGCGCGCCGGCTTCCTGGCCGGCGCTCGGGCAGCAAAGGGCGGCGCAGTGGAAATCGGTGGTCGCGCAGCGCACCCGCCCCACCGAAGGCACGCCGTCCTATGCCCAGGTCGTGGGCGCCGTCAACCGCCTCGTGCGCCCTGGCGATACCGTCGTCACCGCCGCGGGAGGCCTGCCGGCCGAGCTCAACATGAACTGGCTGAGCCCCCAGATCGGCTGCTTCGACATCGAGTTCGGCTTTTCCTGCATGGGCTACGAGGTGGCGGCGGGCTGGGGCGTGAAAATCGCCCGGCCCGAGCACGAGTCCATCGTGCTGGTGGGGGACGGCAGCTACCTGATGCTCAACTCCGAGCTCTACAGTTCCGTGCTCAGCGGACAGAAGGTGATTCTCGTGGTCTGCGACAACGGCGGCTTCGCGGTCATCGACAAGCTGCAGCGCAACACGGGGAACACCTCGTTCAACAACCTGCTCGAGCATTGCCGGCGTCCGGGCGGCAAGCTTCCCCGCGTCGACTTCGCCCTGCATGCGACGGCGCTGGGCGCGCGCGCCGAGAAGATCCATGCCATCGCCGAGTTCGACGCCGCCTTCGCCCGTGCGCGAGCGTCCGACATCAGCTACGTGATCGTGGTCGACATCGACCCCGGGCGCTGGTCGGAGTGCGATTGCTGGTGGGATGTCGGGCTTCCCGAAATCACCCATTCGTCCGATCATCGCAAGGCCGTGAACCAATGGAACGAAGGGCGCATGCACCAGCGCCACGGCATCTGATCCACCATCCCCCAACGGAGTCCCTCCATCATGTTCGTCGAAGGTCGATTGCTCGAGAAGCCCCTGCGCTGGGGCATGGTCGGTGGCGGAAAGGGCAGCCAGATCGGGTATTCCCACCGCGACGCCGCCACGCGCGACGGGCTCATGCAACTGCTCGCCGGCGCATTCGACATCGATCCCGGGCGCGGTCGCGAATTCGGCACCGGCCTGGGGCTGGATCCCCAGCGCTGCTACGCCGATTACCGGGCCATGTTCGCCGCCGAGGCCGCCCGGCCCGACGGCATCGAGGCGGTGACCATCGCCACGCCCAACAGCTCGCATTTCCCGATCTGCAAGGCGGCGCTCGAAGCCGGGCTGCACGTGATCTGCGAAAAACCCCTGACCATCGACGAGGCCGAAGCCGAGGAGCTGCTCGCGCTGTCCCGCGCGCGGCAACGCGTGCTGGCCGTGATGTATGGCTACACCGGCTACGAGATGGTGCAGCAGGCCCGATCCATGGTGAGCAAGGGCGAACTGGGCGAGATCCGCATTGTCCAGATGCAGTTCGCCCACGGCTACCACGCGACCGAGGTTGAAGGAAGCGATCCCGGCACGCGCTGGCGCGTGACCCCCGCCACCTCGGGGCCGACCTATGTCATCGGCGACCTGGCCACGCACTGCTTCCAGCTGGGCATGCTGATCTCGGGGTTGCAGCTCGAGTCCCTCAGCTGCCTGCGCAGCAGTTTCGTGAAGTCGCGCGCGCCGCTGGAGGACGATGCCCATGTGCTGATGCGCCTGAGCGGCGGCGCTGTCGGATCGCTGTGGGCCAGCGCGGTCAATATCGGCAGCGCGCACGGCATCAAGGTCCGGGTGATCGGCTCCAGGGGCAGCGTGGAATGGTGGGACGAGCACCCGAACCAGCTCAAGGTGGCCTTCGTCGGCCAGCCCGAGATGAGTTACGAGCGAGGGCATGGCTACCTCGATCCATCCGCTCGCTTCGAGCGTGTGGGCGGCGGGCACCCCGCGGGCTACTTCGACTCCTGGGCCAACCTGTACCGGCGCTTCGCGTTCGCCATGTCCCGGGAGCCCGCGGCACGGGAGCGACTGGCGGGACAGTGGATTCCCACGGCGCAGGACGGACTGGACGGCGTGCGCTTCATGGTTCGCTGCGCCGAGTCGGCCGATGCGGGCAGCCAGTGGATGCCCTTGAGGAGAACCTCAGCGTGAATTCCCTGCGCTTTCCAGGCCAGCGTGCCACCGACCTGATCTGCCTCGGCCGCGCCGGGGTGGACCTGTATGCCCAGCAGGAGGGAACTCCCCTCGAGCAGGTGCAGGGATTTCGCAAATCGGTGGGCGGCTCACCTGCCAACGTGGCGACCGGCGCGGCCCGGCTCGGGCTTCGCGTGGCCATGGTCAGCGTGGTGTCCGACGACGGCTTCGGTCGCTACGTGCGACAGTTTCTCGCCGACAACGCGGTGGACGTGCGCGGGATCAGGACCGACCAGAGCGGCTCGCTCAACAGCGTGGCCTTCACCGAGATGCGCCCGGAAGACTGCAAGGTCATCATCTACCGACGCAACGCCGCCGACCTGCAGCTGCGCGTGTCCGACATCGACGGGCGAGCCATCGCCGACGCGCGCGCTCTGCTGGTCACCGGCACGGCGCTGTCGGCCAGCCCGAGCCGCGAGGCGGCCTTTCACGCCATGCGCCTGGCGCGGCAGGCCGGGACGCTGGTGGTGCTCGATCTGGACTACCGACCCTATGGCTGGGCCGACGCGGACGAGGCCTCGGTCACGCTGGCCATGGCCTGCACCCTGTCGGACATGGTCATCGGCAATCGCGAGGAGTTCGCCGTGCTCGGCGACCGCAGCTCAGCCGGGGCCTCCGAGGCCCCCGGGGCCGATCTGCAGGCGCGAGCCCTGGTTCGAGACACGGCGCAGGCGGTGGTGGTCAAGGACGGTCCGCGCGGCTGCCGCGTGTACCTGAGAGACGAGCCGATGATCGAACAGGGCATCTTCCCGGTGCGGGCGCGCAAGCCCTTCGGTTCCGGCGATGCCTTCGCGGCGGCCCTGCTCTGGAGCCTGATCGGCGGTCGATCCTGGCAGGAGGCCTTGCGCTGGGGAGCCGCTGCCGCCGCGATCAACGTCAGCGGCGATGCCTGTGCCGAGGCCATGCCGAGCCTGCCGCAATTGCAGACCTTCGTCGAGGCGCACGCGCGCGCCACGCCGTCCAGCGCCCAGGCGCCCCAGGAGCCCAAGGAGCCCTAGTCATGAGCCGACACATCCCCCCCTTCGACAACCGCAACCAGGCCATCATCGGCGTGGGCGACGAGACGACTCCGCTGTGCTACTTCAACCAGGTCAGGCTCAGGCGCGGAGAGCGCTTCGAGCATCAGGTGCCCGGCTACGAGACCATGCTGGTGCCCGCCACGGGAAGTTGCGACGTGACGGTCGACGGCCGGCAGTTCACCGCCGTGGGCCAGCGCGCCCATCTGTGGGACGGCGACCCGGAAGGCGTGTACGTGCCGGTGGGCGCCCGGGCCGAGATCGTGTGTCGCAGCGACAGCCTCGACCTGATGATCGGCGGAGGTCGTTTCGACCAGACCCTGGAGCCCTTCGACGTGCGCCAGGGCGACGTGGACAAGATCCAGTACGGCTCGGACGACACGAAGACTCACCGCAAGATCAAGCACTTGCTCGGGCAGAAGAATGCCGGGCAACGCGGCCGCCTGCTGGTCAGCGAGCTGTTCACCGTGGGCGCTGGAGGATGGTCGGGATTTCCTCCGCACAAGCACGACAGCGAGCGAGGCACCCAGGAAACCGAGTACCAGGAGGTCTACCAGTTCCGTTTCAACCCGGACCATGGTTTCGGCGCCCAGTTCGTCTATGCCCACGAGGACGACTACGGCCCGGTGTACCACGTGCGCACGGGCAGCGTGATCGCCATCGACCGCGGCTACCACCCCAGCGTCGCAGCCCCCGGCTACGAGATGTATTACTTCACGGTCATCGTCGGCGCGCATTCGAAGTCCCTGATCCAGCACTTCGATCCGCACCATGCCTACCAGATCGAGACGATCCCGGGCATCAAGAACATGATCGCCAAGTTCAAGTGAGGGCAGAGCCATGCTCGTGACGCTCAAGGAACTGCTGCCGGACGCGGTCCGGGGGCGCTACGCCGTGCCTTCGTTCAACATTTTCGGCAGCGAGGAGGTCGTCGCCGTCATCGCAGCCGCCGAGGCCCTGGGACGCGGAGTCATCGTGGCCTGCAACAAGGACATGGCCGAACACATGGGCGTGACCGGTTTCGCCGGCATGGTGCGCGGCCTGGCGCAGGACGCGAAGGTTCCGGTCTGCGTGCACCTGGATCACTGCTACGACGAGCAGATTGCCTTCGCCGCGTTGCGCGCAGGCTTCACCTCGATCATGTTCGACGGCTCCCAGATGGCGCTGCAAGACAACATCGCGAGCACCGCGCGCGTGGCCACCGTGGCCCACGCCTTCGGCGCCACCATCGAAGGCGAGATCGGCTCGGTGCCCTATACCGAGGGACGCGACCACATCAAGCGCGAGCTCACCGACCCCCAGGACGCCGCCCGGTTCGCCGAGGGCAGTGGCGTGGATGCGATGGCGGTATCGGTGGGCAATGTGCATCGCATGACCACCGCTACCAGCGTGATCGACTTCGAACGCCTCGAGCAGATCGCCTCGCTCACGCGGCTGCCACTGGTGATCCATGGCACCAGCGGAATCCGCGATGCCGACATGCAGCGCCTGAAGACCATGCGCGTGGCGAAGTTCAACGTCGGAACGACCATGCGCATGACCTTTGCCCGCAGTCTGCGCCAGAGCCTGGCCGAGGATGACACCCGCTTCGACCGGCTCACGCTGATGAAACCGGTGCTGCGGGCGCTTCAGGCCGAGGCCAGCCGCATGATCGACATGCTGGGGTGATCCGGATGAGCCCCAGGCGCCAAGGGATGTTCCATCCACAAGGAGATGTCTCGTGACCATGCAAGCCATGGACCGCCGATTGCGTATCGGCATGATCGGGGGCGGCTCGGGCTCGTTCATCGGGCCGGTTCACCGCATCGCGGCCCGCCTCGACGATGCCTTCGAACTGGTCGCTGCCGCGTTGTCGTCGGATCCGCAACGGGCGATGGAGCAGGGCAGGATGCTGGGCCTTGCACCCGACCGGAGCTACGGCTCCTGGCGTGATCTGATCGCGCGGGAAGCCGCGCGCGAGGACGGAATCGACGTATTGGCGGTGATGACCCCCAACGACAGCCACTTCGAGATCTGCATGGCCGCGCTCGACGCGGGTCTGCACATCCTCTGCGACAAGCCCCTGAGCACCGATGCCGCCAGCGCGCGCGCACTGGCATCCAGGGTCCACGAGACCGGGGCCGAGTTCTGCGTCACCTATTGCTATACCGGCTATCCCATGGTGCGCCAGGCCCGCGACATGGTGCGCGACGGGGAACTGGGCGAGATCCGCCAGGTGCAGCTGCAGTACGTGCAGGGCAACCTCGCCGAGCCCCAGGCCTCGTCGGGCTGGCGTATGCAGTCCGGGCGCGTGGGAGGCTCGCTGGTGCTGCTGGACATCGCGACCCATGCCTTTCACCTGGGATCCTATGTCACCGGCCTGGACATCGAGCGCCTGTGTGCCGACCTCGGCGCCACCCGTCCGGGGGGCGAGGTGGACGACTACGTGGCCACGCTGGCCCACTATGGAAACGGCGCACGCGGCTCGCTCTGGGTGACCAATGCCGCTGCCGGCTCCGAGCATGGCCTGAGCTTTCGCATCCATGGCGACAAGGGCGGGCTCGAGTGGCACCAGGAGGAGCCGAACCGGCTGCTGCACCGGCGCGCCGGCGGCTTCGACCAGGTGATCACCCGGCGTCTCGACCCGGCGATGAGCCCTGGGGCGCTGCGCTCGACCCGTGTGGCGCTCGGGCATCCCGAGGGCTACCTCGAGGCTTTCGCCAACCTGTATACGGAATTCGCCGAAGTGGTTGCGGCACGCCTGCAGGGCAAGCGCCCCGCGGCCCAGGACGAGCTGTTCCCTGGCGTGCTCGATGGCGTCAAGGGCCTGCTGCTCGTGGAGGCCGCGTCGCGAAGCGCGCAAAGCGGCCGCTGGGAGATGGTCGAACGTCCATGAGCTCGCGGTGCCCGCGAGGAGCCCCGTGTCGTCACCCATCCCCGCCGCCAGGGTCGCGCCGATGAAAAACAAAGCCCGCCGAATGGCGGGCTAAGTTCTTGATTTCTCTGGTGCCGGTGAAAGGAATCGAACCCTCGACCTTCTCATTACGAATGAGCTGCTCTACCGACTGAGCTACACCGGCGTCAAACCACACATGGTAACCGATGCGGGGGAGAGCTTCCATCCCGGCGCATCGCCAGGGCCCGGGACTCAGCACACCGCGGCGTCGCGCAAAGCCTCGGTGTAGGCGCGCACGTTGGGCTCGTAGTCCACGTCCAGCGTGTGCAGCAGTTCCTGCGCGCGTGCCCGGTATGCCGGCAGAGCCTGGTCGTGTTCGCGGAACACCCGCTGCAGCGCGCC
>JAKBBP010000001.1:221735-223651 GCA_021808445.1 Pseudomonadota bacterium
TAGCCGAAGGGCCGGTCCGCCGGCAGCCCCGCGATGGCTCGCTCGAGAAAGCGCGGAGTCCACAGATGCGGAACCACCCGCAGCGGCGCTCGAGTGCTGAGTCGGAAATAGTCCCCGCAGGAATGCTCGAACTCCGGCAGGGTCCACACCGCGTCCACCGGCCGGCGGTTGCACAGGCTGGCCGGGGGCAGGGCGAACATGGCGCGCTCGATGTCGATCACGTAGTCATTGCCCACGCGCATCCAGATGCTGCGCCCGCCGCGTTGCCGGAACTGGGCCATCCAGGCATCGTCCAGCAGCGCGCTGAGCTCGATCACCACGTCCAGGCTCTCCATGGCCTCGGGAAGGGTCATGAGCTCCAGCTCGGGCTCCTGCAGCATCAGCCCTGGCGGAAGGCCGTTCCCGTGATCGCGGTTGATCACCACGGCGGCCCGCGACACCAGGGGAGATCGCTGCAGCAGCTGCACCAGGAACACCACGTTCTGCAGTGCGCCGTTCTCCCAGATCGACTGGGCGTCGTCGCGCACGAACAGGGTCACCCCCACGCGCAGCCGTCCCGTCGCGGTCGGGGCATGCGGGAATCGCGCGTTCATGCCGCGCTCCGTGAGGCCATGTCCAACTCCGGTCGCGACGGCAGGCGCTGCAGGAAGGCGCGCACGTTGGATTCGTGTTCCGGGTGCAGGGTGCGCAGGAAGGACTGGGCGTCACGCCGGTAGTCCTTCCAGAATTCCTCGGGCTTGTTCCAGGCGATCAGGATCTGCCGGCCCGCCTCGGAGGCGGAGAAGGCGGGGTAGTAGAAGCCCGGCGCACGCTGCTGCAACCAGGGCGAGTTGTGCACCAGGGGATAGCCGCCGTACAGCACGTCGTAATACAGGTAGTTCTGGTCGTTTTCCCACTGGTGCGAGACCACGAGGTCGCGCGCCAGCCGGACCATGGTCTCGGGCACGGTCACGCGGGGCTCGAAACTGGCGCGATGGTCGCGTACGAGGTCAAGCACCGTGGCGAAGCGGTTGAAGGTCGGGTGCTCCTTCATGTGGACGCTGTTGAGCACCATCATGTGACGCAGGGTCCAGGGTTGTTCGCGATACGCGGCATCGCAGGCCAGCATGGGAACGAAGCAGGACTTCACCACGCCGATGTTGGGCTCGAGGATCGCCGCGGCCCATCCGTTCTCGGCGCGTGCCCGCTTGCGGGGGTTGAACCCGAAGCGGCCCCCTCCGCGTTCCACCCGATCGATCTGGCGTTGCAGGAAGGTGGGGGCCCACAGGTGCGGCATCTCCACCACCGGTGCGCGCAGCAGGGTCTGCACCAGCGAACGCGAGGAATGCAGATCCTTGTGCATCATCCACACTTCATCGGGCTCCATGTTGACCAGTCCGATGGCACGTTGGGGATCGAACAGTGCGGGCTCGATCATGCCCGTGAAGGAATGCCCCACGAGAAAGGCCACCACCCTGGCTCCGCGCGCCTTGACCCGGCGGATCCAGGCCTGGGGCAGCTTGGAGGCCATCTCGATGACCACGTCGACCTCGTGGGTCACGGCCTGCGGCTGCACCAGCTCGGCGCCCAGGCGGTCGAACTCCAGCGCCTCGGGAAGGCGTTGGCAGGATCCTCCATTGAGCAACAGCACGCGGCCTACCTGGGGCATTGCGCGCAGGCACATCACCAGAAAGGCCACGTTCTGGTGGATGCCGCTGCTCCATACATGGGCATCCTCCGTCACGTGGACGGACACTCCGACGGTCAGTCCGCTCATCTCTCGTCAAGCGCCCGCGCGCGCGCTCGCGGTACGTGCCAGTCGAAGTCCACGAAGCGTCGGATCACCAGGCAGCCCGGGCCCGCGCGCAGCAGCGAGACGGTGCTGTCCACGTCCGAGGCGCTGCTCAGCACGTCCATGTTCGGCAGCAGGTGCGAGA
>JAKBBP010000103.1 GCA_021808445.1 Pseudomonadota bacterium
GCGCTGCCCGCGCAATGCCAGGAGGGCGGTGCGTGGCGTGCCACGTTGTCAGCGTTGAACAGGTAGGGCTTGTGGCTGCCGGTGCCGGCGACCCATTGCCAGCTCAGGTGGTTGCTGGCGAGATCGCCGTCGAGCAGATGGGCCAGCATCCAGTCGGCGCCCGCCCGCCAGTGCACCTTGCGCAGATGCACCACATAACTGGCCAGCCACATCCGGGCGTGGTTGTGCAGGTAGCCGGTGGCGTACAAGGCGCGCACCGCCTGGTCGACGACGGCCAGCCCGGTGCGCGCCTGGCGGATGTCCAGCGCAAGCTCGGGCGCGTAGGACTCCTCGCGCAGGGGCCCTTCGTGCAAGGAGCGCAGGATGCGCTCCCCCCGATGGCGCCACACGTGGCGGAAATATTCGCGCCAGCCCAGCTCGAACACGAACTTGTGGCCCAGCTCCAGGCGATGCCGCGCGGCCACGCCGGCGAGTACCTCGGGCAGGCTGACGAAGCCGTGGGTGATGTAGGGGGACAGGCGGCTCACCGCACCCTCGAGGGCGTTGCGGCTGCGCGCGTACTCGGCCGGGCGCACGGCGGCGATGCGCGAGCGCGCGGCCTCGAGCGTGGGGGCGAACAGCTCTTGCGGGTTCATGCGGGTGCGCCGATCCGGCCCTCGCGAATGGCTTGCGCACGCCGCGACACGGCCGCGCGCTCCTCGGCAGGCAGGCGCGCCGCGTTCTTCACTTGCAGGGCCATGCGCGGGTTGGCCGCCAGCAGATGCTCGTGGCGCATCAGAAAGTCCCAGTACAGGGTGGTGAATGGGCAGGCGCGTTCGCCAATGCGTTGCCCCGGGTCGTAGCGGCAGCCGGCGCAGCCACCGCCCATGCGCTGGATGTACTTGCCGGTGGCGACGTAGGGCTTGCTGGCCATCAGGCCGCCGTCCGCGTACTGGCTCATGCCCAGAGTGTTGGGAAGTTCCACCCACTCCACCGCGTCGACGTACACCGACAGATACCATGCATGCACCTGCCGGGGCCGCACGCCCAGCAGCAGCGTGAACAGACCGGTCACCATCAGGCGCTGGATGTGGTGCGCGTAGCCATGCGCCAGGGTCTGCGCGAGGGCCTCGCGCAGACAGGCCATGTCGGTGGCCCCGGTCCAGTACCAGGCGGGGAGCTCCGCCGAGGCCTGCAAGGCATTGCCCTCGGCGTATCCCGGCATGCGCGTCCAGTAGATGCCGCGCACGTACTCGCGCCAGCCGAGGATCTGGCGGATGAAGCCCTCGACGCTCTGCAGTGGAGCCTTGCCCGCCTGCCAGGCCTCCTCGGCGGCCCGCACCACTTCGCGCGGGCTCAGCAGCTTGAGGTTCAGCGCCACCGACAGTTGCGAGTGATACAGCCACGGCTCGCCCGGCCACATCGCGTCCTCGTAGCGGCCGAACAGGGGCAATCGCTGCTCGATGAACAGGCCCAGGGCCTGCAAGGCCTGCTCGCGCGTGACGGGCCACGCGAATGCGTCGAGCGAGCCTGGGTGCCCGGCAAAGCGGGTCTGCACGTCGCGCAGGACTTCGCGAGTCAGCGCATCGGGCTCGAAGCTGGCGCGTTGCGGCAGGGTTCCCGGGCCCCGCGGGCCGAAGGCCTCGCGATTGTCCGCATCGAAGTTCCAGCGGCCACCGACGGGTTGATCGCCCTGCATCAATACCCCGTGGCGCCGTCGGAGTTCGCGGTAGAAATACTCCAGGCGCAGCGACTTGCGCCCCTTGGCGTGGGCCGCGAACTCGCGCACGGTGCAGAAGAAGTGCCGGTCCTCGCGGATCTCCAGGGTCAGCCCGGACTGTTCCACCACGGCCTTCAGCGACTGCAGCACGCGCCAATCGCCCGGAGCCGTCATCAGCACCCGCTGCGGCCCCAGCCTGCGCAGCGCAGAGCGCAACTCGGCCTCCAGGCTGCCCCGGTTGCCCGCATCGTCCAGGCGGGTGTAGTCCAGCGGGCGGCCCGCGGCTCGCAACGCGCTCGCGAAGTGGCGCATGCCCGCCAGGAACACCGCGATGCGCTGCTTGCTCGACCACACATGGGTGGATTCCTCCTCGACCTCGGCCATCCAGACCAGATCCTGCGCGGGGTCGAAGCCATCGAAGGCTGCCGCGTCGAGGTCGAGCTGGTCACCGAGCACGACGACCAGGCTGCGCAAGCGGCCGTGGTCCCCCGAGTTCGCCGGCTCGCGGGTGCGGGCCGGAGCGCAGGCCGCAGGAGCCGGCGAGGGTTCGGGGGAAGCACGGCTGGGCATGCCGGGATCATACGTGAACCCGACCCAAGAACGATGCACGGATCCACGGATCCTCCGGGCGCCCTGCTACATTCCAGGAAAAAGCCACCGCAAAAGCGACTCAAGGTCGACGCAACATCGACGCAACGTCGACGCATCCCACTCCCCCGAGGCCAGTCCCCGTCGCCGCTCCATGAACCCCAGCTCCATGCCTTCCGGCCGCGCGCGCGCGGCGCCGCCTGCCAGCCCTGCCGGGCCCAGTTTTCGCAGCGCCGCGGTGGCGCGCATGGCGCAGATGCCGGTGGCCACGCTGCGCATCTGGGAGCAGCGTCACCAGGCCGTGAGACCCCATACCGCGCCGTCGGGGCATCGCCTGTATTCGCCCGCCGACGTGCAGCGCGTGCTGCTGCTGCGCCAGTTGACCGAGCAAGGCCACGCGATCGGTTCGCTCGCGGCGCTGGACTCGGCCCAGCTGCAACAGCTGGCCCGCCAGCTCAGCCTCGCTTCCAGTGGCAAGGCCCAGGGGGGCGCCCGATCCTCCCGCGCCGCGCGCTGGGTGGTGGTGGGTCAGGCCCTGGCAGGACGGCTGCAGCGTCCCGCGGTGGCCATGCAGCTGGGGCATGCCGCGCCCGTCGTGGCGGTGTTCGAGTCCCTGGCCGAGGCGGCGCATGCGGGCGTGGATGCCGATCTGCTGATCTGGCACGCGCCCGAGCTTCCCGGCGATCTGCCTCCCGAATGGCAGGCCGCGCGCCAGGCTTGTGGCGCGGAGCGGGTGGCGGTGGTGCATCGCTTCGCGGGATCCGCGGCGACCCGGCGCATGACCGAGGCCGGGGTAGCCATGCTGCGCGAGCCTGCCGACGACCAGGCGCTGGGCAGCTGGTTCGCATGGATCGAAGCCGGACGGGCGCATGCGGCCCTCGCAGCCTCCCCGAGCCAGGAGCCATCGGGGGGTGCGAGGCCGGAAAGGCTGCTGCCCAGGCGCTATGACGATGCCACCCTGACCACCATCGCGGGGCTGTCCCCCACGCTGGCCTGCGAATGTCCGCGGCACGTGGCGGAGCTCCTGATGCAGTTGTCGAGTTTCGAGTCCTACAGCGCGTCCTGCATCCATCGCGATGACGCCGATGCGCAGTTGCATGCCTACCTGCAGCAGGTGGCCGGCACTGCGCGGGCCTTGTTCGAGTCCGCACTCGAGCGCCTCGCTCGCCACGAGGGCCTCCCGCTTTCCTGACCCGCACATCACCATGCAAGAGCTCGCACAGGCCTGTCCTCGACGCCCACCCCACGAGGTCCTCTGGCTGGGCTACGGCGGACTGCTCCCCTTCCTCGCGCTGGCCATCCTGGTGGGTGTCGACGCGCATCGCGCCCCGTTGTGGTCGCAGGCCCTGGTGGCCTACGCAGCCGTCATCCTGAGCTTCGTCGGCGCATTGCACTGGGGCTTCGGGATGAGCCTGCCCAGGCTGGACCCCGGTCTGCGACGCAGGGCGCTGGCCTGGAGCGTGGTGCCGGCCTTGCTGGCCTGGCCGGCCATCCTGTTGCCAGGCGAGTTCGCGTCGTGGATCCTGCTGGCCGGCTTCGCGCTGCACCTCGTCCAGGATCTGCGTTTGGCGCGCTGCGCCGATCTGCCGGCGTGGTACCTGCCGCTGCGCTGGCGCCTCACCGTGGTCGCAGGCCTGTGCCTGGTGGTCAACGCCTGGTACGCCATGGGCCGCGGCTGAGGCGCAACGCCTCGATCATCGGCCTCGTCCTCGTCGTCCTCGAAGAGACGCTTGCCATGGATCAAGACCGCGTCCGCCTCAGGCGGCTACTGTCGGGCATGGATTCATCCAAAGGAGTATGGCCATGATGTGGTACGAACGACCCGGAGGGCTGGGGTCATCGGGATCGCCGGCACTGCACATTCTCGATGAACGCTATGCACGCGGCGAAATCGACGCCCAGGAGTACAAGCGCCGGCGTGCCGACCTGCTTTCGCGCTGAGCCCGCGCAGCGCGAGCCGACGAGCGACCCAGTCCAGAAGGGGGCCATCCATGAGCACCTACGTGTTTTCCGTCAAGAGCCCGAAAGGCTTCGAGGCCACCGTGCAGGCCGTCACCGACGCGCTCAAGCAGGAAGGTTTTGGCGTGCTGACCACGATCGACGTGCAGGCCACCTTCAAGGCCAAGCTCGGTGTGGATCATCGCCCCTACCGGATTCTCGGCGCCTGCAACCCGCGATTCGCCCACCAGGCCCTGCAGGCCGACCCCGACATGGGCGCCTTGCTGCCCTGCAACGTGGTCGTGCGGGAGGAGCCGGATGCCTCGGTCAGCGTGGTGTTCATGGATCCGCAGCCTGTGCTGGGCATGGTCGGCCGTCCCGAGGTCGCCGAGCTTGGCGGGGAAGTCCGTTCCAGCTTGCTGCGCGTGGCGCAGGCGCTGCGCGGTTGAGATCCCAGACACCGGCAGCTGGGCCGATCAGGACACTGGCTTGCCAGCCCCTCGGGCCAGTCCGAATGCCGGCCATCCCCTCGACCAGCGCGTGCATGCCGACGATGCGTCGGCTCGTTCGCTCTCCACGCAGGGAATCGGCGGGCGCACCGGCACCGATTCCGTGGCCTGGATCGCGCGGCCGAAGTCGACAGTAGGGGGCTCCCCGTGCCATGGACCCTCCAGCGAGGCCTCGGCCTGGCGTACCTCGACGACCGGCCGCGCGCATCAGAACTCCAGGTCCGCGCTCACGGCCTGCAGGGCGGCCTTCGCGCAGATTTCGTCGTTGTCGCCGCCGGGAGCTCCCGACACACCGATGGCGCCGACCATCTGCCCGGCGGCTTCGATCGGCAGGCCTCCGCCGATCATGACCACGCCGGGAAGATTCCTGATCGCCTGTTCGGCGGAGCCGGGAGCGTTCACCCGCGCGGCCACCGCGCCCGTGGACTGGCGCCAGCTCG
>JAKBBP010000044.1 GCA_021808445.1 Pseudomonadota bacterium
CCCCGGACTCGAAGGCACGCCGGGCCGCGCGCACCGCGCGGTCGACATCCCGGGCGGAGCCGCGCGCAATCAGCGCCCAGTCGCGTCCCGTGTAGGGGTCCTCGCTGGGAAAATAGTCCCCCGCTTCGGGAGCCACGCAGGCGCCATCGATGTACAGCTGGTAGCGCGCAAGGCCCTCGTCGTGCCGCGTCGCGGTGTCGGCGCCGGAGGGGTCGGGCAGGGTCGTATCCATTTCGTCAAGGGAAATAGCGTTCTATTCGTACATCGCGCAAGCGCAAACCCGCGCTCGATGCCTGGGTCAACGCGCGGCGAGGGATTGCTGCAGCACGCCCAGCACGGTACGCAATTCCTCGATGGGAATCTGGCCCGGCGCCGAAGCCTTCGCGCCCACCGCGAAACTCACCGTGGAGCCGAACATCCAGCCGATCAGCCGGGTCAGGGCCCCGTAGGGCCCCATGGACATGGTGATCAAGGGCATGGAGACCCGACGCGAGGCGTCCAGCGTGGCCTGCAGCAAAGTGAGTACGTCGTCGAGCTCGCGGGGCATCACGGCGACCTTCGCCAGGTCGGCGCCGAGCTGCTGCGCCCTGTCGAAGCGCTCGGCCAGCTCGCCCGCACTCGGCGTGCGCTGGAAATCGTGAAAGGAGGCGATGAGCAAGGCCTTGCAGGACTTCGCCGCCTGCTGGGCGCGCCGGAAGTGCTCGGGATCGCTGCTGAGCTCGCAATCCACGAAGTCCACCAGCCCCTCGGCGCACACCGCCTCGATGCCCCGGCTGACGGTTTCCTCGGAAGCGCTGATCGGCTGTCCGCCCTCGCGGATCGAGCGCCTCGTGTAGATCAGGGGAATCTCCCCGGCGATGCGCCGCAGTTCGCGCGCGGCCTCGACCATGCGCGCGACCTCGTCGAGCGCCTCGAAAAAGTCGACCCGCCACTCCAGCAGATCGGGGGCCTTGGACAGCACCGCCGAGGCTTCGGCGCGCAACCCATCCAGATCACGCGCGACCAGCGGCGCGCACACCAGGGGTTCGGAACCGCCGCCGACCACGCGGCCGCGCAACTGGATGGTCTTGCTCATGTTCATGGCATTGCCCTTGGAGGCCCGGGCGTCCCGCCCCGCGCAGCGGGACGCCCTCGGGCTTCAGACTTCAGACTTCGGACTTCGGACCGCGGGGATCAGAACTTGTACATGAAACCGACCTGCACCCCGGTGATGCGCTTGCCCTTGAGGTCGGAGCTCGAGAAGGCCTTGGTCAGCGGCGCCGAACCCGACTCGTCGAAAGCGGCGTTGGAGTCGTTGCTCAGGCTGTCGACCAAAGCGTACAGCGTGGTGTTCCGGATGCCCGTGTAGTAGCTTCCCACGGCCATTCCCTTCGCACCGTTATTGGAATTGTTGCTGTCCTTGATCTGGCCGTACAGCGCGCCCACGCGCAAGGCGCTGGTCAGGTCGTAATCGGCCGAGATCTGGTAGATGTTGTAGTAGTCGTTGATGGCCGCGCTGGTCCCCGTCAGCGGGACGCCGCCCGGGAAGGCGCCGCCAATGCCGCTGAAGCCGCTGCCCGGGCCGACGTTCGAGCGCACGTAGGTCAGGTACACCTTCCCATGACCATAGTCATAGTCGGCGTAGGCGTTCTGGTATTCGCCCTTGGTGCTGTAGGTTGCGCCGCCGGGGGCGTCGGCCCACAGGCCGTTGTAGCCCACGACCAGGGGACCCTTCTCGAAATTGGCGCCCAGCTGGTAGACGGCACCGTTGCTGCCCACCGTGCTGCCGTTGGCCGAGCTCAGCGCATAGTGCGCCTGCAGTTGCAGGCCATTGAACACCGGGGAGCTGTACGACAGGTCATTGTCGAATCGAGCCGGAACGCCGAAGGCATTGACCACGGAACCCAGGGTCCGCGAGGTGAAATCGACCATGCCACCGTGGAAGAAGGCAATGGTCTCCTGGCGCCCCACGCGGAAATCGCCGTACGGGGTCTGCACGCCGGCCCAGGCCTGGCGGTCGAACAGGCGCCCGGCACCCGGCTGGCTGCCGTTGGTGAAGTCCAGGCTCTGCTCGACATCGAAGTGCATCGCATAGCCGGGCGAGACCGTGTGCTGGCCGGTCATACCCAGACGACTGCGCAGCAGCGCACCATCCTCGATGGCGGAGAGATTGCTCCCCGAGCTGCTGTGCATGTAGTTGGCGTACTGGTCGATGTCCCCGTAGATCGTGACCGAGTTGTCCTTGCCGCCGAATTGCAGCGGATTGGCGTTGGCCTCGGCCTTCGCCGGCGCGGCGGCCTGGCTGGCCACCACCTTCTGGGTGGCGGCGGCCTGCGCGGCCGTGTGCGCCTGTTCGGCCTTCAGTTGCTCGACTTCCTGGGTGAGCTTCTGGAGCTGGGCCTGAAGGTCCGAGAGCTGGTCGGCATGAGCCGGTAGGGCCATGGCCAGGGCGCCGATCGAGAACAGGGCTGCGGGGATGAGTTTCAGACGATGCATGGTTGGTCTCCTCGTTGTGGATGATCTTGTTGTCCGCAAGGAACGGACGGGCTGAAAAAGCGTCAAGACGACGCGGCAAAAAACTCAGTCGGTACTGACGTGCGACACCCCGCCTTGGGGGGAATAGATGTCCAGGATGTTCCAGTGGCCCGAGGTGGGCACCGGGTTGTTGCGCATGGCCACGTCGACCACGAAGGGCCGCCCGGACGCCAGCGCGCGCTGCATCACCTGCTTGAACTCGGCCGCCGATTCGACCTTCGCGCCCTCGGCTCCGTAGGCGCGCGCGACCGCCGCGAAATCGGCCTGGTAAGGCTTTCCGTCCTTCATGAACACGGTGCCCAGGGTGGTGCCGAAATGCGCCTTTTGCAGCCCCGCGATGGTGCCGAAGGCGAAGTTGTTCATGACCACCCACACCACCGGGATGTTCTCCTCGACAGCCGTGGCCAGCATGGCCGGGTTCTGGCCGAAGCCCCCGTCGCCCACCAGGGATACGACCACCCGCTCCGGACAGGCCAGCTTCGCTCCCAGCGCGGCCGGCGCGCCGAAGCCCATGGTCGCGTAGCCCCCGGGGGTGAGGATGGAGCCCGGCGTGTACACCGGGAACTGCTGGCCCACGCCATTCTTGTTCCAGCCCACGTCGGTGGTGATGATGGCGTCGCGCGGCAGCACCTCGCGCACCACCGAGAGGATGCGCTCGGGCATCATCGGGAACCCCTCGTCCTCGACGAAGCCCTGGTTCGAGGCCACGAACTCCTGGCGATGCCGCGCGATGGCCGCGCGCAGCGCGTCATCGCGCCTGCCGTCCGGAAGCATCTCGCGGGCCACACGGTTGAGCACTTCCAGGGCCTGGCGCAGGTCCGCGACCACGCCGATCTCCGCCGGGTAGTTGCGGCCGATCTCGGAGGGGTCCACGTCGATGTGGATCAGGCGCGTGGAACCGGGGATGTCGAAGGTGTAGCGACTTTCCCAGGAGCTGCAGTCGGCCTCGCAGAAGCGAGTTCCCAGGCCGAGCACCCAGTCGGCCGTGCGGCAGCGGTCATTGACGAATTGCGTGCCCCAGAAACCCGTCATGCCCAGCGTGAGATCGTGGTCGTCGGGCAGCACGCCCTTGCCCATCAGCGAATGGGCCACGGGCAGGCTGAGGTGGTCGACCAGCTCGCGCAGGGCCTGCGCGGCGTCGGCCAGGATCACCCCTCCGCCGGCGTAGATCACCGGGTTGCGCGCGCCGATCAGGGCCTCGAGAATGCGCCGCGCCGTGGGGTCGTCGATGGACGGCCGGGCCAGCTTGCGGGTGTGACGACTGACCCGCGCGAACAGCGCCTCGTCGATTTCCACCGAGAACAGGTCCATGGGCACGGACACCAGCACCGGCCCGGGGCGCCCGCTCTCTGCGAGCTGGAAGGCCTTGTCGATGATCTCCGGAAACAGCTCCGCTCGATCCACGCGCCATGCGCGCTTGACGAAGGGTCGGTAGATCTCCCACTGCGCCGCGTCGGCGTGCAGGTTCACTTCCTGGTGCGGGTGCTTGCCGTGGTAATAGCTCGGCACGTCCCCGGCGATGACCACCAGGGGAATCGAGTCCAGCGCGGCGTTGGCCACGCCGGTGGCCGCATTGGTCAGCCCGGGGCCGAGATGACTGAGCACCACCGCGGTCTGGTTGCGCGCGCGCGCATAGCCATCCGCCGCGTGCGCGGCGATCTGCTCGTGGCGGGTGTTGATGAAGCGGATGGAGCTGTTCTCCAGCGCGGTCAGCACCGCGATGTTGGTGTGGCCGCACAACCCGAAGATGTGCTGGACGCCTCGTCCTTCCAGGTAGCGCACCAGCTGGTGCGAGATCAATTCCTTCATCGTCGTCTCCTGAGGTAGGGAATCGCCGCGGCACGGCCGCGACGCTCGTTGTCCGTGGATGTCAGATCACGGCCTGCGCGCGCATGGCCGAGATCTCCTGTTCCGAATAGCCCAGCGAAGCGAGGATCGACTCGCTGTGCTCGCCCAGGCGCGGCGGCGGGGTCGCGACATCGGGCCTGCCGCTGTCCATGCGAAAGCCGGCACGCACCACGTCGAAGCCGCGGGCGATGCCTGCCGCCCCGTCGAAGTGCGCCAGCAGTTCGCGCTGTCGCACCTGGGGGTGGTCCAGCGCCTCGGGCACGCTCAGCACCCGGCCCGCCGGAACGCCCTGCTCCGCCAGAAGGGCTTCCCATTCGCGGGCCGGCTTCGAGGCCAGCGCCTGCTCGATCAGGCGCTTGAGCTCCGCGCGATGGCGCTTGCGGGCCTCCCGCTCGGCGAAGCGCGGGTCCTGGGCCAGTCCGGGCAGGCCGATCAGACGGGTGAGGGCGACGAACTGCTCCTGCCGGTTGGCGGCGATGTTGAGCAGACCCTCGGCGGTGGCAAAGGTCCCGGAGGGCGCTGCCGTGAAGTTCTCGTTGCCCATGGCCTGCGGCTCGCGCCCGGCGATGAGATAGTTGGACACCACCCAGCCCATGGTCACCAGCGTGGAGTCGAGCATGGACACGTCGATGAAATCGCCGCGCCCGGTGCTGGCGCGCCCGGCAAGGGCGCTGGTGATGGCGAAGGCCGCGGTGAGTCCGCCCAGGGTGTCGCAGACCGGATAGCCCACGCGCAACGGAGCGCTGTGCTCGTCGCCGGTGATGCTCATGACGCCCGAAAGGCCCTGCACGATCTGGTCGTAGGCGGGGGCCTTGCTCAGCGGACCCTCCTGCCCGAAGCCCGAGATGGCGCACACGATCAGACGCGGATTTCGCGCGCGCAGCACCTCCTGTCCCAGGCCCAGGCGCTGCATCACGCCGGGACGAAAGTTCTCGATCAGCACGTCGGCGCTGTCGGCCAGGCGCAGCATCGCCTGCCTGCCCGCCTCGGACTTCAGATCCAGCGCGAGGGATTGCTTGCCTGCGTTCTGCGCCACGAAGGACGCTCCCATGAACTCGGCGTTCAGCTCGGGGTCCGCGCCGAGCTGACGCGCGAGGTCGCCGCGCCGTGGCTCCTCCACCTTGATCACCTCGGCCCCCAGCAGCGCGAGCTGGTAGGCGCAGAAGGGGCCCGCCAGCACATTGGTCAGATCCAGCACGCGCACGCCGGCCAGGCACTGCGCCCTGTTCGCCCCCGGGGCGCGTTGCGCAGGGCTGCCCTCCATGGCGCCCTGGTTGGGAAGCTGTTCCAGCATGTCGTCTCCACCCTGCTCCCGCCGTGCCCGCGGCTTCACGCCAGACCCGCCGGCACCGGCACGCCCGGAGCCTTGCGACCCAGCGTGGCGACCAGTCCGCCCGCGACGACCAGTCCGATCCCCAGCAGGGTCCAGCCCTTCGGCACATTGCCGAAGGCCCACGCGCCGAGCACGATGATCCAGGCCACCTGCACGTAGGCCAGGGGCGCGAGGCGCGAGGCCGGAGACGATCGGAGGGCATGGATCATGCAGAAGTGCCCGCTGCCCGAGAACAGTCCGGCGCAGGCCAGCAGCAAGGCCCCGCGCAGGTCCGTGCGCCCGTGCGAAAAGGGCAGCGAGGCCGCGGTGGCCGTGCTGCCGACCAGCATCACCAGGAACAGGGAATTGACGGGCGAGTCGCTCGCCGTCACGTGACGCGTCAGGGCCTGGTAGGAGGCGTAGCACAGCGCCATGGCCAGGGGCAGCAGGGCCGCCGGAGTCGCATAGCCCCCGCCGGGGCGCACGATGAGCAGGACCCCTGCGAATCCGATGGCCACCGCGAGCCACGCGGAGGGATGCACCCGCTCCCGCAGGAACAGCACGGCGATCAGCGTGAGCAGCAGAGGGTGCACGAAACTGATGGCCTGGGCCTCGGCGATGGGCATCAGGTGCATCGCCAGCACGATGCTCAGCGTGGCCCCGGTGAGCAACAGGCCCCGCAGCACCTGCAGTCCCGGCTGGCTGGTGGCCAGCAGGGCACGGCCGCGCCGCGGACCGTACACGATGGCCAGCAGGACCATGGGCACGCTGTAGCGCGCGAACGCGACCTGGTTCACCGGATAGCGGCTGGCCAGAAACTTGGACAGCGTGTCGGCGCAGGCGAACATGAGGGTCGCGGCGACGGCCAGCAGCATGCCACGGCGATTTCGGTGGCGATGCGCGGCATCGCTCATCGCCCGGTTCCCCGTCCCGGCGGACCCGCGGTGGCACGGGCCCGGCAAGGTGGTTGCGCTCAGGCGAAGCATCCGATCTCCTGCGCGTGGCGCTCCACGTAGTTTTTCGCTGATTCCAGGCAGCGAAAGGCGTGTTCGGCATAGCCGAACTCGCGTGCGCGCTTGAGATGCGGCAGCTCGATCGAATACACCGACACCGGCAGGTGACGCAGGATCGAGGCCACGTCGATTCCGCCTTCGCCCACGTACAGGCGCTCCTCGCGCAGGATGCGGGTCATCTCGGCGCGATCGGCGGGAATCTCCGCGCAGGCATCGCAGAGATGGGCGAAATGGAACCACTCGCGCGGCAGCTCATCCAGCGCCTCCGGCCTGTCGTGCGCGCGGTGGAAGTGATGCATGTCCACCATCAGCCCGGCATTGGGCTGGCGCACCGCGCGCAGCACCGCGGTGGCGGCCTGCAGGGTGTTCACGCTCGAGATGGGCACGTACTCGAGGTCCACGCTGAGACCGAAGGGCGCGGCGAGCTCGCAGATGCGCGCGAATTTCTCCGTCGCGTAGCCGATGTCGGCCGTCCAGATGCTCGACAGCACGGCCTTCGCGCCGAGTTCCGCGGCCACCTCCATGGCCGGCAGGTACTTGGTCGGGTGCATGTCGTCGTGCACGCGCGCGAGCTCGATGTCGTGCACCTTCATGCCCGTCTCGGCCAGCGCTCGCCGTGTCTGGCGCATCATCTCGGGGTTGTCCGCGAGCGAATAGTTCGGCTCGCTGGGAAGGCCCATGTAGATGAGCCGCGGGCTCACGTAGTCGTAGCCTGCCCGGGCGGCTACATACACCATCTCCGGCGTGGGACATCCGAGGACGGTCAGGTGGGCGAGGGAATAGCGAATGGTCATCGGCAACTCGGCGGCAAGGATTCCCGGCGTTGCGAAACGCCGGTCCGTTCACGAGTTGCTGATGCTAGAAATGCAGGAACAGGCCAACAATCTGGCCCAAGGGGTTACTGCGCGCAATGCGCGCACATGGCGTCAAAGAGCGCGCACTTTGCCGCCATGCGCTGCTGCGCAAGGCCGGCATCGCGACGCGAGTGATCACGAATGGAATCACCCCCTCGCGATGGGAATCACCCTGATCGAGATCCCGAGGTCATGCAGCGCTGCGCGCTCGCGCCGAGGCGTGCCGGCAAGCCCTCGCAGGCTGCTAGAGGCTGCTAGAGGCTGCTAGAGCAGCGACAGCAGCGAATGCTCGGCCTGGCGCAACAACGGCAGCACGCGCGCCAGCGCGGACTTGGAGCTCTCGCCGCTGATGGGCAGGCTCACGCTGATGGCACCGACCACGGCGCCCGTGCGCGACTGCACGGGCACCGCGATGCCGCGCCGGTCCCGTTCCATCTGCTGCTCCAGGATCACGTATCCATCCTGGCGCGCGCGGTCGATGACCGCGCGCACCTCGTCGGGTCGCGTGAGGGTCATCGAGGTGTAGGCGATGAACTTCTGGCGCGCCAGCCAGGCGTCGACCTCGGCCGGGCTCTGGCAGGAAAGCAGCGCGATTCCCGCAGCTGCCAGGTTGGCCGGCACACGGGCGCCCAGCATGAAGCTCAGGGTCTGGAAGGTGCTGGAGACGTTGCGCGCGATGAACACCAGATCGCCGTCGTCGAGCACCCCGAAGGAGGCCGTGACCCCACCGAGCTCGCGGCTGATCTGCTGCAGGAAAGGCTGCACCGTGCGCGGCAGGCGAGCCGAATCGAAATAGGACCATCCCAGGCGCAACACCCGAGGCGTGAGCCAGAACATGGTGCCATCGCTTTCCAGGAATCCCATGCGGCGCAGGGTGAGCAGGTAGCGGCGCGCCGCGGTACGGCTCAGGCCGGTGCGCTTGGCCGCCGTCGACGCGCTCAGGCGCGGATGCGAATCGGCGAAAGCCTCGATCACGCGCAGGCCCTTCTCGATCCCCGCCACGCCGTCGCGCTTCGAGTTCTCTTCTTCCACCACGGTGCTCTCCCGGTACCAAAGTGCGCGAATAGCGCACACTGTGGGGCGATTTTCGCGCGCACCCTCCAAAACCGCAATAGATTGCTGCCTTGCCCCTGACTAGGATGCACGGACACAAGAACAGACAGAGCCCGGCGCGGCGCCGGACTCCCACGAGCGAGACATACCTTGATCATTACTGGAACCACCCAGGTCTACGCGATCGCGGCCGACCCCGTAGCGCAGGTGCGCGCGCCCGAGGTCTTCAACCACATCTTCAATCGACACGGCATCGACGCCGTCATGGTTCCCATGCAGGTGGGGGCCTCCGAGGTGGTCGAATGGACTCGTGAATTCTTCCGCGCGCGCAACGCCGGAGGGCTGATTCTCTCGATCCCGAACAAGTCCGCGGTCCTGGAAACGCTGGCGCGTTGCGACACCCTCGGCCGCACGATGGGCGCGGTCAATGTGATCCGCCGCCTTCCCGACGGCAGCCTCGAGGGCGCCCTGTTCGACGGCGAGGGCTTCGTGCTGGGCATGGAAGCCGACGGCCTGGCCTACAAGGCCCGGCATGCGCTGATCCTGGGCGCCGGTGGCGCCGGTTCGGCCATCTCGGCTTCGCTGGCGCGCAGGGGCGTGGCATCCCTCACGCTGTACGATCCGGTGCCGGGCAAGGCCGCGGAAGTGGCCGCTCGCGTGCAGCAGGCCTTCGGCGTTCCCTGCTCGGCTGCGGAGAACAACTCGCCCAAGGGCTTCGGGCTGGTGATCAACGCATCGCCGCTGGGGCTCGGTCCGCGGGACGCATTTCCGTTCGATCCCGCGCAACTCAGCCCGGGCGCGACCGTGTGCGACATCCTCATGAAAAACCAGCCGACGTCGCTGCTGCGCACGGTGCGTGCCCTTGGCGGCGCTGCGCAACCGGGTTTCGAGATGCTGATCCAGCAGATTCCCCTGCACCTGGACTTTTTCGGCCACGTGGAGCCCGCGCGCCGCGTGCAGCAGGAACTGGGGCTGCTGCGCGAGCTGCTGTACCCGAAGGCGCTGCGCGAATCCTGGGCCCAGGCATGAACCACCGCATCCCGGACGCCGACCGGCCCGCCGGCCGCTGACCCCTCCGGAACGACGAGGACCTTCCCACATGTTCACCTTTCTCCAACTGGTTGTCTCGGGGCTGGCCACCGGGGCCATCTATGCCCTCGTGGCCCTGGGCTTCACGCTGCTCTGGCAGGCCTCGGGCACCATCAACTTCGCGCAGGGCGAGTTCGTCATGCTGCCGGCGTTCTCCATGCTGTTCTGCCTGGACACCCTGCACCTGCCCATCTGGATCGCCTTCCTGATCACCTGCGCGCTGGCCATGCTCGTGCTGGGCCAGGGCTTCAACCGCATCATCGTCGCCCCGCTGCGGCGTCACGGAGTCATCCCCCTGGTGATCGCCACCCTGGGCCTGTCCACGGGCCTGCAGTCCACGGCCAAGGCCGTGTTCGGAGCCCAGCCCCTGCCCTTTCCCAGCATCTTTCCCTCGTCCCTGATCCACCTGGGGCCCCTGACCCTGTCGTGGTCCGACGTGGGCACCCTGGCCGTGGCCGGCCTCATGGTGTTCGGCATGCAGCTGCTGCTGGACCGCACGCTCACGGGTCGGGCCATGCAGGCGGTGGCGCAGAACACCGAGGGCGCGCAGATCCTGGGCATCAACGTCAAGCGCATGGTCCTGCTGACCTTCCTGGTCAACGCCCTGCTGGGCGTGGTGGCCGCGCTGCTGGTCACGCCCACCTACCTCGCGCAGTTCGACATGGGCAACACCCTGAGCCTGAAGGCCTTCTACGCGGCGATCATCGGGGGTTTCAACGAAACCCGCGGCGCCCTGCTCGGGGGCCTGCTGATCGGGGTGATGGAAAACCTGGTCGGCAGCTACATCTCGCCGAACTACAAGGACGGCGTCGCGCTGCTGCTGTTCATGGTCGTGATCATGTTCCGTCCGCAAGGCTTGCTGGGCAAGGTCGAAGAGCGAAAAGTATGAACCTCCACTCTCCACAACGCATCGCGCTGGTGCTGGGCATCCTCGCACTGGTCCTGCTGCCCTTCGGATTGAAGGGCTACGGCATCTATCTGCTTTCGCTGTGGTGCGTCTACACCATGGCCAACTTCGGACTCAATCTGGTGGTCGGCTACGCCGGACTGATGTCGCTGTGCCAGGCGGGGTTCCTGGGCGTCGGCGCCTACACGGCGGGCATTCTGATCAACATGGGCGTGTCCTTCTGGTTCGTGCTGCCCCTGGCCGCGCTGAACTGCTTCCTGCTGGGCCTGCTCATCGGCTTTCCGGCCCTGCGGGTCCAGCATCATTACCTGGCCTTCGCGACCCTGGGCTTCAATGTGCTGATCTTCCTGTTCATGCGCAACGAGCAATGGCTGACCGGTGGGCCCATGGGCATCCCCAACGTTCCGCGCCCCTCGCTGTTCGGCTATTCACTCAACCCGGCCGTCCCCTTCTATTACCTGGTGCTCGTGTTCACGCTGCTGCTGGCCGGCGTCATGGCGTGGCTGCTGCGCTCACCATGGGGTCGCGCCTTCACGGCCTTGCGCGACAACCCCATCCGCGCGGAGAGCCTGGGGGTCAACATCACCCTGTACACGCTGCTGGCCTTCGCCATCGGCGCCGCGTTCGCCGGCATCGCCGGGGTGTTCTACGCGACCCTGGTGGAATTCATCGACCCCAACCCCTTCACCTACTCCGCCTCGCTCATGCTGCTGCTGGCGGTCATCGCTGGCGGCGCGGGCCGCTTCTACGGCCCGGTGGTCGGGGCGGCGATCATCGTGCTGCTGCCGGAATGGCTGCGATTCGCGCAAAGCTGGTACCTGGTGATTTTCGGATTCGCCATCGTCGCACTGATGATCTGGCTGCCCGGGGGCGTGCTGGCCCTGCCGGAACGCCTGGGATTCGGAGACAAGTCATGAGCGCCACGCACCCTTCCTTCCTCGCCGTGCGCGAATTGCGCAAGCATTACGGGTCGATCAAGGCCGTCGACGGCATCAGCTTCGACGTGGGCCCCAGCGAGATCGTCGGGGTGATCGGCCCCAACGGCTGCGGCAAGACCACGCTGTTCAACTCCATCCTCGGCCAGATCGAACCCACCTCGGGCACGGTGAGCTTCTGCGAGGAATCGATCACCGGAAAATCCCCGCTGGATCTTTCGCGCCGGGGCATCGGCCGCACCTTCCAGAGCCTGCAGGTATTCGGCAAGCTGTCGGTACGCGACAACCTGCTCATCGCCGGCCAGGAATTCGTCGGCACCATGGGGCGGCGCCTGTGGATGCGCCCCGATGCCGGCCTGGGAGAACGCGCGGACGAACTCCTCGAGCTCTTCCACCTGAAAAAGGTCGCGAACAAGGAAGCGGGCTGCCTGGCCTACGGCCAGCAGAAGCTCATCGACGTGGCCATGGCCTTCATGCCCGCTCCCAGGCTGGTCCTGCTCGACGAACCCTGCGCGGGGATCAACGCCAGCATGGTGGACGAATTGCGCGAGATCCTGGTGACACTGAACTCCACGCACGGTGGAAGCTACGTCGTCATCGAGCACAACATGGATTTCATCATGAAGCTTTGTCCGCACATCATCTGCATGCTCGAGGGCCGTCTGCTGGCGGAGGGCACGCCCGAGCAGATCCGTGCCGACAAGCATGTGCTGGAGGCCTACCTTGGGAACTGAAGCGCTGATCGAATTCGACCAGGTCGAGGCCGGCTACGGCAACCTGACCATCCTGCACAAGGCCAGCTTCCAGGTCCGCGAGGGCCTGATCACCCTGCTCACAGGGGCCAATGGCGCCGGCAAGTCCACGGCCATGAAGACCCTGTTCGGGCTCATCCGCCCCGGCAGCGGAGACATCCGCCTGCGCGGCAAGTCCATCGTCGGGCGCACGCCTCGCGACATGCTCGAGCTCGGCATGGCCTACGTGCCTCAGGATCGCAGCCTGTTCCCGAGCCTGAGCGTCTACCACAACCTGGAGCTTGGCGGCATCATGCTGCCGCGCAAGCAACTGCGCCCGCGCATCGAGGAAGTGCTGGAGCGCTTCCCGCGCCTGCGCGAGCGGGTGCAAAGCCAGGCCTCGACCCTGTCGGGGGGCGAACGCAAGCAACTCGAGATCGCACGCGCGCTGTTGCTGCGTCCGGAGATCCTGCTGGTCGACGAGCCCTCGATCGGGCTGTCCCCGAAGATCGTGGGCGAGGTGTTCGAGCTGCTAGGCCGCCTGGCCGCCGACGGCAAGACCATTCTCGTGGTCGAGCAGAACGTGCGCAGCGCGCTGAAGGTCGCGCACCACGCCTACGGCATGGAACTGGGACGCATCGTGCTGGACCTGCCGGCCGAGAGCATCCTGGACAACCCAGAATTCAACCGCCTGCTGCTGGGCGGCCATGTCGCCGAGGCCGCTTGACCGGCCCGGGCGGCCGGGACAGGCCGGGCGCCCGGCAGGGGGCCTAGCCGCGCTTGGCCGTCAGCGGGCCGAAGGCGGTGACGTCGCCGCCGAAGGCCGCCGTCAGCTCGGCGGCGTTCTCCGCCAGCGAGGCGACGACGGCCTCGCGCGCGAGGGTCTCGATGCGATAGCGCGGCCCGGACAGGCTGATGCACCCGACCAGGGCCCTGGACTGGCCGAACACCGGGCAGGCGTAGGCCGCGGTCTCCGGATCGCGTTCGCCGAAGGATGCCGCGAAAAGCTCCCGGCGAATCTGGTCATAGCGCGTTCCCCGCTCGCCGCCGAAGGCCAGCAGCACGCGCCCGGCCGCGCCGAGGTGCAGGTCCAGCGTGTCACCCTCGCGCACCGTGTCGGTCACCGAGCGGCGGCCCTGCACGCGAAAGGTGCAGACGCGCTGCTCGCCCTCGCGCACGTAGAACGAGGCGCTTTCGTTCCATTCGTCCACGAGCTTGCGCAGCACCGGAAGCACATGGTCGCTGCTGCGGAACTGGCGCTGGTACAGGCTGGCGAGGAACAGAGGCTTGTAGCCGATCTGGTAGAGCCCGTCGCTGCTTCGCTTCAGGAAGCCGAATTTCTCCAGCGAATCGGCCAGGCGCAGGATGGTGCTCTTGTAGTAGCCGGTCCGGCGGGCGATCTCGGCCAGCGTGAGGCCGCGGTCGTCCGCGCGGAAGGCTTCGAGGATGCGCAATGCGCGGTCGACGGCTGCGACTCCGAGAGTGGTCATGTCGGGAGTTTCACGGATGCATGGATGGCGCTGGGGCCGGCAGTCGCCGGCTTGCGCTCGACGTTTTTCTGGAACCTTGCGGGAACATGAAATGTCAGAATCGACGGAACCCAGGATCGGCGGCAATGGCAACACCTTGGGCATGAACGGCCTGGAATTCGTGGAATTCGCGACGGCGAATCCGGAATCCTTCGGCGCGGTGCTCGAGAAACTCGGCTTCGTGCGCGTGGCCCGGCATCGCTCGAGGCGGGTGTTCCTCTACCGCCAGGGCTCCATGAACGTGGTCGTGGACGCCGACCCCCAAGCCCTGGCCAGCAGTGCCATAGGCCCCGACAGCGTTTCACTGGACGCACTGGCATTCCGCGTAGCAGACGCCCGCAAAGCATACCAATATCTGATGGAATGCGGGGCCTGGCCCATCCCCAGCCGCGCCGAGGCCATGGAGCTGAACATTCCCGGCGTGCACGGCGTGGGCGACTCCATCCTCTACCTGGTCGACCGCTACCACGACATCTCGATCTACGACGTGGACTTCGACTTCCAGGCCGGCGTGGACCCGAACCCGCCCGCGCGCCACGGCCTGCAGTTCCACTCGGTGGTGCAGACCATCGAGACCTGGCGCACCGATGTCTGGACGGACTTCTACGGCCAGCTGTTCGGGTTCACGCCCCGGACCGGCGGCGACGAGATCGACCCCGACTGCGTGCTGCTCGCCAGCCCCTGTGGAAAATTCGGGGTCGAATTGCTCGAACTGCCCGAGGACCTCGCCCGTGACCAGCATTGGGACGAAGGCTTCGCGCGCCTGAAGTTCAGCACCAGCGATCTCGCGGCTACCGTGGCCTCGCTGCGTGCGCAGGGTGTGGACATCGATCCGCGCAGCACCCCGGCGGAGGCCCTGACCCGCAACGTGGCCAAGGGCGTGCAATTCGGATTCGTGCAGCAGCCGGAGAAGGCGTGATGCACGGCTACGTCAACCTCGATCCCGTGGCCCTTCCGGGGCCTCTCGAAGGCAAGCTGCAGCACGCACGGGCCGCGGGCTTCACCCAGATCATGCTCTGGGGCAGCGACCTGGCCAACCACCCCGCGGGCTTCGAGCAGGCCGTGCATCTGGTGCGTGCCAGCGGGCTGAAAGTGGCTGGCCTGCAACTGCTTCGCGACTACGAAGGGCGCAGCCCCGCGCGACACAGCTACAAGGCCGACATCGCGAAGGAATGCCTGCGCATGTGCAAGGCCGTCGGTGCTCCCCTGCTCATCGTGACCTCGAGCACCGAGGCCCGCGCGCCGGATGCGCGCGACGAGATCCAGGATCTGCGCAAGCTGGCCAACCTCGCCGTGCCCCTGAACGTGCGCATCGGCTACAAGGCCGTGCCCTGGGCGCACCGGGTGCGCACCGCAGCCGATGCCTGGGCCACGGTCAGCGCCGTGGAACACGCGAATTTCCACCTGGTGCTGGACACCCTGCACATCCTGATGACCGGCTCCGACCTGGGATTCCTCGAGGACGTGGACCCCGGGCGCATCGCCCTGGTCCAGCTGGCCGATTTCAGCGAGGCCACCATCGGCTCCGACCCCGACCGCCGCGCCGCGGCCAACCACGGCCGGGTGTTTCCCGGCGATGGTGGGCACAGCGCGCGGCTGATCGAGATGATCCGCGGCATCGATCGCACCGGCTACCGCGGGGGCTACAGCCTGCTGGTCATGAACGACGACTACCGGCAATTGCCGGCCCCCGTGGTCGCCGAGCATGCCCGCCGCTCCGTGAACTGGCTCAGCAACCAGGTGCTGCGCCGCGCTCTCCAACCACGCCTCACGGCTCTCGCACGTCCGACATGAACCCTTCCCGCCTCGAAGCCCTGCGCTGGGGAGACGGCCCCTGCCGGGTCGAGCTCTTCCTCGAACCCACCTGCCCCTTTTCCGCCAGGGCCCACGCGAAAATCGACGAACTCCTGGCGCTGGACGACTCGCAGCGACTCAGCATCCACGTGCGCCTGCTGTCCCAACCCTGGCACCAGTTCTCCCCGGTGGTCACGCGGGCGATCCTTGCCGCATGCGCCGGCGCGGGAGGGCGGCAGGCAGCCAGGCGAGTCCTGTCCGCGGTGTTTGCCCACCGGGAGGAATTCGTGCTGATCGATCACTGCGCGGGCCCGCTGCTCGACCGCAGCCCCCGGCAGACGCTTGCGCGCATCGAGGAGCTCACGGGCCTCGAACTTGCCGAGGCCTTCGCCGACCCGCGGGTCACCACGGAGATGAAGTGGCAGGCCAGGTACGCGCGCCAGAACGGCATCCACGTCACCCCCACAGTGATGGTGGACGGCCTGGTCGCGGCGGAGATGAGCAGCAAGGACTCCGCGCAGACCTGGATGGCGCAGATCGCCGAGCGCGCGCCCGCCTGAGGCGTTCAGGCCGGCTCGAGCCCCTGCGCCCGCTTGGCCTGCGCCGTCTGCGGCGAGGCCAGGTAGGCGATCAGCGCCCTCGCCTCGTCCCTGCGGGCCGACACGGTGCAGACCGCGGCGGTGAATCGGGTGACGATTTCACATCCGGCCGGCAGTTCCCCCAGCACGCACACCCCCGCCAGGCCCACCAGTTCACTGGTCTGCTGGAAACCCAGACTCGCCTTGCCCTCGGCCAGCAGGCGCCCCACCGGGACACCGGCGGGCGCCTGCACCAGGCGATCGCGGACCGCGTCCAGCACGCCCCAGCGCCGCAGCAACTCCAGCACGGCGGTTCCGCTGGGCCCGGTCGAATGCCCGATGGCCGAGGCCTCGAGCACGGCCTGGCGCAGCGCCGGCTCGGTGCTCACGTCGGGCCGGGCACCGCCTTCGGGCACGGCCACCACGGTCTTCGAGACCACCAGGTCCACGCGGCTGTCGGCCAGCACGCTGCCGGAGGCGATCAGCCTGTCGATCGCATCGCCCGCCAGCACGACCAGGTCGAAGGCCTCGCCCTGGGCCACGCGACGCGCGGCATCGACCCCACCCACCGATTCGAAGTGCACGTCCAGGCCGCGGTCCCGGCGGCAGCTTTCGGCCAGCTGCGCGAGCAGCGCCCGCGTGGCCATCGAGGAGATCCCTTGCAGGGCGTCGGTTGCTGTGTTCACGGAAGGTTCCACGCAGGCATGGTTGGCGGGATGCCAGGGCTGCAAGCATGATACGGGCCCCCGGGGCCCGACATCTCAGGGGTCGGCGCGCACCAGCCAGGCCTCCAGGGCCTCGGCGGGGCCGGGACGTGCAAAGTGGTAGCCCTGCGCCTCGTCGCAGCCCAGATCGCGAAGCATCCGGCCCACCGCGCCGGACTCGACGCCCTCGGCCACGACCCGGGCGCCGATGGCGTGCGCCATGTCGATCACGGCACGCACGATGGCACGGTCCTCGTCCTTGCTGAGAATGGTCTGCACGAAGCTGCGATCGATCTTGATTTTGGCGGGATGGAAATGCTTGAGGTACAGCAGGTTGGAGTACCCGGTGCCGAAGTCGTCGATGGCCACTCCCACCCCCAGCTCGCGCAGGCGCTGGCTCATGCAGGCCAGATGCGCGCTGTCATGGATCAGCGCGGACTCGGTCACTTCCAGCTGCAGCATGCCCGGCGCAATGGCGTGGGCGTCCAGGATGCGCCGCAGGTCCTCCTCGAACTCCCCGCGCTGCAGTTGCACCGCGGAGATGTTCACCGCGATGGGCCGGCTCGCGCCGTAGGCGCTTCGCCACGCCGCCGACTGGCGGCAAGCCTGCTCGATGGTCCAGGAGCCCAGGGCACCCATCAGCCCGGATTCCTCGGCCACGGGGATGAAACGAGCCGGGCTGACCTCGCCGAGTTGTTCGTCGTTCCAGCGCATGAGCGCCTCGAAGGCACGCAGCTCGCCGCTGCGAAGGTCGACAATGGGTTGGTAGTGCAGGGCCAGGCGCCCCTGCTCGAGCGCGCGGTACAGGCGGGTCTTGATGGCCTGATGCTGCAGGCAGGGAATGGGATCGCGGGCAGCGAAGTACCAGGTGTTGCGCCCCAGGCGCTTGGCGCGACTCATGGCGTGGCCGGCCCGCTGCATCAGCGCATCGAAGCTTCCCCCCGCGCAGTCGTGCGTGGCCACGCCGACGGAGGCGGTCACGATCAGCGTCTCCCCGCAGACTTCGATGGGCTCCTGGATGGCACGCATCAGCTGCGGCACCAGGCGGCGCATCTCGTCCTCGCTGCGATCGCTTCGGCGAATGACCAGGAACTCATCGCCACCGCTTCGGCACACCCGGCCCAGGCCCTGCCCGCGCTGACGCAGCCTGGTGCCGACACAGCGCAGGACCTCCTCGGCCACGTCATGGCCGTAGCCTTCATTGATGCTGCGGAAGTTGTCCAGATCGATGCACACCAGGGAGACCGTATGCCCCACGGGCGTCCCCATCTGCAGCGAGGCCTCGATGAGTTCGCGCGCACCGCGCCGATTGGGAAGGCCCGTGAGCGCATCGTGGAAGGACTCCGGAAGCTGGGAGTCGTTCAGCGAGGGCTGGTCCGCAAGGGGCTGCAGGCGCAGGGACAAGCGCCCGTCCTCCCCGCAGAGCCGGAACACCGCCAGGCTCGGCACCAGGCTTCCATCGGCCCGCAGCGCGGTCAGGGCGTGTTCGCTGCCCGCGCGCAAGGGCGTCGAGGGCTGCGACCACTCGCGCCACAGCGCCCGCAGCTGCTCGCGCGAGGACGTGTCGAGACGATTGAGCAGGAGTTGCCCCTTGAGGGCACCCACGCTCATCGCAAACACGGAGGCGGCGGATTCGCTGGCATCGTCGATCATGCCGCAGGCGGAGACCACCAGTTCGCAACTGCCCAGGAAGTTCATTCGCATCAACCGATGAGGCTGCCGTCATCGTCTTCTTGGACACAGGCGCGAACAAGCTCCGGCCGCGGTGGCGGTCGAGCCCATGCACGATAGGCGTCTCGGCGCGCCCGGATCGGGTGGATCCGGGCGCCTGGAAGGGGGTAACTGCAGCGGGTGAAACCCAATGTGCTCCGGCCTTGCGTGGGCCGGGGCGGCTTGAGCTCGCGCCGCAGGCCTTCCTGAAAAGACCCACACCTCTCGGGGACACTGTCTGGTAAGACAGGGCAAGCTCGGATAGACTGGGATTCTCGCATATGTTTATGCATACGTTTATTATTTCCCGATCTGGGACTAGGGTTATCCCGCATCATGGAAGCGACACCCCCATCGTCCCCTGGCGTGCCCTCGGTCCCGAGCCGGGTCCGCAGGGGCAACCCCGAGGATCACCGGCTCCTGCAGGCGGCCATCGTCGCGGCGGCACGGGATCTGTTCCAGCAGGGCGGCACCGAGGCCGTGACCATGCAGGCCCTGGCCTCGTCCCTGGGGCGCAGCGCGATGTCCCTGTACCGCTACTTCGACAGCAAGAACGCCGTGCTGCAGGAACTGTGGCGGGTCGCGTACGCGGAATGCCTGCTGGCCATGCGCGCCAGGGTGGAGGCGCAGAAGACTCCCACCGAGCGCCACAGGGCCCTGCTGGAGTCCTTCCTGGACTTCTGGGAAAGCCGGCCTGACTACTACCAGCTCGTCTACCGCAGCGCGGGCCAGGACAGCAGCATCGAGCGGCCACTTCCGGATGCGCTGATGCCCTCCTACGGCGACATCATCTCGCTGGCCACCGCCATCACCACGGAACTGGCGGACGAGCTGGGCACCGGGCACCAGCACGTCACGGTGGCCACCGAGATGCGCCTGGCCTTTCTCCTGGGATACCTGCAGTCGCGCTTCGCCAACCCCCGTTATCCCTGGCGCGACCTGGGCGTGCTGCGCGCCGCCTGCGTCGACGCCGTCATGGCCAGCGTGGTGCTGTGCCTCGAGGGCAGGATCGGCTCCGGGCCCCCGGATGCGCCGGCTCCCGCGAATTCTCCCCCTCCTGCCCCCGGCATCGGTACTGCCTGAGGTATATAGTCACGACCCAGGGATCGCCGATGGGTCGGGCGCGGGAGGCCTCCATGCAGTCGAAGCAGCACTGGGAACAGGTTTACACGAACCAGGGAGCCACTCGCGTGAGCTGGTTCCAGGAGCACGCTCGCCAATCCCTCGAGCTGATTCGTCGGACCGGAGTGGCCAGGGACGGCGGCGTCATCGATGTCGGCGGCGGAGCCTCCACGCTGGTCGACGACCTCCTCGCCGAGGGGTACTCGAAGCTCGCGGTCCTGGACCTTTCCGGGGCCGCGCTGGCAGCCGCGCGAGAACGCCTGGGCCAGCGCGGGGGCGAGGTGTCGTGGCTGCTCGGCGACATCACGCAAATCGAGCTTGCGCGGCATGGCTATGCGCTCTGGCACGACCGCGCCGTGTTCCATTTCCTCACGAGCGCACAGGAGCGAGAGGCCTACGTTCGAGCCGTGCTGCGTGCGGTCAAGCCGGGCGGCCATGTCATTGTGGCGACCTTCGCGGAGGACGGGCCGGAGAAGTGCAGCGGCCTGCCGGTGGTCCGCTACAGCGCCGATGGCCTGCATGCGCAGTTCGGCGCCCCCTTCACATTGCTTCGTCACGAGCGCGAGGAGCACCTCACTCCGGCTGGAGCGATCCAGAAATTCATCTACTGCATGTGCCGCAGGGAGTAGCACGTAAAGCGTCGACCGAACCGCCCGGCCTCTACGTCCCGAATCCACATGTCACACGACGCATTTGTTGGCCTTGCGCCGCGCTCGTGAATTCTTGGGACAGCTTTGGGGACAATCCCACCTCCCGGATCTGCGGGGAACATTCACGCGCAGGACGGCCACCACGGAAGATCCCGCTTGCGCTTGCCACCAACAAGGGCAGCCGCTGGGTGTTCGTGTTCGGCTTCCCAAAGAACGAGCGCAGCAACATCGACAAGGACGAAACCGAGGCCTTGAAGAAGTTGGCAGCGTACCTGTTGTCACTGACGCCGCAGGCGCTCGACAAAGCACAGAGTGTCGGTGAACTGATCGAGGTGGAATGCGATGCGAAAGACCAAGTCTCCGATCCTTGCCGCCGTGCATGGCACGGCCAGGGGCCTGTACAAGGCGGGCGTGATGGATCAAGTCACGCTGCGTGAATTCGACCAGCTCTGCCTGCAGCCGGTCGAGCCGTTGCAGCCCGAGCAAATCAAACAGATCCGAGAGACAACGCGGTTCAGTCAGGCCGTCTTTGCCCGTCTGCTGAACACCAGTCTCTCGACGGTGCAGAAGTGGGAAATCGGCCAGAAAAAGCCCACGGGCACCGCCCTCAAGCTGCTGCATCTGGTGCAGAAACGCGGAATCGAAGTCGTCGTCGCCTGACGTCAGCTCGCGCGCGGCAATGGAGCCCTTCCGACCATGCGCCGGGTCACGATTCGGGGGACCGTCGATGGTGAGGAAGCAACAAAAAGGGCCCCGGTCCGCGAAGACCGAGCCCTTTTCGTGAATTCCTGGTCGGGGTGAGAGGATTCGAACCTCCGGCCTCTATGTCCCGAAACCATGCGTCACAGGACGCCTTTGTTGGTCTGGCGATGCGCTCGTGAATTTTTGGGACAGATGTCGGGACGACTCCTCGTGCCGCGCCGAGGCATGATGACCCTGCCACAGCCCTCGACGCCAGGGGGCGATTGACAGCAGGCCTTCATGTTGTCAGAATTGCCAACATGAAGGCCTCACTGGTGCTGCGCTTTCGAGACGTCATGGCGGACGGTGGGCTGATCGAGATGGTCGTCTGGCGCCTCGCGCAGGAGGTCCCACCCAGCCGCCATTGCTTCAAATATCGCTTGGTCTACGTCGTCGACGGCGAACGCATCATTGGGTTTGACAATGAACGCGGCAAAGGCGACCACAAACATGTCGGCGCTCGTGTATTGCCTTATCAATTCGTCGGCGTGGATGGTTTGATCGACGACTTCCAATCGGAGGTGGAACGATGGAAAAGCGCACATTGACCGTCACGATCGAGCGGGATGGCTGGGCGGCCTTGCGCGAAGCTGCCCGGCGCGGATTCACAGCGCCCCGGTACTGCGGTGAGCGCCTCAACTTCGAGACGCCCGAGCTGTTTTTCGGGCGTCTGACCGAGCGGCGCTGGGCGATCGTGAGCGCGCTTCTGGGGCAGGGCGAACTCGGCCTGCGCGAACTCGCACGCCGCTTGGGCCGCGATGTCAGACGCGTTCACGAGGACGTCACGACCTTGACCGAACTCGGCTTGATCGAGCGCACGGACCGCGGCGGCGTCGTCTGCCCCTACGACGACATTCATGTGGACATGCACATCAGGCATGCGGCCTGATGCGCACCTTATGTGCACTGAGGGCCAGTACAAAAGGGCCCGGTCCGCGAAGACCGAGCCCTTTTCCTGAATTCCTGGTCGGGGTGAGAGGATTCGAACCTCCGGCCTCTACGTCCCGAACGTAGCGCTCTACCAGGCTAAGCTACACCCCGAATGCCATCCCCATGGTGACGCGTGAGTCACGCGTGACATGCGTGGCATGCCTGAACCATGGCGAGGAGGCCATGGACCACAGCGAACACCGCGCACTCCATGCGACGCCGCCCGGGCGACAAGAATCCTTCGCCCGACGAAAGCTCATCAGTCTATCAGAGTGCGTCAAGAGGTGGCAAGGCGAATGCGGGGTTGCGCCGGGCGAGCCCCTGCGGAATTTCAACGGCCCGCTCACTGCCTGCTCACGGGCTCCAGCCTCTAATCCGGCAAACAACTCGGCGCGGGGGAGTCCGGACATGCAACAGCAACGCATCGCGTCCATCGATGGTCTGCGTGGACTGGCCATCGGCCTGGTCGTCCTGTTCCATGCGTACCGGCGCTGGCCGAGCCATGTTCCCTGGGCGACGGTCCACGCCGACTTTCCCCCGATTCATTACGGGTGGATGGGGGTGGAGCTGTTTTTCCTGATTTCCGGATTCGTGATCCACATGACCCTGGAGAACTGCCGGGGCTACGGCGAGTTCATCGCCAGGCGATGGCTCCGGCTGTTTCCGGCCATGCTCGCGGCCACGCTGCTCGTGTACTGCACCGCCGGGCTGTTCGCGCAGCGCCCCGCCGGGGCGCCGAGCCTGCAGGGCCTGATTCCGGGCCTGACCTTCACGAGCCCGGACATCCTCTACCGCATCACGGGTCTGTACCTCGCCCCCATCGAGGGGGCCTTCTGGTCGCTGTTCGTCGAGGTGCCCTTCTACCTGATCTTCGGCCTGCTCTACTTTGCCGATCGCGACGGCGCGCTGCTTCTGCTGCTCGGCCTGTTCGGGGCGGCCTGCCTGCAGTCGCTGCTGACCCACATGGGATGGCCGGGCTGGCCGGGCTTCGGCGTGCTCGCCCACCTGCTGGGCATGCACTACTACGGCTGGTTCGTCGCCGGCGCCCTGCTGCACGCGCGCTACCGGCGCGGCGACCGCTCGCATCTGCTGGCCATGCTGGTGCTTCCCGTGGCCATCCTCATGACACCGGGCGCCGGCACGGACCCCGGTGCCGCGATGTTCGGCTCGGCACTATTCGCCGTGTTCTGCCTGGCGATCTTCAACCCGCAGGTGCGCAGCCTGTTCGCTGCGCGCCTTTTCACCTTCCTCGGATTCATCAGCTACCCGCTGTACCTCATGCACGAGAACGCGATGATCGCGATGACCGTGGACGTGCACGCCTTCGCGCCGGCCCTGCCGGGCATGCTGACCCCCCTGCCGGGGCTCGTGCTGCTGGGAGCGGTGGCCTACGTGGTGGCGAAATACCTGGAGCCGGCGATGCAAAAGGCCATGCGAGCCATGGGTACGCCACCGGCGCGGGGCAGGGACGGGGCTCAGGCGTTGCGCTGCAGGCTGTAGTCGCACAGCGCGAGCAGCGAGTCGCGGAAAGCGCCGGCGGGCATGGCCAGCGCCAGGCCGCGCGCCTTGTTCAGCTCGGCGCGCGCCACCGCGTAGACCTCGTCGAGGGCGTTGCAGGCCCGCACCACCTCGAGAATGCGCGGCAGGCTCTCGGTATCGCCCTCGCGGATCGCCCTCTGGATGAGGGCCCGCTGCTCGCCCTGGGACCGTTGCATGGCCACGATCAGCGGCAGCGTGGGCTTGCCCTCGCGCAGATCGTCTCCCACGTTCTTGCCCATTTCCTCGGCATTGCCGTTGTAGTCCAGCGCGTCGTCGATGAGCTGGAAGGCCAGGCCGATGGAGCGCCCGTAGCCGCCCGCGCCTTCCTCGGCCGCGGCGTCGCAGCCGGCGAGTACCGCGCCGATGCGAGCGGCCGCCTCGAACAGCGCCGCGGTCTTGTCGTGGATGACCCGCATGTACTGATCGCTGGTGATCTCCGGGTCGTGCATGTTCATCAACTGCAGGACTTCCCCCTCGGCGATCACGTTGGTCGCGTCGGCCAGGATTCGCAGGATGCGCAGTTCCCCGGCGGCCACCATCATCTGGAAGGAGCGCGAGTACAGGAAATCCCCCGACAGCACGCTGGCCGCGTTGCCATAGGCGGCGTTGCTGGTCTGGCGGCCGCGGCGCAGCTCGGATTCGTCCACCACGTCGTCGTGCAGCAGCGTGGCCGTGTGGATCATCTCCACCACCGCCGCCAGATCGTGCAGGTGCTCGCCCGCGTAGCCGTGGGCGCGCGCCACCAGCAGCAGCAGCGCCGGGCGCAGGCGCTTGCCGCCGGCGCCGACGATGTAGCTGCCGATGGCGCTGATCAGCGGCACCTCGGAGGCCAGGGCGCGCCGGATCGACGCATCGACCTCCAGCATGTCCTGGGAGATGGGGGCGAGGATGGACGTAATCGAGGCGGAGGTGGTCACGAACGGCGTGCGGGTTGGCGAAACGACACAATAAGACGCGAAAAGCCACGAAATTCTAATGAGCGCCGGCGCGAACGGCCCATCTGCGCCGGAACGCAGCCCTTCGATGCGCTGCTTGGGCCCTGCGCCGAGACTCTGCTATGATGACTGGTTCGTCAACCTGGCGTTGTTGCGCAATGGGAAGTTGCGCGGTGGGCAGGTGCACGCTTGCCGCGTGGATCGCAGCCAAGGCACGGCCCTGGCTGCGGCGGCAGTCCGCAGCAGCGGCAGCGCCCGGGTTTGTACGAGCTCGTTCGGGCTCGCACCTCGCGAGCCTCACATTTCAGGAGTTTGTCCCATGTATGCGGTCATAAAAACCGGCGGCAAGCAGTACAAGGTCGCTGCCGGCGACAAGATCAAGGTAGAACAGATTGCCGCAGACGTTGGCCAGGACATCGTGCTCGACC
>JAKBBP010000104.1 GCA_021808445.1 Pseudomonadota bacterium
CATCGACCTGATCGTGCGCATTGCCGCCGATATGCGGCCGTCGGTCCACCACCAGCACCTGGCGCCCGGCATCGGCCAGTTCGCGGGCGACCACGCTGCCGGCGAAGCCGGCGCCGACGATGAGGATAGATGGGGTGGACATGATTTCACTTTCCCAGGTGCCACTTGTCATGGCGTATGCCTGACAAGTTGCGCAGACCATCCAATAGGCCAGCACCGGTCGCCTTGATCTGTGCGAGCTTGTTCGGCTCGTACAGCATGATGAGCAGCATGCGTATGAGGGTCCCGGGTAGTGCTTGCGTCCAGAAGCGATATCCGTGGTGTCGACGTGCGACGAGCAGACGGTTGCGGGTGTCGTAGTACCGCCTCCATGGAGGCAGCGAGATCAAGGCGATGCGCAGTCCGAGCAGCGTGCGATGGCGCACCGTTGATATCGGATGCGAAATCCGACTTGCTCGAATCAACACAATGTCGGCGCCGCTAGAGCGAGCACGTAGGCTGTATTCGATGTCATCAGCCGAGATGAACAATTGCGCGTCGGGGAGTCCGATGCGGCTGACGAGATCACGATGGATCATGAAACCGAGAAAAGGATGATTTTGGACCTGACAACGCTCGGGGAGTTGATCGAGTTGGGTTGCCAGATTAGCGCGCCTTCCGCTTTCATCCAACCATCTCACTGGCCAAGCCAGGATCCCACCACGATGCGGTACGGAGGCATGAACATTGGCAGGCGATGGATGTTCAGCGAGGAGGCTCCGGAGCGCGTCAGGCTCAGGTTCCGCATCGTCATCCATCATCCATACCCAGTCGGCGCCCAGAGCTAAGGCACTGGCCAGGCCATGCGAAAAGCCTCCGGCGCCACCGAGGTTTTTCGGGAGTCTTTCGTAGCGCACGATCTCGGGATGCAATTGAGCCAAGTCTTCAAGCATCTTGATCGTGCCGTCGGTTGACGCATTGTCCACGACCAGGACCGAATCGGGCCGCAATGTCTGCGCCAGTAGCGATTGCATGCACTTGCGTAGCAGGTCCTTGCGGTTGAACGTGACCACGACGGCATAGACGTGGAAGCTCATAGGCGATTCGTGGGCTTGGTCGGAAAATGCCTAGGGTCAATACATGGACGGGATGCCATAGCCACGACCCCTACAAAGGCGATAGAGCTTCCACAGCACGATCACGAATCTCCCGCAGATGGCATGCACAAGCCTGTAGCGCAAGGGGACCTCGGGCAGATCCTGCATTCCCCGCAAGCGCAGGAGCACGTACACGCGCAGGGGCAACGCGAAGCGGCGGATTTCATCGTTGACCTTGCGGATCGTGAGGTCCTGCGCACCGACTTCGCGCAGGATGGACGTGAAGGCCGAGGGCATGAAGCTGTAGAAGACCCGGAGAGTCGTCCGGGAGTTGTCCGTGCGCGCCCACACGGCATCCAGGGAGAGCGCGGAGATGTTGCGCGACCGGGAGGCCACGGAGGCCACCGCGTAGACCTGCAGCCAGTTGCGGTACCCCTGCGCGTGCCTTCGAAGGTCCTCAAGGTCCAGGGCCGAGCGTCTGTAGATCTCGCAACTGATCTGGCTGATCCAATGCCCGCGAAGGCTGAACAGGGCGTCGAGATCCAGGTGGCGGAGGTTCTTGCCGAAGCGGGAATGCGCGGGCGGTTGGTAGGCATCCGGACGCCGCTCCACATCGCAGAAGCGGTAGTTGGTCAGCAGCAGGTCCGGGTTCTGGTCGTCGAGTTCCTGAAGAACCGCCTGGAGCGCGCCCTCGGCCAGGTAATCGTCGTCACCGAACAACCATACATAGTCGCCCGCCGCATGCTCGAAAAGCACCAGGTAGTTGTGATCGGGTCCGACGTTCTCCGCGTTGCGAACCTGGCGCACGAAGGGGAAGCGGGACTGCAGATCGCGGATGAGCTCGGGTGTGGTGTCCGTCGAGGCGTTGTCCGCGATCAGGATCTCGACCCGTCCTGCATGCTGCGCGACCTGCGGGGCGATGCTTTGCACGCAGCGCTCGAGGTCGCTCGCCCGGTTCCAGGTCGGGATGGCGAAAGTGAGTCGGAGGGAAGCTGCTTCGGGCATGGTTCCATCATACGTTCGTCCTGGGAGTCTCAATGGGCCGTCGGGCCATGCCATTCCCGGCGCTTGCGCCGCCAGAAATAGATGGAGACCGGCAGGCAAAAGCAGCTATAGACGCCCAGGAAACACAGGACCAGGGCCGCGGTTCCGAATGCACGAGCTCCCCACCAGGAAATCGATGCCTGCAACACGGCCGTGATGACCGCGCCCTGCGGAAACACTTCCTGCTTGTGCGCGCGCAGATAGGTGGCGAGTGCGTCCACCGTGATGTTGACGGTGATGGCCGCCAACAGGACGGCCACCTGCCAGGGAGGCAGGAAGCGGGTGACGAAGGGAGTGCGACCCTGCATCGCAAGCAGCAATGCCATGAACGCCAGGGAGCCGAGGGCGGTGATGGAAATGGCACGCCATAGTCCCGCGAAAAACATCCGGTCCAGTCGGAGCCATTCCCGCGTGGCAATGGTCCGGGCCAGGTCCGGGGCGCGCGCGTTGATCCAGGTGATCCCCACTCCGAAAATCGTATTGGCCGCGGCGAGGGTCATGCCGAAACGACCAGCCTCGACGGGTCCACGGTAATGAAACAGCAGGGGATTGAAAAGCTGGAAGATGAAAAACCCCGCGAACCATGAAATCGCGATGCGCCATTGCATGGGCCAGACCTCGCGCCGCAGGGAAATGCGGTGTTCCGGCAAAGCGGGCGACTCTCTCAGGGCGCGCAGAAGCTCTGGCCGCTCGCGTATCAGCAGGACGGCCACGGACGCCGCCGTCCCGAGCAGCGACAGGGCGACGGCGTAGAGCCCATGGTGACTGAACAGGGCCAGCCACGACGCCACCGCCCCCGCCATGCGTCCGACCAGGATGGTCCGATTCACCTGCGCGACGGCTCCTGAGCCATTGAGCACGGCCATGAAGGGGGTCAGCGCCAGGTTCGATGCGGTGGCCAGGACCGCGGCGAGCCAGGGCCATTGCCAGGATACCGCCGTGTCCGCGGGGCCGGCCGGATGGGCGAAGAAACCGTAGCCCAGCGGCAGGACGATCGCCACGAAGGCCAGCGCGATCACCCCGAACCACAGGGCGGATCGACGCAGAAGGTCCAGGACCCGCTGGCGCGCGATCGCGTCGCCCAGCAGTTCGCCTCGCGGGCCCCAGCGCAGGTGCGCGAACTCATGGGCCGTGAAATAGGACACCACCGTCGCCGTGCCCATTTCGAAAAACGACTGCAGCGCCAGCAGGCTGCTGAAGGTGTAGTAATAACCCTGGGTCGACTTGCTCAGCAGCGTGCCGACCAGCGCGATGGTGGTCACGCCGGCCACCGCGCCCCAGGCCTTCGTCCCCACGCCGAACAGGATGGCCCGATCCAGACCCAGGAGCCCGAGAAGCTTGCGAAAGCCGGAGGTGGCCATGGACGTGGTTCGGAGAAGGCGAAATCCCGGGCGTTGTGGGAGTACGGCGAAACCGCCGCATGCGAAAGGCCGATTGTTGCAGCAAGCCCCCGCCCTGCGCTGGCTCGGGCGGGCCGGGTGATGCCCTGCGCCGACGGCCCGATGCGCCTAGGATCTCGGACGGACCCGGGAAAGCCCACGTCCGAGTGGGCCGACGAGCAACGACCTTTCACGAGGAGATCATCCCATGCAACAACGACGTCTGGGCCGCAACGGCCCGCTGGTTTCCGCCCTCGGCCTCGGCTGCATGGGCATGTCCGAGTTCTACGGCCCGTCCGACGACGCCGGGTCGCTGGCCACCATCGAGCGCGCGCTCGATCTGGGCGTGAACCTGCTCGACACCGCCGACATGTACGGCGCCGGGCACAACGAGCAACTGCTGAGCAACGTGCTGCGCGCCCGTCGCGACGAGGTCGTGCTGGCCACCAAGTTCGGCAACATGCGCGGCCCGAATCGCGAGTTCCTGGGCGTCAACGGCCGCCCGGAGTACGTGCGCGAGGCCTGCGACGCCAGCCTGCGCCGACTCGGCGTGGACCACATCGACCTGTACTACCAGCACCGCGTCGATCCCGCGGTGCCCATCGAGGACACCGTGGGCGCGATGGCCGAGTTGGTGCGCGCGGGCAAGGTGCGTTGGCTGGGGCTGTCGGAAGCCGCGCCGGCGACCATTCGGCGCGCCCATGCCGTGCACCCCATCAGCGCCCTGCAGACCGAGTACTCGCTGTGGAGCCGCGAGCCGGAGCAGGAGCTGCTGGGCACGGTGCGCGAACTGGGCATCGCCTTCGTGGCCTACAGCCCGCTGGGGCGTGGCTTTCTCACCGGCAATATTCGCAAGGCCGAGGATCTCGACGCCAGCGATTTCCGGCGCAACTCGCCGCGCTTCCAGGCCGAGGCGCTGGACGCCAACCTGCGCCTGGCCGACCGCGTGCGTGCCATCGCCTCCGAGCGCGGCTGTACCCCGGCGCAACTGGCGCTCGCCTGGCTGCTGGCGCGCGGCGAGGACATCGTGCCCATCCCCGGAACCCGCAGCATCCAGCGCCTGGAAGAGAATCTGGGCGCGCTGGACGTACGCCTGAGCGCCGAGGACGTGGCCCGGCTGGACCATGAGCTGCCCCCGGGCGCGGCGCTGGGCGAGCGCTACCCCCAGGCCTCGATGCGCGCGGTGAACCGCTGAGCGCGCTGCCGGCGCGGGCCCCGCCCGCGCCGGGGCATGTTTCGAGTTGTCCCGCGCTTTGCAGGCGCGGGCGCGTCGGCGTAGAGTGTCCCCACGACCTCAAGGAGCCGATGCCATGCTGCAGCCCGCACCCGAGGGATCCCGCCAGGGCCCGCTTTCCTACATCCACCCGCAGCCCGACAGCCCCTGGCAGACCTATCTGGCCCAGGTGGACCGTGTGGTTCCGTACCTGGGCCCGCTGGCGCGCTGGGCGGAGACGCTGCGGCGCCCGAAGCGCGCGTTGATCGTGGACGTGCCCATCGAGATGGA
>JAKBBP010000045.1 GCA_021808445.1 Pseudomonadota bacterium
GACTGGCGGCTGTCGACGGGCGCGTTCCGGCATGGTTCGTCGTGGCCGGCTATGGCTTGATCTCCCTGGGCGAGCTGTTGCTCAGCGGCCTCGGGCTGGCGGTGATCGCGCGCCATGTGCCCGCGCGTCTGTCGGGGCTGCTGATGGGCGTGTTCTTCGCGGTCAGCGGCATCTCCATGTACCTGGGCGGCCTGGTCGCGAATGTCGCGCGGGTTCCGCTGGGCCCGCAGCTGAGCGCGCAGCAGACCCTGCCGCCGTACCTCCATCTGTTCGGCCGGCTGGCGCTCCTTTCCCTGGCGGGCTTCGCGCTCTCCATGCTGCTGCTGTGGGCCTTGCGGCTCGCGGCCGCCCGCCGCGGGCCCGCTTGAAGCCTGTCTCAAGCCTGGCTCAAGCCGGGCATGAGCCGGGCACGAGCCGGGCACGAGCCGGCCCGGGGCGCCTCAGCCCTTGCGCGCCGCCTGGCGAAAGCGCGCGGCCAGTTCACGCCGCAGTTCCTTGCGCAGCTTGGCGGCCTCGAAGCGGCGGAGTTCGTCGGGCGTGGAGGGCTGCAGCGGGGGCACAGGCACCGGGCGTCCGTCGTCACCCACCGCGACCATGGTGAAAAAGCAGCTGTTCACATGGCGCTGGGTCTGGGTGCGGATCTCCTGCGCGACCACCTTGATGCCCACCTCCATCGAGGAACTTCCGGTGTAGTTCACGCTGGCCAGGAAGCTGAGCAGCTCGCCCACCTGGATGGGCTGCAGGAAGGTCACCTGGTCCACGCTCAGGGTGACCACGTAGCGCCCGCAGTACTGCGCGGCACAGGCATAGGCCACTTCGTCCAGCAGCTTGAGCACGGCGCCGCCGTGCACCTTGCCGGAGAAGTTGGCCATGCCCGGTGTCATCAACACCGTCATGGTCAGCTGGTGGGAGCCCATGGTGCAAGCCTTTGTCCGCGTCGTGAAGTCTCGATTGTGCCTGGGGCTGGCGGCGGCACATTACCATGCGGCGCAACCGGTGCCCTTGCCGCCGGAGGGATGGTGGTTGCGATGAAACTGGCTGCGTTGCAGGCCCTGGTGCTGGCGGTCGAGCTCGGCAGCGTGCGCAGTGCCGCGCGCCAGCTCGGCCTGTCGCAGCCGGCGCTGAGCAAGATGTTGCGCGAGCTCGAGCTGGAGCTGGGCGCGCCCCTGCTCGTACGCACCCACCAGGGAGTGGCTCCCACGGCCCAGGGCCGCGTGCTGCATGAACATGCGCGCAGGGTGTCCAAGGAATTGATCGACGCGACCCAGCGCATCCATCAGATGGGCGGGCAGATGCAGGGGGAACTCAACGTGGGGGCCGTGCCGCTGGCCATCATGCTGCTCATCCCCGAGGCCCTGCGCAGTTTCTGCAGGGAATTCCCGGGCATCAAGCTGCGCGTGCACGAGGAAATGCATGTGGCCCAGTTGCAGCAACTGCGCACCGGCGCGCTGGACATCGTGGTCGGGGGCATTCCGCAGGGCCTGGCCAACGGCGAATTCCTCAGCGAGGCCCTGCTGGACACCGAGATGGTGGTGGCGGCCGAGCGTGGCAGCCCCTGGGCTCGCGCACGCAGCCTGGCCGAGCTGCGCGAGGCGCGCTGGATCTACACCAATGCGCTGGGCGATACCGGCTACGCGCGGGCGCTGTTCGAGCAGCATGGCCTGGCACCGCCACCGGTGGGTGCGGTGGTCAACTCCACGCTCACGCTGCTGTCCCTGCTGAGCACCGGGGACTTCGTCGGGCTCATGCCCGAGCAGGCCATGAGCCACCGGTTCGCGCGCGAGTTCCTGTGTCGCGTGCCCGTCGCCGAGGCCGGCCTGGCGCTGCGCGTGGGCGCGATCATCCGCAACGCATCCTCGGTGGCGCCCGCGGTGCAGCACCTCATCAGCCATCTGCATCAGGCGGCGCGTCGCCACGCCCAGGCCAGCGCCCGCTGAGGGCCTCGCCCGCTTGGGTGGCGGCTGCGGCCAGGGCGGGGGCCGCGCCGGGCGCATGGGAAGCCGCAAGGGCCATGGGCAGCAGGCTGCGCTGGCTGTAGCGCACCCGCAGCCCGCCCTGCGCACGGTTGCTCAGGCGTACCACGCCGCCGAGATTGGCGGCGATGCTGCTCATGATGGCCAGTCCCAGGCCGCTGCCTCCCTGTTCACCGTCGCGGTGCAGGCGGTTGAAGGCCTCGAAGGCCTGCGGCAGCAGTTCCTCCGGGATGCCCGGACCGTCGTCCTCGATGTCCACGTGGGTCCAGGCGATGCCGTCGTCCCCGGTCAGGGTGCAGCAGCTCAGGTCGACCCGCCCGCCGGGGCGGGCGTAGCGCAGCGCGTTGTCCACCGCGTTGCGCAACAGCGTGTAGATCTGCGTGGGGTCGGCGAGGATGGGGGCGGCCGCCCGCGCCAGGTCGTCACGCTCGATGCCGATGTCGATGCCGCGTTGGCGCGCCAGCGGCAGCAGGTCCTCCAGCACATGGCGCAGCACCTCGAGCGGATCCATCGGGCGCGACTGGCCGGCCGGACCCGACTGCGCACGTGCCAGACTGAGCAGTTGTTCCACCACTGCGCGGGTGCGGGCCAGCCCTCCCAGCATGCCGTGCAGGCGCTGGCGCGCTTCGGGGGGCAACTCCACATGGTCGAGGTTCTCGGCCTGCAGGGTCAGCGCCGCGATGGGGGTGCGAAGTTCGTGCGCGGCGTCCGCCAGGAACCGTCGCTCTCGCTCGCGCAGCATGCGCACGCGTTCGAGCAGGCCATTGATGGACGCGACGAAGGGACCCAGTTCGCGCGGCACGTCCACCATGGGAAGCGGCTCCAGGCGCAGCTCGCTGCGCGCGTCGACCTGCTCCGCCAGGCGCAGCACGGGGCGCAGCGCGCGGCGCAGCACCAGGGTGGCCAGCAGTGCGAGCAGGGGGATCAGCGCCAGCAGCGGGTACAGGGTGCGCTGCGCGCTGTCGGCGGCGGCGTCGGAGCGCAGGTCGGTGCGCTGCGCGGCGGCGATGCGCCCGCCCGGGTCGCTACGCACGAACACACGCCATTCCTGGCCGGCCGCGCGCACGATGTGCATTCCCGGCGAGAGGTCGGCCGGAAGGGGTAGGCCGCCAGGCGTGCCCAGACGCTGCACGACAATGCGCGCGTCCTGGTCCACCTCGGCCGCGCGCGCCAGCAGCGTGGCGTCGGGCATCTGGCCGCCGGCGTGCACCAGCGCCGCCACCTGGCGCAACTGCACGTCCTGCATGCGGTTGGCTTCCACATAGCCCAGCGCGTAGGACACGGCCCCCGTGCAGGCCCCCACCAGCGCCACCATCAGCGTGGTCGACAGCCACAGGCGGCGCAGCAGCGACTGCCCCGCCCAGTGACGCAGGGCCTGCAGCGGCTTCACGGCGCGCCGGCGGGGTCGGTGCAGGCGCCTGCGTCGCCGGCGTCGCGATCGACCACCCAGCCCACGCCGCGCACGTTCTTGATCGCGCCGGCGCCGAGTTTCTTGCGAATGCTGTGGATCAGGTATTCCACGGCGTTGCTCTCCACCTCTTCGTTCCAGCCGTAGATCAGGTTTTCCAGGTCATCGCGCGAGAGCACGGCCCCTGGGCGCAGCAGCAAGGCGTGCAACAGCGCATATTCTCGCCCGGAAAGGCGGGCGCTGACGCTCCCGAACGTGGCCTGGCGGGTGGCGGGATCCAGGCTGACCACCCCGTTGCCCAGCACGGCCTGCGCCTGTCCTCCCTTGCGCCGCGCGACGGCGCGCAGGCGCGCAAGCAGCTCGCCGGTCTCGAAGGGCTTGATCAGGTAGTCGTCGGCCCCGAGGTCGAGGCCGCGGATGCGGTCGTCCACGCCGTCGCGGGCGGTGACGATGATCACCGGAAGGTTGTAGCCCGCGCGGCGAGCCGCCTGGAGCACGCCCAGCCCGTCGCGCCTGGGCAGTCCCAGGTCCAGCAGCATGGCCTCGTAGGGCGCGGTGCGCATGGCCAGCAGCGCGGCGTCTCCGTCGAGCACCCAGTCCACCGCGTGCGCAGCGTCGCGCAGGGCCTCCTGCGTGGCCGCACCGAGCATGCGGTCGTCCTCAACCAGCAGGATGCGCATGGTGCTCGTCCTCTTGCATGGGGGGCGCGCCCTCGCTGGCCAGGCTGCCGCGCAGCAGCGCGAACAGCGTGGGCATGAGCAGCAGCACCAGCGGCAGCTGAACCGCCAGCCCGGCGATGATGGCCACCGCCAGCGGCTGCTGCATGGCCGAGCCCTGGCCGATGGCCAGCGCCAGCGGAAGCAGGGTCAGGATGGCCGCGATGGTGGTCATGGCGATCGGGCGCATGCGGTTCACCCCGGCCTGGACCAGCGCTTCGTGCAGGCCCATGTCGGGGTGCGCCTGTTGCAGCTCCTGCACCTCGCTGAAATAGAAGATGGCCACCTCGGTGACAATGCCCACGATCATGGTCATGCCCATCATGGCCGAGATATTGAGCTCGATGCCTCCGATCCACAGGCCCACGAACACGGCCGGCAGCGCGAACAGGGGCATGGCCAGGATGGACAGCGCCACGCGCATGCGCTCATACAGGAACAGCAGCAGCAGGAACACCAGCAGCACGGCCGCGGCCAGCACCTGCAGCAGGCCCTTGAAGGCGATCTGCTGCTGCTGGTACAGGCCACCCAGGCGGATGTAGACCCCGGTGGGATAGAAGCCCGGCGCGTCGACGATCTTTTTCACCGCGGCGACCGTGGAACCCAGGTCGCGCCCGCTGATGCGCGCGGTCACCGCCGCCATGCGCTTGAGGTTCTCGCGGATGACTTCCGGTTGCCCGGTGAGCACCGAGACCTCGGCCACGTCGCCCAGGCGGAACACCCGCCCGTCGGGGGCGCGCAGCGGCAAGGCGGCGATGTCCTGCGGCGTGCGCCTCAGCCTGGCCGAATCCCATACCCGCACTCCCACCATCTTGGGCCCCTGCTCGATCTGCGTGGCCACGCTGCCGCCGATCAGTGCCGTCAGCTGCGACTGCACCTGGCGCGCGTCCACCCCTTCCAGCGCCAGGCGCGTGGGGTCGAGGTGGATGTCCAGCGCATCGCCGGCCACCACGATGCCGCTGCGCACCTCGACGATGCCCTGCACCCTGGAGATCGCCGCGGCCGTCTTGTGGGCCAGGGCCGCCAGTTGCGTGGGATTGTCGTCGAAGATCTTGATCTCCACCGGCTGCGGCACCGCGGTGAGGTCTCCGATCAGGTCCTGCATGAGCTGCGCCGTGTCGATGTCGATGCCCGGGACCTCGGCATGGATGCGTGCGCGCACCTGCTTCTCCACCTGCCAGATCGGCTCGCGCGGCAGGGGCTTGAGGCGCACGAAGAAGTCGCCCTCGTTGGCGTGCGTGATGCCGCCTCCCAGCTGCAGACCCGTGCGGCGCGAGAAGGTCTGCACCTGCGGTGTGGTGCGCAGGATGTGCTCGATCTGCGCCAGCAGTCGATCGGTCTCGGCCAGCGAGGTTCCGGGCGGCGTGAGGTAATCCAGCACGAAGCCACCCTCGTCCATGCGCGGCAGGAAGCCGCTGCCCACGGAGAAATAGGCTGCGCCGCCCACCACCAGCAGCGGAACGACACCGAGCAGCGCCATCCAGGGTCGGCGCAGCAGACTCCGCAGCACGTTCGCGTACACACGCTGGAAGGCGCCGAGCACTCGGCCGTGTTCGCGGCTGCGCTCGCGCTCGATGTCCCTGGCGCTGAGCAGGCGGTCGGCCAGCAGCGGGACCGCCAGCCAGGAGACGAAAAAGGAGATCACCAGCGAGGCCGCCATGGTCAGGGCCAGCGCCTTGAAAAAGGCCCCGGTGACGCCCGAGAGAAAGGCCAGGGGAATGAAAATCACCACGGTGGAGGCGCTGGATCCGGCCAGGGGCTGGAAATATTCCATCGCCGCGCGCATGACCCCGCCGTGGCGAACGGGCCTGCCCGGGGCGCCGGCCCCGCCTTCGCCCAGGCGGCGCACGATGTGCTCGCTCATCACGATGGCGTCGTCGATGACCAGGCCCACCGCGGCCGCCATGCCTCCGAGGGTCATGATGTTGAAACTCATGCCCAGCGCATACAGCAGCACCACGGTGGCCGCCAGCACGGCGGGCACCGTGACCATGGCGATGAGCGTGATCTTCAGGCTTCGCAGGAACAGCAGCAGCACCAGCCCGGCCAGCACCACGCCGATGAGAATGGCGTCGCGCACGCTCAGGGCCGAGTCGATGACCAGCTGGCTCTGGTCGTACCAGTTCGCCAGATGCACCCCGGCGGGAAGCTGGGTGGATGCCAGCAGCTGGCGCACGTCGCGGGCGATCTTCACGCTGTTGCCGCCGGGCTGCTGGTAGATGTTGAGCAGCACCGCGGGCTTGCCGTCGGCGGTGACGGTGGTCCACTGCGGCAGGGTGCCGCGCACCACGGTGGCCACGTCGCGCAGTCGAACCACGCCGGTGGGGGTGGCGCGCACCACGAGGTCGCCGATCTGCCGGGCGTCGTGCAGGCGCGAATCCGCCAGGGCCAGCAGCAGCTTGTAGCGATCTTCCAGGTGGCCCAGGGCCTGGACCCCGTTGCCTCCCGACAGCGTGCGCTCGACCTCTCCCAGGCTGAGGTTCAGGGCCTGCAGCCGCGCTGGATCCACGATCACGTGGTACTCCTCCTGCTGGCCGCCCTGCACCTGCACGCGCCCGACGCCTTCCACCCCCGACAGCAGGGGGCGAAGGTCGAGCTGGGCGAGGTCGTACAGCTGCACCGGGCTCAGGGTGTTGGAGCTGAGGCTGTAGGCGATGATCGGGTCCACCGTGGGATCCATGCGCTTGCTGCGGATGGTGGTCCCGGCGGGCAGCATGGGCAGCACCTGGTTGGCGGCTTCGTTGACCTGGACCGCGGCCAGGCCCATGTTGCTGCCCCAGTGGAAGGTGACGTAGATGTCCGAGGATCCGCGGCTGGTCTCCGAACGCACCGTGACCACGCCTGGCACGCGACGGATGGCTTCCTCCAGGGGCTGGGTGACCTGCAGCACCATCTGGCGCGTCGGGCGCACGCCGGCATCCACCGAGACCACGACCCGCGGAAAGCTCACGTCGGGAAACAGCCCCACCGGCAGCTTGAAGGCGGCCAGGATGCCGCCAGCCGCCAGCAGCAGCACCATGAACAGCACCGAGCGCCGGTGCCGCTGCAGCCACAGCGAGGCGTTCATCGGGCCTGCCCCTTGGAGCCGCCGCCGGAGGTGCGCAGGGCCATGCCGTTGCTCAGCTCGTAATTGCCCAGCACCACCAGGGGCAGGGAGGGCTGCAGCGCGCCGGTGATGGCGCTGCGTTCGCCCTCGTCGCCGCGCACGCGCACGCTCACGCGCCGGGCATGGCCATGGTCGTCCTGGAACACGTAGGCCTGTCCGTCGGCATCGCGAAGCACGGCCTGGCGCGGCACCAGCCAGCCTTTCCAGGAATGCAGCGGCAGGGTGGCCTGCACCGCCAGGCCGGGCAGCAGCCAGCGCGGCGTGGCGCCCAGCGCCAGGCGCAGCTCGACCCGGCCGCTGGCGGGGTCGACGCGCCCGGCCACGTCGAGCACGGTGGCCTGCACGCTGCGCGCCGGGTCGAACACCGAAGCCAGTCGCGCGATGGTGCCGGGAGCCAGCTCGGAGGCCTGCCGCGGATCCACGCCCACCACGGCCTGCAGCCCGGCACGCGGCGCCAGGCTGAGGGCCACGGCTCCCGCGGCCAGTTGCATGCCCGGGGTGGCCTGCAGGGATTGCACCAGGCCATCGAAGGGTGCGCGCACGATCTGGCGCGCCTGGTCCAGCCCCTGGGCCTGCTGGGCGGCCAGCGTGGCGCGCGCATCGGCCAGGCTCCTGCGCGCGGCATCCACCTGCGACTGCGTGGCCAGCTGCTGGCGCTGCAACTGCAGCAGCCTGTCCAGCTCGGACCTGGCGAAGCGCAGGGCCTCGCGGGCCTGCGCGTAGACGGCATGGCCCGCCGGGGTGTTGTCCACTTCGAGCAGGACCTGGCCGCGGCGCACGGCCTGACCGGGGCGCACCAGGACCTGGCGCACGCGCACCGCGCGCGCGAAATCCACGCTCAGGGTGCCGCCGCTGGCCGTGCGCACGGTCCCCACCGCCGCCACGCTGCGCGTGAGCACCCCGCGCTGCAGCGGGGCGGTGCGCACGAGGGCGCTGGGGGCCACGTCGGCGAGCGCGGGCGCGAGGGCGCCAAGGGCGCCGAGGACACCGAGCGCCAGCGCGGTGGCCAGGTTCAGGGCGGATCGCGTCGTGTGGGGCGGCAGGGCGCGCAGTAGCGGGGCGGGCGCGGCTGCGAGGGTGGGCAGGCTCATGATGCGGAAGGCTTGGAGGCGGAGGAGGCGGAGGAGGCGGAGGAGGCGCCGCGGTACAGCCCGGCGCCGGTGAGCAGGTCCAGGGCCACGCTCTGCTCGGCCTGCTGTTCCCGCAGGTCCAGCAGCGCCAGGCGCTGGTCGAGCAGGGCCAGCTGCTGGGATTGGGCCTGCTGGAGCGTGTAGCTGCCGTCGGCCAGGGCCTGGCGCGCGGAGGCGGCGGCGGCGCGCAGCGCGGGCAGGTCGGCGCGCAGCGCGGCCTGCTGGCGCCGCAGCAGCGCCAGCCGGGCCAGGGTCTGCTCCACCTGCGCCTGGGTCTGGTCCAGGCGAAGCTGGTAGGCGTCGCGCAGCTCGCGGCGGGTGGCTCGCGCCACCGCGATGCGCCCGCGCGAGCCGTTGAACAGGGGCAGGCGGAAACTGAGCCCGAAGCCCACGGTGTTCACATCGCTGGTGTCGCGCGCGCGACTCAGCCCCACGCTGATCGAGGGGAACTGCTGCAGCACCGCTTCGCGCAGGCTTTGCTCCTGGCTGGCGTAGCCGGCGCGCAGCGCGAGCAGGTCGGGGCGGATGTCGGCCACGCGAGCCAGCGCGGCGCGAGCCTGCGCCGGAGCCTCGGGCCCGATGTCGGGCAGACCGGCCAGGTGCAGCGGCACCCCCGGCGCCAGGCCGAGCAGGGCGTGCAGGCGGGACTGCAGGTCCACCCGGTTGCGGTCGTCGGCCGCCAGGCGCTGGCGCAGCGACTGCAGGCGCAGCAGTTGCGCATCCGCGTCGGTGCGCGACAGATTGCCCTGGGTCACCGCGGCGTTGCTGCGGCGCAGGCCTCGGCGCACCAGGGCCTGTTCGCGCAACAGCAGCCCGCGGCGTGCGTGCAGCGCGGCCAGGCGTACGTAGATCAGCTGCGCCTGCGAGGCGGTCTGCCATTCCTGCCACAGCAAGTCCAGGTTCACGCTGCGCACATGCTGGCGTGCCGCGGCTTCTGCGGCGGGGCGGGTGAGCAGGCTGCCGAGGTCGAAGTCCAGTCCGTAGCTGTAGGCCGTGGTGCTGGCGCCCGGGCTGTGGCGCGGGACATCGCGCGAGGCGGAGAACCGGGGATCCGGAAGCAGGCCGGCGGCGAAGGCCTGTGCCTGCGCCACGCCCAGTCGGTCGCGCGCCAGGCGCAATGAGGGGTTGTCCAGCACGGCCAGCGCGGCGACCGCGGCCATGGGCAGGGGGCGGTCGAGATCGATGGGCTGGGCGGCCAGGCGTGGCAGCGGGATGCGCGCCGTGTCCACGCTCAGCGAGCGCAGCGCGCGCACCGAATCGGCGCGCTCGGCCAGCGGTCGGGCCTGGTAGCTCGCGCAGCCGCCCAGCACCAGCAGCAGGCTGGCGAGGCTGACGACCTGGCTCAGGCGCCGCGCCCGGCCGCGCTGTCGGCGTACCTGGGACACGAAAGCGGCCAGCGTGGGCAAGGCGCTCGCGCGCGGCGCCTGGGCCGCAGGAGGGTTCGGAACTTGGGGCATGGCTCGGAGGCCGGCCGCGACCGGCGCGTCATCCGGAATCATTCCGGTTTGGCACAGCCTAGGCGTGCGGACTTAGCCGCGACTTAGGAATCCGCCGGGCGCCCGGGCTCAGGCTTCGCGCAGGTACAGCGAGGGGTCCGTGATGCCCCAGCGTTCGGGGCGCTCCAGGCCCGCGATGCGTTCGTCCCGAGCCTGGCCGGCCAGGTCCAGGAGCACGGGTTGCAGGAAATCCCGTTTGCGCGTGCAGTACACGGCGCGCACCTTGGGGCGCAGAAGTTCGCCGTGCGTTTGATCGACCACAACGCCCAGCAAGCCGGAGTCAAGACGCACGAAACTTCCTACGGGGTAGATCCCGATGGCCTTGACGAAGTGATGGAAGATTTCCTGGTCGATGTGTGCTGGCGCCCATCGCGCCATGCGCTGCAGCGATTCTGCGGGATCCCAGCCCGCCTTGTAGGGGCGGTTCGAGGTGACGGCGTCGTAGATGTCGCAGATCGTCGCCATGCGGCAGAGGCGACTGATCTGCTCGCCCGCGAGTCCGTCCGGGTAGCCGGTGCCGTCCAGGCGCTCGTGGTGGTGCAGGCACACGTCCACGGCCGTGGCATCCACGTCGCCCGCGCGCCGCAGCAGGTCGTGGCCGCGTCGGGGATGGGTCTTGATGATCGCGAACTCGGCCTCGGTCAGGGCCTCGGGCTTGTTCAGCACCTCGTGGGGAATCGCCGCCTTGCCGATGTCGTGGAGCATGCCCGCCAGGCCCGCGATCCGGGTCTGCTCACGGTCCAGGCCAAGCTGCCGGGCCAGCGCCACCATCAGCGCGCCCACCGCGGCCGAGTGCAGGTAGGTGTAGTCGTCGGCGCGCTTGATGCGCACCACGCTGAGCAGGGCCCAGGGGTTGTCGCGCAGGGATTCGGAGATTTCCTCCAGCAACTCATGGGCCCCCGCGGTGTCCACGGAGCGCCCCAGTCGCGCCTGGGCGAACATGTTCTCCAGCATGGGCTTGGAGCGCAGGAACACCCGCCGCGCGCGGGAGAGCTCCTCGCGCAGCGCCAGCCTGGGCCCCGGAGCCGCCGCGGGCTGCGGGTCCCGCTCGGTGGCGAGCGCCTGCGGGGCCGGGGCGGCATCGACGGAAATGTCGTCGATCAGCTGGATGCGGGCGTCCGGAGGGGGCGCGGATGCCACAGAGTCGGCGGCGGGCGAAGCGGGCGGCTCCAGGTCCTCGCCACGCGCGGTGTCGATCCACACCGCCTCCACGCCTGGCTCGTTGAGCGCGCGCAACTGATCCTCCCCGCGCACCGGGAATGCGCCGCGCCAGAAGCCGTGCTGCAGCCACGGCCCCTCGATTTTCGCGACGTACATTCCCTTCCGGACTTGGTCGGGCCGGATTTTCTTCAGCATGCTGGAGGTCATTGCGGGACAGGACACCAGGATGTTAGGCACAAATCCTGCGTCGCCGCTTCGTGGATCCACCCATACGGAGCCGCCGTGCGCGACGCAGTCTTCGTACGTATAGTTTCCAGGGCGCCGGTCCCGATGGGCTTGCCGATCCGCTGGCCGATCCGCCGCCGCGACCAACCGAACAACAGGGGAGACAACATGAACGGAACTTGGAAAAAACTTTGCCGAGTGGCCCTGTGCGCCGCCGCCGCGGCGGCGACCATGGCGTACGCGCCCGCCCGGGCCCAGCAGCCGGCTTCGACGCTGGACCGGGTGATCCAGTCAGGCGTGCTGAGGGTCTGCACCACCGGGGACTATCGGCCCTTCACCTACCTGCAGTCCGACGGAAGCTACGTGGGCATCGACATCGACCAGGCGAACAGCCTGGCGCAGGCGCTGGGGGTGAAGGCGCAGTTCGTCAAGACCACCTGGCCGACCCTGATGAAGGATTTCGACGCCGGCAAATGCGACATCGCGATGGGGGGCATCTCCGTGACCCTGCCGCGCATGAAAACCGCGGCCTTCAGCATCCACTACCTGGTCGACGGCAAGACCCCCATCGTTCGCTGTGGTGACGTCGGCAAATACCAGACCCTGGCCGACATCGACCAACCCTCGGTGCGCGTGATCACCAATCCGGGCGGCACCAACTTCAAGTTCGTGCAGGCCGATATCCACCATGCGAAGGTGATCGTCTACCCGGACAACAACACCATCTTCCAGCAGTTGATCGACGGCAAGGCCGACGTGATGATCACCGACGGCACCGAGACGGCGCTGCAGCACAAGCTGCACCCGCAGCTTTGCGCGGTGCATCCCCACCATCCCTTGACCTACGGCGAGAAGGCCTACCTGATCCCGCGGGACGATCTGCCTTTCCAGAATTTCGTCGACCAGTGGCTGCACCTGGAAATCGCCTCGGGCACGTTCCAGAAGGTGTTCGACAAGGGCCTGCAGTGATGGCCGCCACACGGCCGGGTCGCTGCCCGGCCGTGTGGGCTCGCCAAAGGCTGGGGCGGACTCAGGCTCGGCCCCGGGTCAGCTCAAGGTCAGCTGCATGTTCAGCAGCACCCCCGAATCCGTCATGCTCAGGCTGGCCGAGCTCAGGCTGAGCGTGCCTCCGGTGCTCAGCAGGTAGTTGTCGATCTCGCTGGAGCTGGTCTGTCCGCTGGTCGTGGTCGCGGTGTCGATGAGCGAGACCGTGACCGTCGTGCTCGAGACGCCCGGGCCTACCTTGTAGCTCAGACTCTCGGTGCCGACCGGCACGCTCATCGTGCTGTCGCTGTAGCAGGCGTAGCTGACGATGCTCCCGCTGTCGCCGAGCTGCACCGTGGCCGGGTAGCTGCCCGGAGCGCCGGCCACGCAATAGGCGCCGGTGCTCGTGTACCCCAGGGGCTGCAGTGCGGTGCTGAAGTAGGTCTGCTGGCTGGACGAGATGCTCAGGGTCTGGCTGGCCACCGTGACCGTGCCGCTGACGCTGAAGATGGCGTAGGTCGCGGTCTGCGCATTGAACAGCACCGTGGCCTGGGTCATGGGAAGAATGCTCAGGGTCACGCTGCCGCTGATGGGCACGCTCACGCCCTGGTACAGGGCGCTGCCCGAGACGGTGGCGCTTCGCGTGACGCCCGCCGTCAACAGCGCGGACATCGCGGTCTGCAGCGGAAAGGTCGTCCCCGCGGCGGGCAGCGCCGTGCCGCCGCCGCCCCCGCAGCCGGCGAGCAGGATGCTTGCAAGCCATGCCAGCCCGGCGGTCGTGCCGCGCCTGCGCAGACGGGTGCTGATGTTCCGGTCCATGATCTTCTCCCCTGGTGCGGCGGGAGCCGATCAGCGGCTACCCGCCCGTTGTGGATGACAGTCACGCGCCGAGTATGGAGCGCACGGATGGCCCCAGTCCTTGCGTGGCATCAAGGACGCGCAGCGCTCGCGGTGTCTCGCAGCAGCAGGCGCGGACGCCAGTGGTTGCCACGCCCAGCGTCGTCCAGCAGGACCTCGCAGGCCCCCGCATGCTGGCGCAGCACCTGCCGGTCCGCTCCCCAGTAGGGGTTGTCGTAATGCACCGTGAACTGGCAGGCCACGTCGCGCAGGTCGGGGGTCGCCAGCAGGCAGTACAGGTCGCCCTCGGCACCGGTGGCGGCACCGTTGCTTTCCAGGTGCGCGGTGACGGCGGAACTGAAGTGGCCCTCGCTGGCCGGGAAGTCGCCGTGATCGATGCGAGCCCAGTCGCAGCTCAGACGGCCCTGCGGGGCGGAGCCTGGCGGCGAGCGGGGGCCGGCCAGGCTCGCCGTGACGTCGATGGATCGGGCCGCCGTGCCGGACGGCACGGGGGGAGGCGCGAGCTCGCCCGTCGCGTCGCCGCGCCGGGCCTGTCGCGGCGGCCGTGGCGCGAGCTCCCCGGCATAGCGCCACAAGGCGGCCTCGCAGTCCAGCGGCCCCGCCGTGCCCTGCGGATCGTTCCACAGCACCATGCCGTCATCGCGAGGCTCGAACAAGGGCGGGAGGTTGCCCGATGCGGCATCCCGCGTGGCCGCGATGTCCGGCAGGCTTCGCCGCAGCGTGGCGAGGCTGTCTTCCACGTAGCGCGTCTCGTCGACCCGTCCGCGCAGCTGGTAGGCCTCGAAGACCTGGTCCACCGCCAGTTGCAAGCTCTGCACGATGGGCTGCATCTCGGCCTCGCCGCCCGGCAGGGAAAGCGCGTTGTCTCCGTGGGCGACCCAGCGCCGCCCGTCGCGCGCGATCAGATGGATGCCCTCGCGGTTCTCCTGGTCGTGCATGGTCTTGACCAGCACGCCACTGAGGATCTGGGCTGTGTGGCCGCGCAGGGGAGCCTCGGCGAAGCCGCCCGCGCAGTATGCGTCGATCGCCTGCTTGTCGGTGCGCACGTGGCCCGAGGCGAAGGCATCGCTGCCGAAGTGGCCGGCGTACGCCGCCGTCAGATACGCGCGGCGCAGGTCGTCCTCGTCACGTGCCTGCAGCGCCTGCTGCAGGGCCAGGCGCTGGCCGACCAGGAAGGTGGTCTGCGCGTTGTCGCCGAAGTGATCCTGGCTGCGGCTGGCAAGGTCGAAGTAGCGGCCGAGGTAGTCGCGCAGGTGGATCAGGTCGGCCGCGCCTTCGATGCAGGCGTCGGCGCCCGTGGCGCGCATGAAGGCGCAATCGTCGTCGATGCGGTAATCCAGCGGGCGGCCCTGCGCGCGCGCCTCGACGAAGCGCTGCATCAGGCCGCGCTGCAGCTCGCGCAGGCGGGGCAGGTCATCGACATAGCCTTGGTAGGCCAGGCTGAGCAGGTCGCGGCGGAAGGCCACGGCAGCTGCGTCGCTGCGTGCTGACCAGGCCGAGTCGAAGGGCCGGCCATCGCCCACCCGCGCGTAGGGCACGCCGTAGAAGTCGCCTGCCAGAGCCAGCAGCTCGGCGTAGCTGAGGGCGAGCTCCGTGCCGTCGGAGCTGCGGGTGCGCAGGAGCACCACGCGCTCGCCGCTCTGCCTGCCGCCATCGGGCAGGCGCAGGAGCACGCGTGCGCCCAGGAACTCGTGCTCCGGGGATGCGAAGTGCAGGGCTGGCTGCTGCGCCGCTGCGGGCCTCAGGCCCAGGCAGGCCGGGCCCATGCACGGGGCCGCGCACAGGACCGTGCGCAGGACGGTACGCAGGACGGTACGCAGGAGCCGGCGCATCGGCGAGCGCATCGGCGAGCGCAAGGGCTTCGAGGAGGACGCCGTGGAGGACGATGTGGAGGGCATGCAGGCATGCTAGGCAGCCTGGCCCGGCCCCGTCGGAGGCCCGCGCTACGGCCCCGATACGATGATCGACTTTGGGCCCAGTGGGTTCAGGCACCCAGCGCGGGGCCGTGGCCCCGTGGGCGCGTGGTGCCCGCGCTCAGTCCCGCGTGGCGGCGCGGCGCACGCAGTCCACATAGGCCTCGCCATCCGGGGGTTGCCCGTTTCGCTGGGAGGTCCACAGCATCTGGCCCAGGCATTCCATGATCGCGTGATGGGCCTCGTGCTCGCCGCGGCGAGCCGCGAGCAGCTGGCAGGCCTGGCGAATGCCGGGCGGCTGGTCGATGGATACCTGTTCGGTGATCGACAGGTGCATCGACAAGTGCAGGAAGGGGTTGCTGCGCCCCGCTTCCACGCCGTAGTCCCGTTCGATCGCATCCGGTGCGTCCAGGTCCTCGTGGTATTCGGGGTGCTGCTCCATCCAGCCCACGGCCAGGGTTTCCAGGGCGGTCAGGACGCCGGTGTTGCGCCGGCGCCAGGCGTCGATGAAAAAGCGGCGGACTTCGTCCTTGCTGGGATTGAACATCGCTGGGTCTTCGGGGTCACAGGCCCTCATTTTGCGCTGGTTGCGAAATGCGGGCATGGCGGCGCTCCTGCGCGGCAGGGGCCTGATAAGCTAGCGTGAGGGGCTGCGGTGGTGCGTGGCCGGGGAGACGCTCATGCCGGTGCTGGTGGTCGCCAATCCCAAGGGGGGCGCGGGCAAGTCCACCGTGTCCACGCAAATGGCCGGCTACTGGGCCTGGCGGGGCCACCGGGTGATGCTGGGCGACGCCGACCGCCAGCAGTCCTCGCGCCTGTGGCTGTCGCTGCGTCCGGCCACGCTGCCGGAAATCGGGAGCTGGAAAATCGGCTCCGACGGTGTGGCGCGCCCTCCGCAGGGCACCAGCCATGTGGTCCTGGACACCCCGGCCGGGCTGCACGGCCATCGCCTCGACGAGGTGCTGGGGGTCGCGGACAGCCTTCTCGTTCCGCTCCAGGCCTCGGTGTTCGACATCTATGCCGCCCAGGAGTTCCTGGATCGGGTGGCCGCGCGGCGCAAGCGCAAGGACCTGCGCATCGCCCTGGTGGGGATGCGCGTCGACGAGCGAACCCGCGCGGCCGAGCAGCTGCGCGAATTCCTGCAAGGCCTGCCCTATCCGACCCTGGGCATGCTTCGGCCCACCACCAACTACGCGCACATGGCCGCGCACGGCCTGACGCTGTGGGACCTGCGCCCGGTGCAGGTCGAGCGCGACCTGCAGCAGTGGGAGCCCATCACCGCCTGGGCCGACGCCGGCTGAACGGGCGCTGGCGCGGAATCAGGCCGCCAGGCGCGATGTGGGCGCCACCAGTTCCTGCATGGCCGCGCGGTGGATGCGGAACAGCCGGGGGCCGACATGCTCGACCAGTCCGTCGCGCTCGAATTGGGCGATGACGCGGCTGGCGGTTTCCAGTGCGACTCCGAGCATGGCGCCCAGGTCGCTGCGCTTGGGCAACACGATGGTGTCGTTGAGTTCGGGCTCCGCCAGGCGCAGCAGCAGCCGCGCCATGCGCGAGGGAATGGTGCCCGAGCCCAGCAGCAGGGCCCACTCGTCGGTCTCGCGCAGCGCCCGGTGCCAGCGTTCCAGGAACTCGTGGCGCAGGTTGGGGACCCGTTCCTCGAGGTTGCGGATCACGTCCACCGGGATGCGGCAGACCCGGACCGTGCCGATGGCCGAGCCATGGTGCATATAAGGCTGCTGGATGAAGGCCTCGAGTCCGATGAGATCGCCCCGGCGCGCCACCCGGGTGATGCGCCGGGTTCCATCGGGCAGCACGCGCTCGAGCTTCACGAAGCCGGTCTTGACGGTGTAGAGGTACTGGCCCAGCTGGCCTTCGGAGAACAGGTTCTGCCCGGAGGCGAACTGCATGTCGTCGATGACCTGATGGATTTCATTGAAGTCGTCCACGCCCAGGGCGCCGAACAGCGCAATGCGCCGCACGCCACAGTTGCGGCAATCGGAGGCGCCGCGCCAGGCGCTGCTCACCTCGCCCGGACCGACGCGCTTGCCCGCGCAGGCCGCAGCCGCGGCGCCAGCCGGGCCGGAACGCGGACCGCCCGCGCGCCCGGCCGGAGCCCGCGTTTTCGAGGTGATTCGAGAAAAATCAACCACTTGGTCCATGAGAGTTCCTTCCCTTGAGGATGCGCAATATTAGCGTTTACTAATATACGGCTGTCAAGGGTGTAACCCCTGGAAACATCTCGGTGAAAACCCTCCCCGCACCTGGCTACGGAGCGGCGGCCTTCGGGCCGGCGCGCAGCGGCCTACACTGGAGGGTTTCAACCCTGCGAACGAGTCCCGTGGTCATGAACGGCCCCAGCCTGCAAACCGTCGCCGCGCAGGATGCGCGCAACGCCCTCGCCGAAGACGTGGGCAGCGGCGACCTCACCGCCTCCCTGATCGATGCATCCACGCGCACGCAGGCGCGGGTGCTGGTGCGCGAGCCGGCCATCGTCTGCGGGCGGCCGTGGGTGGAGGCGGTCCTGCGCCAGCTCGATCCTGCGCTGCGCATCGAGTGGCAGGTGCCCGAGGGAGCCCGGGTGGTCGCCGGCGACGTGGTGCTCCAGGTCGCGGGAAGCGCGCGCACCCTGCTGACGGCCGAGCGCAGCATGCTCAATTTCCTGCAGTTGCTCTCGGGCGTGGCGACGCGCACGGCGCAGTACGTCCAGGCGGTCGAAGGCACGCGCGCGCGCATCGTCGACACCCGCAAGACCCTGCCCGGGCTCCGGGTGGCGCAGAAGTACGCGGTGCGCGTGGGCGGCGGCGCCAACCACCGCATGGGTCTGTACGACGGCATCCTGATCAAGGAGAACCACATTGCCGCAGCGGGCAGCATCGCCGCGGTGCTGCAGCGCGCGCATGCCATCGCGCCTGCCGGGGTGTTCGTGCAGATCGAGGTGGAGACACTGGAACAGCTGCGCGAGGCCCTGGCCGCGGGTGCCCGCATGGTGCTGCTGGACAACATGGATCTGGATCGCCTGGGCGAGGCCGTGCGCATCAACGCCGGGCGCGCCGAGCTCGAGGTCTCGGGGGGGGTGGACCTGGATACGGTGGGCGCCCTTGCGCGTACCGGGGTCGACCGCATATCCATCGGTAAGCTGACCAAGGATGTGGTCGCCACCGACTATTCGATGCGCTTTGCCGGAGCCTGAGCATGAACCAGACCATTTCCATCCAGGTCGAAAGCCCCGTGTGCGCAACCCAGGAGGCCTGGGCCCGCGTACCGGAGGAGCCTTCGGCCGGGGAACGTGACGCCCTGATGGAGCGCTGCCGAGGCCTGCTCGCCGAACGCGACGCGGTGCTGGTGGCCCATTACTACGTGCACCCCGACCTGCAGGACCTGGCCCAGCAGACCGGGGGCCTGGTGGCCGATTCGCTGGAAATGGCCCGTTTCGGCGCGGCGCAGCCGGCGTCCACGCTGGTGGTCGCGGGCGTGCGATTCATGGGCGAGACGGCCAAGATGCTGTCGCCGGACAAGCGGGTCCTGATGCCCGAGCTCGACGCCACCTGCTCGCTGGACCTGGGGTGCCCGGCGCCCGAATTCTCGGCGTGGTGCGATGCCCATCCGGATCGCACGGTGGTCGTGTATGCCAACACCAGCGCGGCCGTGAAGGCGCGGGCAGACTGGGTGGTCACGTCGAGCTGCGCACTGGACATCGTCTCCGACCTGCACCGCCAGGGCCGCAAGATCCTGTGGGCGCCGGATCGCCACCTGGGCGGCTATATCCAGCGCGAGACCGGCGCGGACATGCTGCTCTGGCAGGGTGCCTGCGTCGTGCACGAGGAGTTCAAGGCCCTCGAGCTGGAGTTGCTGCGCGAACAATACCCGGGTGCCCTGGTCCTGGTGCATCCCGAGAGTCCTGCCGGCGTGATCGCCCTGGCCGACGTGGTGGGGTCGACGTCGCAGATCCTCAAGGCCGCCCGGGAGAGTGACCGCAGCACCTTCATCGTCGCCACCGACACCGGGATGTTCCACGCGCTTCAGCAGCAGAACCCTCACAAGATGTTCATCGCCGCTCCCACGGCGGGCAACGGCGCGACCTGCAAGAGCTGCGCGCATTGCCCCTGGATGGCCATGAACGGGCTGCGCGGCCTCGAGCTCGCGCTGCGCAGCGGAAGCGGCGAGATCATGCTGGATCCTGGACTCGGCGCGCGCGCGCGCCGCTCGGTGCAGCGCATGCTCGACTTCACTGCCCGCCACAAGGGCGCAGCGGCGCCCGGCTCCCTCGTGCCCGGTATAGGCGCCGCCTAGGATGACCCCTGGGGTTCGCGCAGTCCTGCTGCGCATTTCCCAGATGCGTCCATTTGAAACATCGGCAAGCATTCAAATCCTGGACGTCCGCCGCCCAAGGCTGGATTCTGTCGTTTTCCATTTTCAATCATGACACCGATGGTGCTGTATCCCGATGACACGGGGTTCTTCCCATCCCGCCGCGCACCTCGGTCACAAAACCCTGCAAGTTTCCAGTAAGGAAGCACTTGGAAACTCGGTGAAACATAGCCGAGCGGGTGATTTCCACCCGATCCGGCTCAGGTACCTTCCCGTTTCCAGCGGTTCACAAATGCCCCATGATTTCAGGAGCGGCCCATCTGCGGTCGCGAGGCTTCATGCGTCCAGGATTCGCGCATCGAAGGAAGCGATCACGCTCCGCTGCATGAACAGCCCACCGCGTCAGTGCACCCCTGCCACGCCTCGGGGTGGACGGGCCTTCTGATCGCGTCTTGAATCGAGGCCTGCGGGCGCATCGGTTTGCGGCTCCCTGCTGGAAATCTGCACCGCGCGCGCCCAGGCGCTGCATTCCCCGTCCGGCACCCCTCGCTCCGAGGCAGATCGCACTCCGCGACATTCCCCGACCCGACCTTCAGTTCGTGAAAGCCCTCCCCATGCTTGCGCGTTGGATTCGAACCCTTGCCGCGGTCGCGCCTGTCTCCATCCTGCTCGTCCTCGCAGGCTGCGCAATGACCAATGGCAACATCCTCACGGCCCGCCTTGACCCCGACGAATTGGGGGCGACCGTCATCCAGACCTTTCCGATGGCGCACGATCATGGGGTTCTGCGCCGAACCGTGGCAGGCGCCTATCAACTCAAGTTCTATGATCGTTTCAGCATTCTCAGTCTGCCGCCGGAACCCCAGGGATATCACATTGCCAATTCGGAAATCCTTTCCGATGGAGATCTGGTGCTGTTTCTCGATGCGCCACGGCCGGGCTGTCCGCAACATGGATATGTATTCCTGATCGGGCGCGACGACGCCAGCAGTCGCCAGGTGGAGACCCATTTGTGTCAGCCCCTGGCTACCGTGACCGATCCCGCGCACGATTACTGGCTGCTGCGTTCCGTCGCACCCCTTCCGGGCTCTCCAGTGTGGATCGTTCAGAACGGAGCGCTGTACCTCGCCAGGGATACAAGGCAGGCTTCCGGGATGGTCGCCGGCACGGGGGGCGCGGCCGTCCCCGTGCCCTGGCACATCGAGAATGGTCCGGTCTCGTCATCCGACCTGGAGCGGCGCAGTTCTCATCCTTCCCCGGTTCCAGGCGCAGGGGGGGGCGGTTCCACGATTCCCAGAACGCCTGCGGCCCCGCCTGCGCCGCGGGCGCCGCAGGCTCCCTCGAGCGGTTTCAGCGTTCCATCGGAGGTCGAGGTGGTGTCCATGCCTACCGAGCGGCCGGTGCTCGTGCACATCCGCTGAGCACGCCCCGATGCGATTCCTGTCCTGGCTTCATCCCCGGTACATCTTTCCCCGCAAAGGCCGCGGCGGCACGCTGTACATCCTCACCGCGGTGACGCTGGCCTACCTGCTGCTGGAGTTCTCGTTCAACTCGCGGCTGCTCGACGCGGTGGGCGGTCTGACGGCCAGCACATCGATCCAGGGCATCGAACAGTGGGGGCGCCTGCTGTCCGGGTTCGCGGTGGCACTGCTGGCGTGGCCCTGGATCCTGCACGGCAGGGTGCCCGCGCGCCCTCTGGTGCTGGTCCTGCTCACGGCGTTGATCATGGCGGGCGTCTACCAGGGGGAGAAAGCCTTGCTGGACGGTATTGTCGCGCGCTCGAATCCCCGTGAACGCTATGCAGCATCCAACCTCATGCTGCTTCAGCACGCACTGCTGAGCGGCGACGCCCGGATCGATGGCCTGGACCTGGGCCGCGAGAGCATGCAGGCGCCGGACGGAAAAGCCTTCCTGGCAACCTTTCCGTTCATGCTGCTGGCGATCCAGGACATCGACCAGAAAATCGCCGATCAGCGCGAAAGCCTGCTGCGTCGCATGGTGGACGCCGCCTATGGAGGTCCCGCTGCGAATTTCGACCGCTACGCGAGGGCCCTGCGAAAGCTTCGGTCCGACTATGCGGATTACCTTGCCGGGTCACGCCGCTATGACGCGGCCATCGCGGATATCGGGCGTCAACAATCCCAGGCGTGGATTCGATACGAATCCAATTTGCGGCGCCACGGCCTCAACCCGTACTCGGTATCCCCCTTTTACGCCGCCCGCGTGCGGGCCAGTGTGCGGCGCTCCGGGGTCCCCGTGGGGCCGGATTGGCACCCGGGAGACCGGGATGCCTTCTATGCTGCGGTCGCGCGCCGCGTGCGCGAGCAGGCCGACCAGCGTTTTCATGCGTCGATTCGCGCAAAGCTTGGCGCCGACCTGGCCCCGAATCTCGATTCCACCCAGTTCGTCGACAGTGCCCCGATCCAGAAGCGTCTGGATTCCGCGCTGTGCTACCCCGCCGGCACCGCGGTGCCCCTGGGGTATCGAAACCCGGCAGAATTCGACCATGCGGTGTACTCCAAGGTCATCGCCCGCGTGACGGCCGAGCGCCTGGCCAGATTGACCGCGCCGGTGCAGGACTATGCCGACGGCGGGCCGGACGCCGCGGAGGGCCGCGCGAACATGCGTGCACTGGTGGCTCCGCCCCTGGCCCTGGCATTTTCCGTATCCGGCGCCGTGGTCCATATCTTCAAGGTGTTCTTCTTTCTCATCCAGTGTCTCACCGGGCGGGGTTGGAGAAACGGCTGGATCAAGACCGGGGCCATCGGGATCGGCACCGCACTGTCTTTTGCCTTTTTCAGCCAGCGTCTGCACAGTCCGATCACCGATCAGGAGATCTTTCGCAGCTACATCTACCCCGAGGTGGTGGCGATCTATCCGGGACACAAGGCCGTCGGTGACGTCGTCGCCACGGCCATCCAGGGCACGATTCACTTCCAGCCCTACGCATATCCGGTGTTCGAGAGCATTCGCAAAGGGGTGTTTCGCGGCGCCGATTTCGGATTCCATCCGAACTCCACCGTGCGGACTGTGGGCCATGCCCGCTGCGGGAGTGTGGGATGAGGCGACTCGTCGTGCTGTTCGCGCTGTGCCTGTGGAGCGCGGCGCCCGGCGGGTACACGCAAGCCGCCGAGCCCACGGCGCCGGCCCAGTGGGTGCGGGCCGCGCACGATGCGGTACTGGCGGATGACATCTACCTGCGCGATCCGGCAACTGGACGCAGCGCCTTTGCCAGGCTGCACCCGGGTTGGACGGTGGTTCATCACCCGAGCGTGGGCTTGCTCTACGCCTGGCGCTACACCGCCTCGTCGCGCAAACTGGTGGTCGTGTTTCGCGGAACGGTTTCCGCGCACAACTGGATCGAGGATGTCGATCAGGGTCTCGGCGGCCGTGCCGAATCCGGCGCGGCCTTGCGCGAGAACGCACGGCGCATGGGAATCGAGCCGGCGCAGCGCGGTGGGGCTCGCGACCTCGGACGCCTCGCTCTCCTGCCCGATCCGCCGCAGGCGCAGGGCATCTACACCCGCTCGCAGGCTTCCATCCGCCAGCTTCTGGCGCATCTTGGCGCGGCGCCGTCCCGGATGGTTTTCGTAGGCCATTCTCTGGGTGGAGGGCTGGCTCAGTACAACGCCTTGTTCTACCCGCACCGTGCCGAGGTCTACGCATACAACCCGGCTGCGCTGAGCACGGCCTTGCTGGCGGCTTCGGGTCTGTCGGCTGCACGCCTGGCCCCGCAGAGAACGCATCTGTACTCGACCCTGTTCATCGGCGCCGGGTGCGAAGGTGTGTCGGATCTGGCTTGCAAGCGGGTACCTGACGCTGTCTCCAAGCTCACTCCGCTGGTCGAGGCCCTCGACGTTCCCGCAGCCGTGCAACTCGCGCCCTTGCAGGTGGTTCCGGTCTCCGAGCGCAGGGTGGCATGGCCGCTGGGCCTGCGAGTGACCGCGACGCAGCGAAACCACCTGCGCGATTGGATGGTGCCACTCATGGCCGCCTTGCTGCGGCCGCCCTCTGGCGAGTCCGAGGCTCCGGTGCGGCACCACGGCTTCCTGGCGGCGCTGGCCCATCCATTGCGTGCCGGGGTCAGCATGGAGCATCGTCTGATGCAGGCGAGCCTGCTCTACCAGCAGGACGTACGCGCCGACGACAACGATCTCGTGCTTCTGTACCTGCGCCGCGCGCACTCCATGCGGCTGTTGCGCAACGGCCTGTGCATGCTGGCCGACTTGTCCGATTGCGCGCGCCCGAATCTGCGCTACGACGTGCCGGATGTGGCAACGGCGAGGCCCTGAGATCTCGAGGCGCGAAGTCCTTTCCCCTGGCGTTTTCCTGAACCGTCCCATGGTCATGCATCCCTTTGTGGAACCTACGTCGTTTCTGCGCCGCGCGCTGCAGGCCCTTTGCCTGGGCTGTGTGGCCATGGCCACAGCCCACGCGCAGTTGCCCCAGGCCGCTGATCTCGCCGCTCTGGAGCAGCAGGGCTACGTGCCGCTGGATCGGATCGCAACGCCGTTGCTGGCGGTCGCGAATCAGCTGCAGCAGCCTGACGTGGCCCGGGTGGTGCTGTACTCCGGGCGCATGGAATTGCCCGCCGCCCAGCAGCGCGATGCGCAGGCCCTGCAGTCGAATGACCAGTTCGTGCGCCACGATGCGCTGCAGCGGCTCATGCCCTTGCTCGAGGCCCGCGCCCGTCAGGTGGCGTCTGCCACGGGATTCCTGGTTCCGGTGCGCGCCGCGCTCGGACCCTATGACTTCCAGCGACACCGCTTTGCGTTGAGCCTGCAGTTGCGCCTGCAGCCCGCGCACGCATTGCGCGGCTACTTCTGTGCAGGGGCCTATGCCCAGGACCGCTACGCTCGGCTCAGCGCCTGCGTGCAGCCCACCAATTGGGACCGAGGCAGTCTGGCCTTCGAATACGTGGTCGCCGATGACGAACGGGCAGCCGAGGCCTTTCATTCAGAATTCCAGCGCCATCAGTTCGGCTTTTTTCTCGTGGTGACGCGCGATGGTGCGCTGCGAGGCGCGCCGCGTCCACCGCTGACCTACGGCTATTTCCCGCGCACCCGCGTCGCCGAGGTGCAGCCGGTGCGAGTGCTCGGATTGGTGGTGCTCGACCCGCAGGGGCGTGTACTCAGCCGCACGGCCATGCCGGACTGAGAGCTGCCTGGATTCCCGGCGGGGGACGACCGATCCGCGCTTCAGGTCCTGCGGGGGAGCACCGCGGCGCGGCAGGGGTCCAGGAGGTCCAGCAGCTCGCGTTCCAGTGGAGCCGGCTCGCCTTCCAGCTCGGAGACGATGAGCTGAGCCGACAGCGTGGACAGCAACAGGCCACGCGAGCCCATGCCCAGGCAT